>JBMOKV010000571.1:0-6362 GCA_049325495.1 Candidatus Rifleibacteriota bacterium | reverse complement strand
TGGATACACCTGCATCATGAGGATTTTACCGGGCAGTTCGGCAAATTTTACGGATCGTTCAGAATGGCCGACTGGTATCGCAAGCAGGTGACCCGAGCCCAGCTCGACGCCCAGAAATTCGGTTTCAAGAAGGTAAGCGAGCTCAAACTGGCGGTAGCGCGCGGTATAAAAAAATTCGTGCTCGAAGGCGGTTTTCTTTTTGCGATGTGTTCAGCGGTTGACAGCCTCGATATTGCACTGGCAGCCAATGGCGTCGATATTATCGCCCGCGAGATCGATGGCGACGGCATCGACCCGCTCGCCCAGAGCAAGCTCAACTACGAAGAAAGTATGGCTTTCAAAGATTTCAAGCTGATTACCGACCCGATGATCTATGAGTTTTCCGATATCGACATGTCGAATAATTACATGGGCGACGCGGGAACATTCAGGCTTTTCGACTTTGCCGCCAAGGTTGACCCGATTCCGACCATGCTTACCCAGAATCATCGCAATGTCATCGAGGGCTTTTTCGGCCAGACGACGGCATTTCGAAAGTCTCTGTTGAAGCCGTATGTGGTGGTAATGGGCGAAAACAACGATGGGGTTTCGGTAAAATATATCCGTGCCGACTACGGCAAGGGTTTTTTCAGTTTTTACGGCGGCCATGACCCCGCCGATGTGAGCCACATCGTCGGCGAAGGCCCGACCCGGCTCGATCTGCACAAGAATAACCCCGGTTATCGCCTGATTCTCAACAATATTCTTTTTCCCGCTGCCAAAAAGAAAGAAAGAAAAACCTGACTGGAAGCTGATGATTTCAATTTTTTTGCACCTGCTGCTGCTGGGCTATGGCACCGTGCATTTTCGTGGCACTTTAGCCGAAATGCCGCTGCTGGCGATGACCTTGTGGTCGTTCGCCACAATTGTCATGCTCTTTCGCAGCATTCCAGACCTGGTTGCCGATTATCAGAAGCGTCACGCGGTGCCATCGTTCATGAAAGTGCAGGAAATCTGGCAATGGAGCCTGGTCGTCTGGATTCTGCTGCTGCAGGCTGCTGCTGATCCGGTTGCGTTGCTTTTTCCCGGTCTGCTGGAGCAGTTGCCCCAGTTGTTACCCATGTTGCTGTCATCATTTCTTTACCTGTTTCTCGGGCGTCCGCTGATTTTTCAGATTTATCTGCTGTTTCGCCCCATTCTCGATGATGCCCAGACTCCCGCCGATTTCTGGCGGGCACGCATGACCGTTCCCATACTGTTTTTTCCACCGCTGCTGTTCTGGACAATGATTGAAGACCTGGCGGGCTCAGGCCAGACGATTCCCGAGTTACAGGATATCAGGCTGTTGATCGCGGCCCCCGTATTTTTCGTTTTTCTCTATCTGCTGGCACCACGCCTGTTCAACTGGGCCTGGCGCGCCGAACCGATGCAGGATGAGAAGCTGAAAGAAGAAATTACCGAACTGTGCCTTCGCGCCGACACTCCCATTTCCGGGGTGAAAATCTGGGATACCTTTCGTGAGCCTGTTCCCAATGCGGCAGTTGCCGGGCTTTCGCCGAAATTCCGCTTTGTTTACATTACCGGTTATCTGCTCGAACTGTTCAGCCGCAGGCAGGTGATCGGGGTAATCGCCCACGAACTGGCTCATCTGCGACTGGGGCATGTTTCCAGTTACATGATTTATTCTCTCGACCTGGTAATGGTGTCGATCGCGGCAAAGCTTTCACTTTTCGTCTATGCCCCTGACTGGATACCAGGCTCGGCGGCAATGGATGCCCTTGAAATGCTGATTTTTCTGGCAATTTTCGCCCTGACTTTCACGGCGCTGGCCCGTGAATCTGAATACCAGGCCGATGCCTTTGCAGCAACCCTGACCGGTTCCGAAAATTTTGCGGGGGGCCTCGAAACATTGCAGCGCAATATCATGCCGCCACCCAAAACGATTCCCGCATGGCTGCTGACTCATCCTGAAATTGATGATCGCATTGCCCGTGTGCGGGGCTGGTGTGGTAATATTGACGAATTATGCAGGCGCAGCCGAAAAATCAGGCTGGGTCTGATACTGGCGGGATTTCTCGCGGTGGCTGCCTGCTGGCCGGCATTACGCCCGGTGTGGCAGCTGTCGCAGTTTGCCGAAACGGTGAAGGCAGAGAACCTGGCTCAAGCACAGGCTGCGCTCGATTCTCTGCCTGACTGGCTCGGCGATCATCCGCTGGTTGTCCGCGAAGGCGGAAAACTGGCGATGATGTCGGGACGTTGGGATATGGCATTGGCTCAGGCGGCCCGCGCCACCTGGAACCTGAATTTCCGTTCAGAGGAACTTCATCATGCGGCTGCGCCAGAAGTTACTCTTTACTTCAAGTTCATGCAGTTTATGCTGCAGACGCTTGACCTCGGGTGAGTTCATGGCGTATCCCTGTTTAAGTAGTTTTTCGATCATGTCAAGACTGCGCTCAGTAAGTTCAGAATACTTCTGAATCTGGGCCATGACAATTTCTTCGTCCTCCGGAGGAGCAATGGAAGAATTCAGTGAACGGGTTTCTGTCATCGGCAAGTCTCCTGTCATACTCAAAATATGGCACTTCAGTTATCGGCAATTATTGAGCAGTGTTTTAGTACTGCTGTTGATTGCCCCTGCATCGTGGGCAGCGTCCGAAGAAGAAAAGGTTAGCCGCTTTCAGCTGGTCTCGGCGATTTATGAACGGGTGTATAACCGCCAGGTGAGCGAACTTGAGGCGATCAATACCGGGTTGCTCGACGCTTACGACGATGGTCGCTTTCATCTTGAATGGCCCGTATCGCGTGGAATGGCGGCGCAGGCCTTTTATCGCCTGCATGTGCAGTCAGGCACCGCGGCCCGGTTGCCCCGCGCATTTGCCGACATCGGCAATGATTCTTCCTTCAAAAATATGCTGGAAATTGTGGGCGGTGCTTTCATGCCCATGAAACGCGGCAATTTCGAGGCAAATTATATGCTGACGCGGCGCGACCTTTTCCGCGGGTTGCAGATTCTGGTCGCTCAGGGCGTAGTCAAGCAGGAAGACCGCTACGGCATGAAAATCGAGATTATCAACCAGCCGGTTGAATCGGCGCCGGTGGTGGCTTCTGACAGCGAAACTGACCTGGAGAACGGGGAAGCTGTCGTTGAGAATGGTGAAATCGATGCGATTCGCCCCGCGCTTGGCTTTGAACAGCGCAGCAGCGAGCGCGAGAATTTCAAAAAGGACGCATATCGGCGCTTTGCCGATGCCAGCCAGCTGGTTGAGCCCGAGCAGGTTAACCCCCAATCGATGGCCAGCGTTGAAGATGCGGCGGCTGCCATGGCTGATGTGGAAAAAATCATGAGTGGGCTGGGCGGTTCGGTTCTTGAAATGACCTCGACATACCCGTCGAACCCCGATGACGAAAATGCTTTGCGCAAGGGGCTCGCCGAAATCGAGGCGGTTCTCAAGTCGATCGTTGACCGCTTTGATTACTCACGGCTGCAGTTGAGCACGGTGATGCCGGCAAACCCTGATCAGATAAGAAAATGCGCCGAGCTCGACGTTAAGCTCAAAGAAACGATCGATCAGGCTGAAATACTTAGAAAACGCATTGCCGGTCGCCTCGCCGAGCCAGTCAAAGGAGAAGGAAAATGAGAAAGATCCATCTGATTCTGTCAGTTGCGGTAATTCTGCTGTTGTCCATTTCACAGGCGCAGGCTGCAAACCCGATCGTCAAATATTTTTCCCGGCTGCTCGATGAAAGCCGTGCGGAAATAGAGGTCGGGCGGTTGCTTGAAGATCAGTTCATGCGTGAACTCGGCGAAGCTATCAAACCCAGTGAGGAACTGAGTGCCAAAATCAGGAAGATCGCCGAAAACACCAGTCGACCCGAGGTGAATTACCGTGTTTTCATCATCGACAGCGATGTTGCCGATGAGCTGGTTTTTCCTGGTGGGGCTCTGTTTCTTACTACCGGTCTGCTTTCTACGGCAGTTGAAGAGTTTCAGCTCGATTTCATTCTCAGCCGTAATCTGATGCACATGGTTCTTCGCCATCCCATGAAGCTTCTCAAGTCTGAAGGTTTGTATGCCGGGCTGCTGAATCAGCTCAAGCTTGCCCCCGATTATCGCGATCAGACGAAAATTCGCGAAATGACCCGAGATTATCTGCGTAACCAGGCGAAAATGGATCACAAAAAAGCCGATTTGCAGGGAATTTTGCTGCTTGCATCACCTGAAAAAGGGCGCAAGGCCGCCATTGCCCTGCTGCAGAAATTCACCGGCCGTATCTGGCCCGTATTGCCCATGGATACTGGCAACCTGCCCGGCCGTATCGATGCCCTCGAAAAACTTAAGCTTCCGGAGTAACATGAATAACTTGCCTTATGCGGCCGCTGAGCCCTTCGTTGCAGTCTGTGTCAGAACATCCTGCGCCTCCGACAGACTAATTTACCTATCTACGGTCGCTGAGCCCGTGAAACGGGTCGAAGCGCCCGTTGTAACAAATAATTAAAAGGATTACCTGATGCGGTCAGAGACTCTTTTGGGCAATCCACGCGAAATGGTGCGCCTTAACGACAGCTGGAGCCGACGAACGGCCCTGGCTGCCATGCTGCGCGAACCCCAGCCCACTGACCGGGAAATTTTCGAAGAAATTCTGGTTGGCGACGACCCGACTTCATCACTGCTGGCCTTTCTCGGCCTGAAAAAACTGCTGCCCGCACCGTTGCCGGTACAGCAGGCATGGAAAAGTATATTCGGCGAATCGGTTGAACTGCTGGTCAGACGCGCCTGTTCCGGGCCGTTGCAGCTGCGGCTGGCGGCCTTGAAAGCCCTGGCTTTTGCGCCCGAACATCTGCACCCGGGGCTGATCGAGCAGGTATTGCAGTCTCTTGAAGAACCGGTCAGTTATGACACGGTGGTGTCAGGCCAGACCCCCGGCCTGGTTCTGGTCAGCCCGGCGCAGCGCTTCATGTTGCCCGAGGGGTTTGCTCTGCTGCTGGCCTCACTGCCCGGCGGCCAGGATCGAGTCAGATTGCTGCAGCGCGAACTTTTCGGCAGTGACCCGGCGCGGCTGGTGCCAGTTTTGCTCGCACTGCAGGTAAGTCCGGTTCCTGAATTTTTTGACCAGCTGCTGACTCTCGCTCGAAGTGCCGACCCGCGCGTTGCTCTTGAAGCGGCGCGGGCTCTTGCTGCCTGCGGCGGATCGAGAGTGGTGATGATATTGCTGTCGCTTCTGAAAGAAGCGGCCGACCCGGCCCGCAAAGCCTGGTTGTTGCCATTGGCTGCTGCCACCGGCCGCGACGAGGTCTGGCCGGTCATTCAGAATTACACGGCGGCCTCTGAGCAGGTTTTGCAACTTGCGGCACTGCAGGCTGCCGAGATTTTTCCCGCGCCTGCCGAAGAAAAGGCCGAGCTGTTCAAAAAAGCGATGGCTTCGGGGGATGCTGCGGTAACTTGCCGGGCTGCTGCCGGTGCCTGGCAGTTCGGTTCCATGAAAGGTCTGCACCTGCTCGAAAAAAATCTGTTTGGCGACTCGAAGCTGCATCGCCAGCATGCCGCCCACGCTTTGGCCCAGGTTGCTCCGGAAACAGCCCTGATTATGCTGTCGAGTCGTTTCGATGTTGAGCGCAGCGGCGATGTGATCAGACAGATGATTTTGAGTCTGCGCAAACTGCTGCCGGGAGTTAAGAACAACAGCCGCATGCACGATCTGCTGATGCCATGGTTGAAACGCCTGATCAGATCTGCCGATGCTTTCAAGCGCAGCCAGTGCGCCGTTCTGTGCGGAGTTCTCGGATCACCCGCCGAAGAAATGGTGCTCAAGGCCCTGGAAAAAGAAGAGCACCCCCATGTTATCGCTTCATTGCTGGGGGCCCTGGGCCGCATTGGTTCTGATCGGCTTCTTGTCTATTCTCGTTTTCACGACCACCCCGACCCCAGGGTCAGGGCCAATATGATCAATGCCATGCTTGCCTGTGCCAACGCCGCAGTGCCGTATTTCGCTGCCGCCCTTCGCGACCCGTCACCCCGGGTCTGCGCCTCTGCCGCCCGCAACCTGTTTTTGCTGGGCCAGCTCGATATCGTAGCTGAACTGAATCGCATGCTTCTGGTTCCCTCGCCGGTGCCGGTGCTTTCTGGCTGCTACGGACTCGGCCAGCTGCTGCGCATTCAGCCGCCGACGCTCAAGGCCGATCATCCGCTGCCCCTGGCTGTTGCCCGCCGCATCAAGGCCGACCGCGCTCAGGAGCCAACCGCTCCCGGCCTGTTATCAAGCCCCGAGTTGCCCGATCTTTTCAAGGAAATGGCGATTGGCCGTGGTAATATTAAAAAGTTGCTGTGGCTGGTCGAGGAAAAGTGCCGGCGGTTTCCCGCATCTCATTGTCTGCGCCGGGTGCTG
>JBMOKV010000570.1:0-6368 GCA_049325495.1 Candidatus Rifleibacteriota bacterium | reverse complement strand
ATCTCGCCCGGGGCCAGCTTGAGATAGGGAAACATGAGCAGGCATACTCGACTTTTCGCGCCGGACGCACCATAGCGCCAGACCATCTGTCATTGTTGAAAATTGGCGGTGAAATTCTCGAAGCCTTGAATCGTCGAGAAGAAGCGATTGAGATACTCGAACGGGTGTTAAAAAAGGATTCGGACGACGTCGATTCGGCATTGCGTTTGACCAGCCTGCTTTACGACACCGGGCAGCGCCAGAATGCGCTGCGACATCTGAAAAATCTTGATCAGAAGGCCAAGGATAGACCGGAAATTTTGATCAAAATTGCGCAAATTCACCTTAGCCTTGGCAATGCTGCTGAAGCCCAGAATTCATTGAGCCAATACCGCGACATTGCCGGCAATACAAGAGAAATGTTCATTCTAATGGGACAAACCATGCTCTCGCGCAAGTTCTATGACGGAGCGGTCAAAAATTTCCGGGAAGCAATTAAATTTTTTCCCGACGACGCTCAAATGCGTCTTGGCCTTGGCAAAGCCTATCTGGGAATGGGTGAAAAGGGGCAGGCTCTGCTTGAATTTGAACAGGGTCTCAATAAATCTCCGGGTTACATAGAGATTCTGGTAGAGCTCGGCAAGCTGCAAAATGCCATGGGAATGGAAGACCAGGCCGATTTAACTTTTGAAAAAATTGAAAAATCAAAATCGACTAATGGCGAAGGGTTTCTTGAACTTGCCCGCCACTTTATCGAGCGCAACAACCTCAACCGTGCCCTGAAATATTTGAAAACGGCCCATGAGCTCAGCCCTTACCATGTTTCTATTCTTCTGGAGCTTGGTCAGACTTACGAAAGAATGAAAGATTTTGCGCAGGCAACCAGAGTTTATGAAGAAACTTTACAGACTTCCCCCAAAGCATTGTGGGCTCATGAAGGCATAATACGCTGCGCCGGCATCATCAGTAATTTCAAGCTGAAAGCCGTTTCTCAGAGAAAACTGATTGAAACTTCGCCCACCGCAGAGTTGTGGTGCGACCTTGGCGAAACTCTGATCAGACTGGGCGACTTTGATAAAGCCCAGAACGCTTTTGAACAGGCGGCAAGACTTGATCCAACCTGCGTCAGAGCATATCAGGCTCCTGAACTCATTAAACTTGAAAAAGCCAGAGCTGAAGGTGAAAAACTGGCAAAACAAGCCGAAGAAGCCTTACAGAAGAAATTCTATCTTACCGCAGCTGAAAGACTCGAGAAAGCCCTTGAAATGGTTCCAGGAGAGGTTTCATGGGTTAAGCTGCTGGCTGAGGTTTCGATGAAAACTGCCGAAATTGAAAGAGCATCGACCCTGCTGGCCAAAGTCAGAGCCACTCAAACATCTGATTATCAGACCGGTTATAATCTCGCCCGGGTTTATGAATTCGAAAATAAAATTCAGCTGGCAATTGAACTATTGAATTCTGTCACCAAAGATCACCCCCTTGAACTCGATGCCCACCTCATGCTGCTGCGCCTTAAAGGCAGTCAGCTGCGAGGCAGCAGGGTAGAGCTGGATATGTTCGACGCCATGCTGAGAAACATCGAACTTGAAATGGCACATTTACGCAAAGAATCACCGGTGCCATTGCTGGTAAAGGGCTACGCATCCATCGTTTTCAGTTTCAGGTCGAGGCTTCAGTCAGAGGGGCTCAACAAAGCCGAAGCTTGCTTCAATGAGGCTATTGCCCGATTCGGCGAAAATGAAAAGGCAGTTGCCGGCCTGGCAGCCGTAGAAAGAGCCAGGGGCAACACCGAAAAAGCCATCGAACATACGAGAAATCTAATCAGGCTTTCATCTGACCCGCGAAAACTCTACGTTCTTGCACGGCTGCACGAAAACTTTCAGCAGTTTGGTGAAGCCAGAAAATGCTATTCATCACTTTCCAATCTTTTTCCAGAGAATGGGCTTTACCGGCAGAAAGTAATTGCAATGACCGCTGAGCTCACAAAACAGAGCAGCAAAAATGAATTGATGAACCTGCTTTCCGATCACATTCAAAACCTGCAGGGAAAGCCCGACCAGGTCTGGCTGCTTTTCGAATCTGCGCTGGCTCAGCAATACCTGGCAGAATTTTCCACTCAGAAAGATGAATGGGTTAAAAAATCGTTGCTTAACTGGCATAAAGCCGTCAATCATCCCCAGACCAATCACTGGGTACGCTGGGGCGCAGCTGAAGCCCAGTTTCTTTTTCTAAAAAACGTGGAAAAACAGCGGGCCGCAGCCAACAATCTGAAGGCCTGCGAAAAAATAATGCGTGATATGCCTGACCAGAGCCTCGCATACCGTGCGGTCGGACAATGCTATCTTGCCTTCGGAGATCTGACCAATACTGACAAAGCGTTGAAATATCTTGAGAAAGCCTGGTTTCTATCTGAAGAATACAGCGAAACCGGAATTCTCATGGCAAAAACAGCAAAAGAACTTGGCCGGTCAGTTCTACTAGACGCGGTAGGTTATAACATGATAATATTAGAACCCGAGCTCGCGCAAAGCGTCTTTCAGTTGTAAAAATCAGCTGAGGAAACGGTAAATACTTGGATATAAGAATAAAAAATCTGCTGGAAAACCTGCCAGCCAATTCGACTCACCTGAAAATGCAGGTTCAGGGGAGTTCTGAGACTCTTTCACTGATTAGAAGAGTCATCGTTGCGAGTGTACAACACTTGCAACTAAGCAACGCACTGCTCAACGACATCAAGCTCGCCACCACCGAAGCATGTACGAACGTCATCAAGCATGCTTACAAATTCGACGAATCAATGTCTTTTGAGCTTGAAATCAAAACCAGCGACCAGATTTTTGCGGTCGAAGTCTTTTACGAAGATCCGGGGTTCGTGCCCGAAAACATTCCGGTTCCCGATCTTAATGAAATAAAAGAAGGCGGCCTGGGCGTATTCATCATTCGCAATATTATGGATCATGTGGATTATAAGACCGATCAGCAATCTGGCAAGGTCAAGCTGCTGATGGTAAAGATTCTCGATAAGCTTACCAGTGACGGAGGCCAAAGTGAAGATTGAAAGAAAAAGGGACGAGAGCAAAAAACTGAAGGTTTTTTCGATTGAAGGTGAGCTCGATGTCCATCATGTAAAAAACCTGAAATCAGAAATACTCGAAGAACTTGAACCCGCCGGCTGGGTCTATGAATTGAACATGGATAAGGTGACATACCTGGATAGTTCAGGCCTAGGCATGCTGGTATACCTGAAAAAAGAAATCAGCAAGCATGAAGGCCGACTGGTTATATCAAATCTCCACGAGCCGGTGCGCAATGTTTTTTCCCTCACCAAACTCGACAGCTTCTTTGAAATATCCTGAAATCAGAGTGAAAAATGCCAGAAAAAGTTGCAGCAAACACAATTAATCGCGGAATGCTGATCACCTTCGAAGGCCCCGAAGGCAGCGGCAAAACAACACAAATCAAACTGCTGCAGCAATTTTTTGCTGAAAAGGGTAAAGAAGTCATCATCACCCGGGAACCGGGCGGAACAGTTGCCGGTGACAAGATTCGCAGCGTTCTTCTGGACAAGGAGAACGGAAATCTTGAACCTGAGACAGAGCTTTTTCTGATGCTTGCACAGCGCACCGAACACCTGAAAAAAGTCATTGAACCGGCAGTTAAAGCGGGAAAAATAGTTCTGTGTGATCGTTATTATGATTCAAGCATGGCTTATCAGGGCTTTGGCAGAGGCCTTGATCCAAACCTCATTACCCAGACCCACCAGAGTTTTCTCTGCGGCTTTCTTCCTGATTACACGATTCTGCTGTTGATCGAGCCGGAACATGGGCTGGAACGCGCGCGCCACGGTGGAAGAAAACAACTGGATCGCATGGAATCGCAGGCTCTGGATTTTCATCGAAAGGTTTTCATGGGCTACAAGAGGCTTGCCGAGTCAGAACCCGATCGATTTCTTTCGATTGAAGCTACTGGCGATCCATCAATGATTTCGGCTCAGATCCATAATGAATTGAATTCACGCATGCGAGGTAACTGATTGAACCGAGCAAAAATGAATATTGCAATTAAGCTCGACCTGCTGATTCTCATTATCTGCGCAGTGGTCTTCGGGCTGGCAGCCCTTGCTGGTCAGCCAGTTTCCATACCAGTATTCATTTTTACCGTTCTGGCAGTTATTATTACCGTTCACTTTACTCTTGCCCGCAAGGTTCTTTACCCATTGCGCCAGTTCATTGAAATAGCTGATAAGGTAGCAGATGGCGATGTATCTGACGGTCTCAAAGACCTGAAAATCAGTGAACTTGAAGAAGTTCAGGGCAGCTTTACCAAGATCGTCGGCAACTTGATTGAGTCACGCATGGTGATAGAGGATTACATGCGGGCCATTGGAGAAATGAACAAAGAGCTCGAGAAAAAAGTAGATTCACTGTCAGTGCTGTATTCAGCCAGCCAGAATATGGGGGGCAGTCTGAATGTAGACACCTTGATCAGAAACCTGATTACCACCTTCACCGACCGTCTTGGCATCAGCGGCGCGGCAATCATGCTTTACAACGACAAGAGTGACCTGGTAAGTATAAAAGATCTTCTGGGTATTTCTCCTGAACTGTTTGCCCGTTTCAGATTCTATTCAGACAACCAGATTCTCGTGAATATTTTCGACGAAAAAGGCTTCTGGAAACCCTCTGAACAAGAACACAATCTAATGGTGGCCGAATTTGAGACCGATGAAGTAAGGGCATTGAAACTGTTCATGCCAATGCGAATTAAGGATCACTTCGTTGGCCTGGTAGTTCTTTCCGGCAAAAAAGACAAAACCGATTTCATTGAAGCAGAGATTCAGCTGATGCAGGCAATAGTCGGCCTGGCAAGCACTTCTATCAACAATGCCATGCTGTTTGAAAATTCTGAAACAACGAAAAATGAGCTTGACCACAAGGTTTTCAACCTGATGACCCTGCAGCAGTCAGGCAAAGTTTTGAGCTCTACCCTTGATTTGAACGAGCTGATCAAAATATCGATCGACATGTTTCTCGAAACGGTATGGTCAAACAAAGGTATTCTCATGCTGTTTTCCGATGACCGACCCGAGCTCGAGGTAAAAGCCTTCAAGGGTATGAGCCGGGAAGAAGTTCTTGAATTGAAAAAAGATGCTGCTGAAACCTGGGCAATGACCACTATCGAGAAGGAAAAGCGGCCTATCCTCGCTCAGGAGCTGGGCAGCAAGAGCTCTTATCAAAGTTATTCTACGGTCAATCGCAATCTTCCGTTCGCGGTTTACATTCCAATGCTCAAAGAAGGCGAGTTGTACGGTGTAGTTAAAGTTGGGCCAAAAATTAACGGCGAAGCTTTTACAGAAAACGATCTGGAATTCTTTTCCACCCTGTCTTCTCAGGCCGTAATCGCGTTCGAGAATGCCCGCCTTTACTCGCTTGCAATCACCGACTCGATTACGAAACTTTATGTTCATCGCTATTTTCAGTTGCGCCTCGATGAAGAAGTCGCACGCAGCCGACGTTATAATTCAACGATTTCGCTTTTGATGTGCGACATCGATCATTTTAAATCCATCAACGATAACTACGGCCACCAGCAGGGCGACATGATACTGAAAGAAATCAGCAAAATTTTGCGTAAAAACGTGCGCAATACAGATATTGCTGCCCGTTACGGCGGCGAAGAATTTGCGATCATTCTTCCCGAAACAACACAGGCCGACGCCAAGGTTGTAGCAGAAAGAATCAGACGCGATGTCAGCCAGTGTGAATTTCCATCAATCATTCCTGGCCAGCCACCGCTGAAATGCTCTATTTCGATCGGGGTTGCCGGATTCCCACTCAATGCTGACAGCAAGGACCAGCTGATTCAGAAGGCCGACAGCTCCTTGTATCGAGCCAAGGATATGGGCCGCAACAAAGTTATTCTTTGCGGAATAGACTGAACCTATGCCGGTTAAAATCAGCAACAACAGCATTGAATCAAGAAAGACACCCGGACAAAAGCTGGCAGGAGCCAGTCGCAATGAAGAAAAACCTTTTGTCGGGAAGATGAAAGAAGCCCGGGTTCAGCTTCTAAGTAATGATCTCGATGAGCTGGCCAAAATTGCCAAATCAAGAGGCGAGGCCTTTTTTAAAGGGCCCGAAGAAGGTCTTCTCAATTCGTATAAAGAATCTATTCGGCAATTTCTGGCAAAACTGACCCGGGACTTTCTTTCTCTCAAGGAAGAATTCGGCGCACCTCACGATGGCGAACAAAAAGTTTTTCAGCTTGTAAATTCTATTGAATCAGAAGTAGAATCATTAACCAGGGAAACATTGACCCAGAATAAATCAGTAACTCTTCTTGCCAGTCTCGACGATGTCAGAGGTCTGGTTCTCGATATCATGGGATGA
>JBMOKV010000569.1:0-6371 GCA_049325495.1 Candidatus Rifleibacteriota bacterium | reverse complement strand
CGGAGTAGCCAACAATTCAATTTATCGCAGCCCAGGCTGGGGAGGTGAGATCGAACGCATCAGATTTCAGCAGGACAACGGGGCCGGCAATATTCCCTACCGCCTTGAAGCAGGTGACATATACGGAAACTTCAGTTACCGAACTTTGCAAAGATCATTGCGAGGCATTCAAATTGATTTTCAGCCTCGGCCGCGAGGCGACGCAAGACAATCAATTCTTTTGCTTTTCGGTGTTTCCGACTTCGATTGGAAACTGGTTGAAAGACCCAATGATCGCAATCTCGGCTTGTCATGGCTGTGGCAGAAAGGCAGTCACACCACACTTAATTTCAACTACGTCTATAATCTTCGCGAAGCGGATTCTTTTACGGGAACTATGGAACGAAATCAGCGGGTCTTTGGCCTGGCCTGGGAACGAAAAACTAATGCAGGCAAGCACCCAATAGTATTGGAAGCTGAAATTGCACACTTCAGCGGGGACCACGAAGGATTGAGTGGCGCTGCAAGTGGCCAAAATCGTGCCGACAACGCCTTTTTCGCACAAATTTCAGGCGGCAGCCAGCCCTTTACCTATCGACTGCGGCACGAAATTGCCGGGCAAGATTTCAGACCAGTCGGTGGGAACGTTGCCCCTGACCGAAAAAGCTGGGAAACTTATGCCAACTGGGATCTGCAAAATGGCCGCTATCTCAATGCCAGATGGCAAAGTTACCGCAACAACTATGAAACTGCCAACCCAACTGATGATAGAATCTTTGGCCTTGGACTGCGCGGCCCAATTGACAAAGAGCGACAGATTTCAGGCGGCATCGACGCATTTATTGAAACAATCGACGATGACCAGGGTCTGGCTGATTCTCGCATAAAATCAATCGTTGGTGATATCAGCCGAACTTTTTCGCCAAAATACTCAGGCCGAATCGCCCTTTCCTATCGCGAAACCGATGATCGTATTCAGGACAATCGCGACAACCGAATCACCCAGCTCAGTGCCGGACTGGATCATGCCACCGAAATCTTTGGCTGGAACAGTCGCATAGGACTTGATCTTGAAAACCGGCTGATCGATTCGGGAGGTGAAAGAAGTCGCGAATTTACCCCCGCACTCGCATTAAACATGAACAACAAAGACCAGGACCTTAGCCTGCACTACCGTTTTCAACGGCAGGATCGTGTGAATCCGGTTCAGCTTGATGTCGATACTGCTCAGGCAGGACTGCGGTACCAGAAAAGATCTGGTCCTCACACCTTTGGGGTTGAATATCTACAGAATCGACGAGAAGACACCAACGGCATCTGGAGCAGATCATATCAAATTACCGGCTTCTGGCGTTACGAATTCGATGAACTATGGCAAACCGCTTCCAGAAAACCGGTTAAAACTGAATCTGAAACCGCCAGCGATGGTTCAATAGGAGTTGAAAAATCCCGTGCAAAAGATGAAGTTATTACCGGTTTTGATTTAGGAAAAGCTTTTGCCAACGCAGTTGCCAGACTTGAAGGGCTCACCAATGCTCCAGCAAGAGAATGGAGCGACATGATTGTTGGTGACATTCAGGTTTTCAAAGATATTCCGCAGCGTCAGAGACTCGCTCTTTGCCGTGATGGTCTACAGCTTGAAAAAGCTGTTCTGGTAATCGATGTTGATGGTTCAATTCCTGGCCAGGTCGGCGACGTGCTTGAGAGATCAAGAAGAACCCTCATCGAAAAATATGGTGCTCCATCTGAAGTCTATGACATCGGCAACTACGGCCCAAAACTTGCTGAAGATCTGCGTGCGGGCCTATTCGCTCGAAGCGCTGAATGGATTCTGCCTGAAGGCAGACTCACACTCTCTCTGCCCCGCCGACTCGACGGAAGAATGAAAGTTGAAGTTCAGTGGTCAAAGGACTCTGGAAGATTGCGGGACCATCTGTGGGGTCTTAACATTACCGATTAAAAAATAAAGTAACCCGGTCGCAGTAAAGCTTTTATAAGTGTTTACTGCGATTTTTTTTTGTTCCCATTAAAACTTTTTTTATTGCCGCAATTTTTGGGACAGAATCAGCAAGACTTTCAAAAAAGTTGTTCACGGAGACAAATTTTGCAAATCTAAGCTACCTGCAAAGATGAACTCAAAATTAAAATTTAAATTTTCTTGAAGCGCACGATCTTGTCGGCGAGTTGGCGCAGGCTTTTGAAGGTTTCTTCTGGGGTGCCGGCATTCTGAGCGTTTTTAAGTTCTTCGAAAAAACCGTATGGGTCGTGCTTTTCGCTGATTAATGGCAGCTTGAGATATTTGCAGACACTTCGAACAAGCTGAACCATGGCTTTGTTGAGAGGCGGCTTTACTCCCGCCGGGGCCAGTGAATCGATTGCTTCAAGTACGGCACCTGCCAGCTTCAGCGGATCTTTGCTTGTCTCGGCTCTTTCGATAATGCCTTTAATCTGCTCAAACGGCGGCAGACCCTTGTTTTTGCCGTTTTTCTTATAAAAGCGGCCAAGGGTGTTTACCAGCTTCTTCGCCATTTCTTCGGTATTGGGTTCGAGTTTAAAATCGCCATCTTCACAATCATCTGGTGCAACCTGATCCATTCCTGCTGCCAGCGCATTTTTCCAACGCGGAAGAATTTTCACTGCGGTTTCTGAAAGAAACCATTTCCCAACTTTTCCCAGAGGTTTGTGGCTACCTCGCTTGGAATGGTCGATCAAAAGAAGCTCGTCGGCCAGATTTCCCTTTTTCAATTGAAAATCGATCGGGTCGGTAGCCCTGATTTTTTTTGCGGTTTCATTGAGCCGGTTCAGCAGGTCGGTGCGCATAGAATCGCTCAACTTGCCGCTATCCTCCTCAATTTTCCCGGCAACCTTGCCAAGAAGAATCATCTTTCTCTCGCCCCAAACGTCTTCCGGGGTAGCGTAAATCAAATCCGTCATCTTTGCCAGAGGCCCATCAGCTGCGCCAGCCTGACCGACCCTGACCGGATTTTTCAGATCTCTTGGAGGAATCAGGCAGGGAACGAAGCCCTCGACGATCTCTAATTGTGCCGATGTCATTACCCCGACAGCTCTTGTTTCCAGCGTTCTCAAATGCTCGAGAACCTGGCCCTGGGCTTCCTTCATTCTTTCGTTAATCTGTTGAGCCTTCTTCTGGGCCGAGGTTTCATTTCCCGGAGCCTGAAACAGCTTTTCCCGCAGATCGGCAAAAGTTTCAAGAATGACCCCTTTGTCTTTAACAATCGGGCTGGTAACGGATTTCACCGCCTTGTCAGCCTCAATCGCTATTTCACAAAGCTCAGAGACCTGACTATCGCTCAGATATAAGCCCCTCAGCAGGTTGAGCAGCGAAATCTCGTCCTGAATCGCGCTCAACTCTTCAATGCCCTGTACTCGCGGCAGGGAAAAGGCAGGCAAAGCGAAAGAAAAGTGAAAAAGCACCAACGCCAGGAAAATTTTCAGCAGGTTTGCAGGCTTAAACGATTTATTCATCATATCCTCCAGTTTTTTCATGTTGCTCACCACTTGCCATGCAGCATGAAACCACATTTACTGCATTTACCATGATCATGGTTATTTTTGAGAACACTGAACGAGAGCCGTTCAACAACTATACTGCCACACTTTGGACAATAGGTGTGATTGCCCTCGTGGCCGGGCAGATTGCCGGTATAGACATACTGCAGACCGGCCCTGAGCGCTTCTTTTCTCGCCTTATCGAGAACCGAAACCGGGGTTGGCGGCAGCCTTTTGAGCCGATACTGCGGATTGAAGCGGGTAAAATGAAGTGGAACGGAAAGGCCAAGATTTTTTTTGATCCACTCGATCTCCGCTTCTATGGCTTCGGCCTGGTCATTCAGAGTAGGAACCAGAAGAGTGACGATCTCCAGATGCTTGCCTGCGCCATGAATCAGCTTGAGCGTTTCGAGAACCGGCTCCAGGCTGCCACCGACATGTTCCCTGAAATAGTCATTGTTAAAGCCTTTTAGACCAACGACAAAAGCGTCGATCAACGGCAGCAGTTCTTTGAGAGGTTCGGGATTGATGAATCCGCCCGTAACCATTATACAGGGCAGCGAAGCTTTGCGGGCAGCGCGGGCGATGTCAATCATATATTCGATGTAGATGGTCGGCTCGGTGTAAAAAAATGAAACTGCTCCAGCCTGGTATTCAAGCGCTTTTTCGATTACCTGCGCCGGGGTCATGGAATAGTTTTTCGTCTCAGCCGGCCCTTTTTGCGAAAACTCCCAGTTTTGACAATAATGGCAAAACAGGTTACAACCCGCTGTTGCGATCGAAAATGCCGGCTTGGACAGCTGAAAGTGAAACAGAGGGCACTTCTCAACCGGGTCGATGGCGATAACGCAGGGTTTGCCGTAAACCCGCGAATAATAAGTGCCGTTAGCATTCTGCCGCGCCCGGCATTTGCCGGTTTCGCCGCTATCGCGAACACAGAAGTTCGGGCAAAGCAGGCAGCGCACCTTTTCTCCCGATAACTTTTCGTAAAATCGCGCTTCAACCCCGCTCGATTCAGTTTCACCATGCAGGCAGAACGGCGAAAGTCCGAAATACCCGGCCAGGCCCATTGAACCGGCAAGTTTCAAAAAGTCACGACGTGTTTTTCTGGTTTTTTCCATATATCTTAATTAGATCATATTTTTGCCGAGCTGGTTACAAAAATTTTCTTCCCAATCGAAAGTGAGTTTCTGGGATGCCCCTATCCAGTCGGGGCATGAAATTATGTAAAAAAATTATTGGTTTATGCACTAACATTCTGTGTCTGTCGGATTGCAAAAATTTCATTATAATTAAAATATGTACAATCCCATTCCATACTCAAAACTTGGGTTAATCGTTCTGGCACTGGCTGTTTCAGGTTATTCGCCAGGTCTGGCCAGTGAGCAGAGTCGGCATGCCGAATTTCTGAAAGCGCAGAAGGCTTATATCGAAGCGGTTAACCGTGGTGCCGACCGTTCTCAGATAAATCGCCTGGCCGCCGAACTGCAGCAGGCACGCAACCAGCTTGATAAAGCCGCAAACCTTCCAGCTGCCAGCATTGATCAGGTGCAGGCAACACCACAAATTCAGAGCCAGACAGCAGAGCCTGAAAGTTCAAACACAGAACCCAAAAAGAAATCGCCCTGGCGCTTTTTTACAGCGCTGAAAGACAAAGTAAACTTCGCAATAAACCAGCTTCGCGAGCTTTTTCCCAAGCTTTCACGGCTGCAGGCATTCTTTGTCCAGAAAAAACTTAACGACAGCAGAACCAAAGAGCTGTGCAACCTGGCTTTCGAACGCAGAAACTTCGGCTGGCACCGCGACGACGACATTTCAAACGTGGTTAATGCCCATTACACCAATACTTACAGCGAACTTAAAAATGCGCTGAAAAGTGACTGCAACTGGTTCGAGTGCGACGTCAGGCTTGAAGGGCCGCTCAGATCGGTAATTCCAATTTTTGGTGGCGAGCCCAGGCCGGTTACCGCCCACGACCCGTTCCAGACCAATGGTCTGCTGTTCGATGACTGGGTAAAAATTGTGACCAGCTCAGGCCGTGGCATAAAGGTTGATCTAAAGACCGACAACGCCCTCGACGGCACTCTGGCTACCCTGAAAAAACATGGCGTCGATGGCAAAAAGCTGATAATGAACATCAATGTCACCGCTCCCGGCGGGAATGGCCCTAAAGCCGAAGATGATGAGCGATTGAAAAAAATTCGCAGCGATTTTCCAGACTGCTATATCAAGTTCTCCCCCGGCAGCGGCAGCAGCAAAGACGGAAAATACACCGACGAGGCGATCGACCGGTTGATCGAGTATTCAAAATCCGCCGGAAAACCGGTTCTTTATGCCCTCAGAGCAGAATGGGTCACCCCTGAAATCGTTAAAAAGCTTGAGTCTCACGGCAAAGTTTCAATCTGGAACACCACCTGGTCTTTCAACCCAAAAGATGTTGCCAAAGAAATTGAACGCTTCAGAAGCTGGGGCGTCAGCGGCATTGTTGATCTCATGAGCACTTTCAATCAGTCAGATCATTGAACCGAAATTTTTCCGACCTGCCGTAGAAAAGCCCTTACCGAGCAAATCCCATTATTCTCGCTTTTTGGCTTTCCACGATTTAACCATACTCGCACCGCCAATGAAAAATAACATCTAGCTGATCCTCAAAGTGTGCCAAGCCACAGAATTGCTTTTCTTGAAATTCTTTGTGCGCTTTGTGCCTTGGCGCCTTTGTGTGCACTTTTCTGACAAACAATTCTCTGGTTTAAACGATTAATTTTCAAACCACATGGTTAATTTTCAAAAAAATTAGGGCTGGCCCGGCGGCCAGCCCTTGCAAATGTTTTAATGGATAAATAATTATTCGTTGCGGCCGCCTTCGAAAGCTGCCTGGTTAT
>JBMOKV010000568.1:0-6381 GCA_049325495.1 Candidatus Rifleibacteriota bacterium | reverse complement strand
TACTTATAAAATCTTTAAGGTCAGCAATACCGATTTCTTTGTTCAAATATTCTTTTGAAAACTCTGCAAGCTTTTCCTGGCTCAGCACCGATGATTCGTTAAACTCGATTTTATTCAGAGTAACCCTGGTTTCAGGCAGTGCCGGCTGCTGAACCTGGGCTGCTGAAGCAGGTTCTGCTTTTTTTTCGGAATTATCGAGTTCTTTTTTCAATTCACGTTCGATGCGATTTTTCTGCAGATCGTCGAGAATGCGGTTAAGATCTGCACCGGGCGTTCTTGCCGGTTCAATCGAAGGGGTTGTCGTCTGTGCATAAGAGCCGGCTAATGCCAGAAAAACAAATACGGCGGTCAAAAACAAACTTAGTTTAAACTTTAAATCTTTATATGATTTTTTCATTTTATTTTTTGCCACAATAGGTTTGTCATGGCTTATAAGGTCAGGGCTTCGCATCAGTCTTGATTTTCCTTTTCAGCATTTTTTTCTTCGGAAACTTCTTCATCTTCATCATTTTCAGCCGTCAGGAAAACTTTTCCATCATGACTGGCAAGCATTTCAGAATTGATTCTACTGGTTTTTAAACCGGTAAATTCTATCATATTTTTAGATTTATCTGATTTTTCAGATAATTCCTGCCCCGCATCGCCATTCATCGATTCATTGGTGCTGTTAACGATGCCAGCAATTTTTTCAGTTGAGCTCTGAGTGGATTTTATGGCTTCATGTTTGGTCACCGAAACCGTGGGGCCTGAAAATTTAATCTCAGAAGAGAAGTTTTCACTTCCGGGAACGGTAACCGAGGTCTGACCATTGGAGAATACCCCATAGACCATCAGATCTGCATCTTTAATGGTAAAAAGGTCGCATTCGGCATTGATGTCAGCGGTCATGCTGTTAAGGTTGTCGATTTGAACACCAGTGGCTGAAATTACCTTGTTTACCGTTACGTCTTTCATATAACCACCGTTGGCCCCGGCAAATTCAAGTTTTAAATTATCAGTTGAACCGGTATGTTCGATCTGACCGCCGTCGAATTCTCCACCCGAAACTTTCAATACTTCGCCTAATCTTGCACGATCAAGGTTTATTCGACCATTCTGACTGCCTTCAAGCACGATCTTTTTGCCTTCGATATCAGCCACGAGAATGTCTCCGGCGGCTGAGCGGCCATGTATCTCTTCATCGGCAATCAGTTCGTAAACGTTTATTCCACCGCTGTCAGCGATATTGTTTACAATGTTTCCGTACAGGTTTCTTTCGTCTGTCTGATCATCAAACAGATTGATTCTCAAGTTTCGAGAAGCTTCATCAAGAACATTGAGAGAAATTGCACTTTGTGCCAGGCCTGAATTCAAATAAACGTTTCTTGCCCTGGCTGAACGCAGGGTAATTTTTCCTGTGGCATTAACTGTAAGGTTCTCAACAGCGTTAAACCTGTCGTTCGAATTAATTGACCCGATGAGGTTAACGGTAACATTTCTGCCGGCAAGCCCACGATTGAAAGTCATGTCACCGATGTTTGACATGGCAACATTGTCACCACCTCTGAAATCATTAACGATCAAACTGGTGTTATTTTTAAAAACACTGTCTCCCCGCCGATTTCTGATTTGGATCTGAGAAATCTGGTTAGTAAGGCTATCGAGCGACAAGCCTTCTTCGCTCTCTATTCTTAGATCGTTAGTTTTAATCGAACTTGCAGTCTCGTCCTGGCTGATTGTTTTTGCCATCACTTCAAGATTGCGGGCGTCAACCTGACCGGCAAAAATGAGGTCGATGCCGACAGCCAGAATGAGATTTCTTTCTTTTTCCGAGGTGGAAGAATTGACGAATTTAAGGAGCTTCAGTGCAGATTCGATGGATTCAAGCTCGATTGCTCCTGAGGTTGTATTGGTCAGACTGGCCTGCTTGATTTGATTGCCGTCACGTAAAGTCATGCCATTCTGGGTTACCGCAACCAGATTGTCAGTCTTGATTCCGCCTACCAGGGTAAGTGCATTGACTTCAAAATTTTTGCCTTCACCTCTGAGTCTGAGATTTAAAGAGTTGTCTACCGAGATTTTTGCAGTTGCAGCGGTTGATTTGTTGGTTGCGATCAAATCCATGGCAGTCTTGTTTTTGATAACCATATTGCCCGAATTGCTATTCAATAAGACTGCCTTCGAAATCTCATTATTATTGCTGTTAAGCGATAGACCGTATTTCGTAGTGAGATCCAGATCGGCTGTAACCAGCGCCCCCGCAGTTCCTTCAGTTAAAGAAGTGCCGAACAATTTTATTTTGGGTCCTTTAAGCAGGCCACTTAACACGACTGAACGGGCATTGACAATATCAATTTTATCGGTTGCAGTAGTTGAAAGGTTTTCCGCTTTGGCAATTTCAAGAACCCCTTTGTTTGCAACAACAATGTCACCACTGAGAGAATTGGTCAGGTTAACTTTATTGATTACGTTATTGGCGCTGTCAAGTGACAGACCATTTTGAGTTATGCCTTCAAGAGAACTGGTAACGATGCTGCTGTTAGCTTCATCCTGAGCAACGGAATTAGCCTTAATCACAACATTCTTTGCATTCACTGCGCCCGCGAAAGTTAAATCACCGGCGTTTTCAATGAAGAAACCAGAATTCGCATCGGTTGATAGATTTTCAACAGAAAGCAGCTTCAATGCCATTCCATTTTTCAGGTTAATATCGCCAGAAACCCTGTTTTTCAAAGTGGCTTGGGAAAACTTGTTTTTACCGCTGTTAATTGAAAGACCATACTTTGTTGTTATCTCAAGATCTGGAGTTTGAATCGAACCGTCTTTCCCTTGATTCAGAGTAGTAGAGGAAACTACAACTTTTGGGCCTTTCAAAATTCCATTTATTCGTACCAGGCGGCCATTGTCAAAAACAGTCATATCCGTGGCTGTCGTCGAAAGGTTCTCAGCAAGGTCAAGGTCAAGAACGACTGAATTTACGACAATAATGTTGCCACTGGTCTTATTGGTCATCAGAATTCTTTTGATCTGGTTACTGGAACTGTCAAGGGCCAAACCTTTTTCGGTACCAGTTTCAAGACGATCAGTCACAATACTGCTCGATGTCTCATTCTGGGAAACTGAAAGTGCTTTCACTGAAACATTTTTGGCATTTACAGCGCCGGTGAAGTCCACGGCAGCGGTGGAGTTCAAGGCAAACTTTGAATTTGCCGCCGTCGAGGAATTGGTTACTGCCAGAAGGGTCAAACTTTCCTTGTTGCCAAGTATTATATCGCCACTGATTGAATTGGTCAGGGTCGCTTTTTTGACCTGATTATTTACACTCTGCAAATTCAAACCATCATTTGAAACGACATTAAGACTATCGGTTTTAATACTGCTGACATTATCCTGAGCAATCAAAGTAGCATTAAGCTCGATGTTCTTTGCATCTACCACACCACCAAAGGTAAGGGTGCCGCTATTGTTTATCACAAGCTTATCGGTGGTTCCCGTCGATGAATTTGTAACACCAAGCAATTTAAGAGCGGTTTTGTTTTTCAGCAGGATGCTGCCAGTGAGGTTGCTCATTGCAGCATTGGAAATCATATTATTAAGACTGTCAAGGTTCAGACCACTTGTAGTTACGGCATTGAGGGTGCCGGCAATGATACTTCCGGTCGATTCATTCTGTGAAACGGTAGTTGTGTTAACTTCCAGGGTTCCGGCTTCGATCTTGCCGTCAAAATCAACTGCGGCCGCATCACTGACCACCTGCATGGTTCCGCCAGAACCAGTTTTGGCTTTGGCAATTTTGAGAGCGGGTTTACTTGAAGAATTTGTTTGCCCTTTCAAATAAATGTTTGTTGCGGTTACATCAATTGAATCGAGGTCATCGGTCAGAATTCTTATGCCTTTATCATCTTCACCAATGTTGCCTGCATCTGAAACCAGAGTAAGTTTGCCCATGGCGTTGAGGTAACCTGAGTCATCAAAGGCAACCCCGGTATTTACGCTACCCATATTTTTCTTTGACCGCAATTTCACGTCGCCGCCGCCATACAGGGCGGAAATCACAAGAGAATTGAGGCTGTTCTGGAAAATATTGATGTAACCTTCGGCTCGTGCGGTAAGTTTGCCAGTTAAATCGGTAACGATGGCCTTGTCGGTTTTTCCGATTGAACTGCTCGTTCCGATTGCACCGCCTTCGATAATCAGGTCTTTACCTTTCAGATTAACCGAATCGGTAATTGTGGTTACATTGAAAATGCCATCTTTGCCGAGAAGCCGAATGTTGTTTGAACCGGCATCGATATTTTTCAAATAGATCGGATCTTCGGTTGCCGCGGCGATGTAAATGTTGTTTTTACCGATAGCGGTAAGACCGCCTGAAGAACTGGTCATTTCAATACCAATTGCGGTGGTATTGTTGATAATGGCTTTTGCTTCAGCTTCTTTCCAGGTAATATCTGAGGCTTCGGCACCAGCCAGTTTTTTGAGAACTTCAAGATTAGTGCTGAGATTGGCAGTGCTCAATTCTTCAGGGGTGCCATCTCTGCCAATGCCACCATTGGCAGCTTTCAGCGTAATGTTTTTGCCTTTAATATTGGCCGGGCGGCTGAGAGAGCCGCTGGAACCGGAGGTTGGATTCATTATGGATTTCTGCAGAGCATAGAGCAGATTATCTCTGGTCCATCCGTAGGTATTGTTTGAAATTTTGTAATAATCACTTGAAGAATCTGATTTTTTTGCAGTCAGATAAGCTGTGGCGGTTGAATATGAACTGTATTTGGCGGCCAGAGCGTTGTAAGATGCCGGTTTGGTCACACCCGGGTTGGCAGAGTAATAAGCCTTTTGGGCGGAGTAAGAAGCGAACTCACTCTTGACCATATTTTCATAATCGGAAATCGCCCTGGTTTTGAAAGCTGCACCGTTATCGGTGCCATCGGCATTTACCAGACCCATGGCGACCCATTTTTCTACCAGTTCATCGCCTTTGCGATCATTTGCGTTATCAATTATCGGCAGAACATTGTCAAAACTGCCATTGACCACATTCAGTTCCACATCGCCAAGCTCTGATTCAATGCGCCCAAGTCTCATATTGCCGCTGGTCTGTTCAAGGAAAATGCTGTCTCTTGCCTTCGCATTGATACTTGCTGACATGGTATCACCCGATGCAGCCGGAGTCTGGCCGGCTTCAATTTTGAGAGCAGCGCCGCTTTTTCCGATCTGTCCCTTGTTGCTCAGCAAATCGATTCGACGACCTTTTACCAGCGTATCGCTGGCAGAAGACCTATAGATAGAGCCATCGGCAGTAAACTTAATATCCCCGCCGGTGGTTAGTTTGCCGATTTCAACATCGCCTTTTTTGCCGGTTGCTGTAGTCGAAACAATATCAATGTTGCCACTGGTAGTTACTGCACTCAAAGAGCCCTTGTCGCTGAGAATGTGATGCTTTAATGTACCATCACTGCCAATACCGGTTTTGGCGGTCAGATTGAGGTGATCACCGATCAGGCGGCCACCGGTCTGCTGAATCGAACCACCAGTTGAATTTACTGTCAAATTGGTGCCGGCATGACCTGAAAGATCGCCAGTCAAATTAACATTTCCAGTAGAGGAAATACTCACTTTTCCACCAGTTGTTGAGCCGATAAAACCAATTTGAATGCCATGATCCGCTTTAAGCGAGTGTTGGAAAGTCAGGATTTTGCCCACCGATGAACCCCATTTATAATGTTCTGACCCTCGCGACTTAATGGCGTTTCTGTAGGTTATCCATTTATCGAAATAGCTTGAGAAATAATCAACATTGTTGTCGTAATTGATTACGTATTCAGTTGTTCCTGGTTTGGACAAAGTGCCAATGTAGGTTCCAGGCAGCTTGTTCTGTTCCCCTGATGATGAACTGAGCAAAGTTTCAGTGCTTTCAAGTTCAGTGATGGTGGTTTCGTTCTTGGTATAACCGCCCCAGAGCCTGAAATCGATCTTCTTATAATAGTCTTCGGTGGCCGCCACTTCTTTACCGGTTGACCAGTTGTAATACTGGCCAGATTTCGGGTTATACACACTCGAAGCACCTGAAACCGTTGAAACAGTTGAGCCGATGGTTCTGGTCGTGGTTGAATCACGTTTGAATTCAGTTATAGTATTCTTTTCCAGGTCAGTAATGCTGATAAGGCCGGTTTCATTGCCCAGGTTAATTTTGCCAACGGTTACCGGTCGGCTGGTCTGGTTAACTAGATTTATATCAGATGACCCGTCGAACGCCAGTATTTTGCCGTTTCCGGTGCTGGCGATACGTCCGGTAAGATACACTCTGCCGCCTTTTGGATCGACATCTTCAAGAATAATCTGTCTGGTCTGCGGGTTGTAATAAGCCTGAACTTCAAAATACCATTTTCCCTGAGAATCTCGCTT
>JBMOKV010000567.1:0-6399 GCA_049325495.1 Candidatus Rifleibacteriota bacterium | reverse complement strand
GGAGGGATAGACATGACAACTAATGGAAAGCTTGCAGTAGTAGCAGTTGGCGGCAATTCGCTGATCAAAGACAAAGATCACCAGTCGGTTCCTGATCAGTATGCAGCAGCAGCCGAAACGATGGTTCATATTGCCGACATGGTTGAAGCTGGTTATCGCGTGGTAATCACCCATGGCAACGGGCCCCAGGTCGGTTTCATTCTTCTTAGGAGCGAAATTGCCCGCAACCAGATTCACCCCGTGCCACTTGACAGCTGCGGCGCTGATACTCAGGGCGCAATCGGCTACAATTTTCAGATGGCGCTCGATAATGAATTTCACAAACGCGGCATTAAAAAACCCGTAGTAACCGTAGTTACTCAGGTTCTTGTCGATAAAAACGACAAATCTTTCCAGAAGCCCTCAAAGCCAATCGGCCAATTCTACAGCGAAGCTGAAGCCAAAGACCGAATTGCCAAAGACGGCTGGGACATGGTGGAAGACGCCGGCCGCGGCTGGCGCCGGGTTGTTGCGTCTCCTTTGCCGATCGAAATTATTGAAGAAGATGCGATCAAAACTCTTGCAGAGCGCGGGTTCATGGTAGTGGCCGTAGGCGGCGGCGGAATTCCAGTCATTAAAGATGACGCCGGCATGCTTCACGGCACTGCTGCGGTTATCGATAAAGATTTTGCCTCGGCTTTGCTCGCCTCGAATATTGGCGCCGATGTTTTCGTCATTTCGACCGCAGTTGAAAAAGCCTGTCTGAATTTCGGCAAACCTGATCAGAAAAGCCTCGATAAGGTTACCGTGGCTGAACTGGAAAAATATTGCGCTGAAGGCCATTTCAAGCCCGGCTCAATGCTGCCGAAATGTGAAGCAATCATTAAATTCCTTAAAAATGGTGGCAAACACGCCATTATCACCAATCCCGAAAACCTTGCCAGAGCTGTTAAGGGCGAAGCTGGCACCCACGTTTACCCATAATACCAAGGAGCTTTTATCGTGCCCAAATATTCACACAAGTTCAAACTTCACATTAAGGAAGAAGTCCTTAAAAAGACCATCGAAAGGGCGAAAGAAAAGAATGTCATCATTCCGACCTTTGCCCAGCTGAAAAACCCTGACCTGATTCCCGAAAAAATCAAGAAACAGGTACAGCCCCTGGGATTATGGGATGTTAACCCCCGCAACCTTTTCCGCATAACCTGGCGCAACAATATCAAAACCGGCCTGTATGGCGATGTCAATTATATTGAATTTCCCAGCGAAATTACCGGGGTCAAAGCCCGCATCGTTGGCCTGATCGGCAAGTATTTTCCGACCGGAGCCCACAAGGTCGGCGCGGCTTTTGGCTGTCTGGTTCCACGACTGGTCAGCGGCGAATTTGACCCGACCACCCAGAAAGCCGTCTGGCCCAGCACCGGCAACTATTGCCGCGGCGGCGCTTATGACTGCGCATTGCTGGGTGCCCCGGCAATCGCCATCCTTCCCGAAGAAATGAGTCAGGAAAGATTCACCTGGCTGAAAGAAATCGGCACCAGTGAAATCTTTGCAACCCCCGGCTGTGAATCCAACGTCAAGGAAATCTATGACAAATGCTGGGAACTTCGCAAAACCAGGGGCGACGATATTGTCATCTTCAATCAGTTTGAAGAATTCGGCAATTCAATCTGGCACTATCACCAGACCGGCACCGCCGCCATCGACGTTTTCAATAAAATCAAAACCCCGCGCAGCCGCATGAGCGCTTGGGTTTCAGCAACCGGCTCAGCCGGAACCATTTCCGCCGGCGACAAGATCAAACACCTGCACCCCCATGCAAAAATTGTTGCTTCAGAAGCCCTGCAGTGCCCCACTCTGCTGTCCTGTGGTTTCGGTGGACATCGCATTGAAGGCATCGGCGACAAACACGTTCCCTGGGTTCACAACGCAAGAAACACTGATCTTGTTGTGGCAATCGATGATGAAAACTGCATGAGACTGCTGCGCGCCTTCAACGAACCCGCCGGCAAGGAAATGCTGAAAAACATTGGAATCAAACCCGAACTTATCAGCGAACTTGGTTTGCTGGGCATCAGCAGCATCAGCAATGTGCTTTCTGCAGTTAAGACCGCCAAGTTCTTTGAAATGAATGAAGATGATGTTCTTTTCACCTGTCTGACCGATTCAGCCGAAATGTATCAGTCCAGACTCGAAGAACTGACTCAGCAACATGGCAAATACTGCAACGGCAGAGCGATGGCCGACTTTGAACGCTTCATGCTCGGCGAAGACACTCAGGACATGGCGGAACTCACTTATCATGACCGCAAACGCCTGCACAACTTCAAGTATTACACCTGGGTTGAACAGCAGGGCAAAACCGTTGAAGAAATCAACGAACTCTGGGATCCCGAATTCTGGGAAGACGTATTCTCAGAAGAAGTGGTCAAGCATTGGGACGAGCAGATAGTTGAATTCAATAAACGTGTCGGCCTGATCGACAAACTCTGATTCAAAATTTCATTTGATTCACCAGGGGCCCGATTCGGGCCCTTTTTTTTGCGGGAAAAATGAAATATTTGCTGTTTTAACAATTAATCATACCACGTCAGTTAGAAAAGCGCTTTTTGCCAAATTCTTTCTTGAGCCTGCCTTCGATACTGTGGACAAGCAGGCAGCTTTTTGAATTTTTCTTTGCTTTGAGCTGGGAGTTTAACGTAAAATCTGATTAATGAGTAAAGACAATCAGAAAAGCCTGCCTTACACGCTCGCATTCAGAGTCCCTCTGGATTTGCGCAGGTTTATCGCCGCCTGCAACCGCAAACTTTCAGAAGTCTGCCGGTCTTTCGAACCGATTGAGACCGCCCATATTACGGTTAAGTTTCTCGGACACTCATCGGATCATTTAAATGAAGAAACTGTCATCGAGTATCTACCAGAGATTCATCGAATCGCCCGGAAATATATGCCGATGACTCTCTATTTAAGAGGCTTTTCAACTTTTCAGTATGAAGAAGGGCGCAGCGCGGTTATATTTCTAAAGGTTCTGCCAAGTGCACGCCTGACCAGCTTGCATCATGAAATCTGTGACAAATTTGCCGGCATTTTCGACATTTTTCCCCACGCCGAACATGAAAATTTTGAACCGCACCTGACCTTGAGCAAAGATGTCTTTTCTGAAAAATCGCAACAGATTGCCAGAATTGTGGCTCGTTCCCACAAGATGGCCAAACGCATGGTCAAGCTTGACGATTTGGTCGTAATGAGCCCAAGCAGGCTCTTCCCGGTTGTTTCGGAAATTACCACGCCATTGATCTGCCCGCCGGTTCGCTGATTAAAACTGACAACCTACGAAAACAGCCTGATTCCGCGGGAAAGAAACTCTATCTGCTCGTTTATTTTCGACTCGCTGCTGAGATCGGGGTTTTCTTCAAGAGTAGCCTGCAGGCGCTCACGGGTTTTGATCATGTGTTTGACCAGAGTTGAAAAATTGGCCATCTTGAATGCTTTGGGTTTTGGTTTCTTCTTATTCATCAACACCCGGGAAAAACCATCGGAATTAGTTGCAACGCTGATCAACAGATCGACCTTCTGCCCGATTTCTGCTTCTGCCATATCCGACCTATGAAAATAAAACTCTTCATCGGAGCGGTCGTCTGAAATTGCCACCATTTCTTCATCAACTTTGACAACGGTTCCGCGCAGACGCTGCATTCTTTTCATAAAAACTCCCGATTGACCGTATAACTTCTAAGTAATAATATAGCCTCATGAAAAATATTATTCCAGATTTTGTAAAAAAACCACTTAAAGAACTTCCATTTGCCATTCTCGACATAGAAACCACCGGCTTTTACCCCAGTCAGGCGGGTCTGACCGAGATTGCCCTGATTTCAATCCATAACGGTAAAGAAGAACGATTTGAAACCATGATTGATCCTGAATATCCAGTTCCAGCCGAAATAACGAAACTGACCGGAATCACCCAGAATATGGTCAACGGGCAGCCGAAAATTTCAGAAGTTCTGCCAATAATCGACGGCCTTCTGCAGGATTCGATTTTTGTCGCACACAATGTTCCCTTTGACTGGTCTTTTCTTGATTTCTATTTCAAGCTTCACATGAAAAAGAGTATGCGAATGCCCTCATTGTGTACCCTGCGCCTGGCGAGAAAATACCTCAATCTTCAGAAAAACAACCTCGAGTGCGTCGCCAACCATTTCAATATCGGCCTTACCAATGCCCATCGGGCAATGAACGATACCGTCGCGGTGCGTGACATTCTCTTCAGATTGCTTGAGCGGCTTGAAAAAGAGGGCATTAAAACAGGTGAAGATCTTTACAAACACAGCCTGATCTTTCCTGAGCAGCCGCCGACGCGCTGAACTGCGCAAATTCAGACCCACACAGAGACAAATTTGTCGCACTTTTTCAGTTGTTGAAATGGTCGCTTCGACCCGCGGTACGGGCTCAGCGACCGTAGGCCTGATAATTTCAACAGCTGCGGAACTGCTCGCTTCGACCCGCGGTACGGGCTCAGCGGCCGTTGGTTTATTGTTACTGGCTCAGCAACCGCAGGACTGTGTACTTGGCATGCGAATTGCTGTTTAAAAGACTTGCCCTTTGCTGCCGGCCACATTTGTCCTGATTATTTGAAATTATTAATTATTCGGTTGCAGCCAGGGCATATTATTAATCGAGGAGAGAGCCTATGACCAGAATGAAAGCCTTTTTTCTGCTGATTCTCGTTCTTGTTGCTGCACCGGTCGCCGCCGGCTACCTGGTTTGTCAGCAGGGCGACCTGCCCCTGGTTTCCCAGAAAATCAAAGTCGAGATAAAAAACCAGGTTGCAGTCACCAGTCTCGAGCAGATTTTCTACAATCCTCACGATGTGACGATTCAGCCAAACATCAGGTTTCCTGTGCATGAAAAGGCCTCGGTTCAGAAGTTTTCTCTGACCGACAGCCAGGGCCAGACCTATGAAGGCAAAATCGAAGAAACCAGCCAGGCAACCGCCGAATTCAACGAAGCCAAAGATCAGGGAATGATGCCGGCGATGGCCGTGCAGAAGCAGCCCGGAGTATTCGAGACAAGCATTGGCGCCATCGGCCCCAGTTCCCGTGCCACGGTCATCATTGAATACAGCGAAATCCTCGATTACAAATCCGGTTCTATTTATTATCAGCTCCCTTTCAACGTTTCTACCTGGCAGAAAAAAGAACTCGATCAGGTCAGCCTGCAGATCAGCATCGCCGACCAGAAAGAAATTGTATCCGTAACCTCCCCGACCCACGATATTTTTGCGGGCAAAGTCGATGCTTTCAGCTGGAATGCAGGTTTTGAACGAAATAATTTCCTGCCATCAAATGATTTTGCTCTAAGATACGAAGTTAAAGCCGATGAAATGGCGGTAAATTTCCTGGCAACCCGCCCTGACCCTGAAAAAGACGGGTATTTTGTTCTGATGCTTTCGCCCCAGGAAGTGGTAAAAGACAATGACATTGCCAACCGCGACATTGTATTCATAATGGATACCTCAGGCAGCATGAGCGGCGAAAAAATTCAGCAGACCAAGATGGCCTTCGTTTATTTCATCAACCGGTTGAATGAAAATGACCGCTTTTCAGTCGTCGATTTCTCAGACAAGGTCAACATCTGGAAACCGGAAATGATGCCGGCAAACGATGAAAATCGAAAAGAAGCGATAAACTATATCGACACGCTCGTTGCCAGAGGCGGAACGAATATCTATGATTCTCTTTCCGAGGGACTGAAAGCCTTCGACCAGGACAAAAGCAGAACCAAGGCTATTGTGTTTCTGACCGATGGTGAAGCAAGTTCCGGCATCACTTCCACACCACGCATTGTAGCCGATTATCGGGCCCAAAATCAGCAGTTGATCAGAACTTTTACCCTGGGTGTCGGTCAGGGCGTAAATAAATCACTGCTCGGGCAGCTTTCGGTCGAGAATCGTGGCGAGGCAATCTATCTCGACGACCAGGCCAATCTCGAAACGGAACTCAAAGGTTTTTATGAATCGATCAGCACCCCGCTTCTCGTCGATCTCAAGCTCGATTTCGGCAATATCCAGATAACTGAAATGTTCCCGAAAGAACTGCCCAATGTTTATAAAGGCACTCAGCTTGTGGTTTCAGGCCGCTATAAAAATGCCGGAGAAGCCTCAGTCAAGCTGACCGGCGTTTTAAACAACAGTTTAAAAGAATTTCCGATCACGGCCAATTTTGTGGAGAACTCAAGCGAAAACAGCTTTGTCGGACGCTTCTGGGCGCGCACCAAAGCTGACGAGATTCTCAAGCAGATTAAAATATATGGCGAAAAACCTGAATTGAAAAACGAAGTCATTGCCCTTAGCAAAGAATACCAGTTTGCCACACCTTACACGTCGTTCATTGCGGTAAGCACCCAGCAGGTACCGCA
>JBMOKV010000566.1:0-6404 GCA_049325495.1 Candidatus Rifleibacteriota bacterium | reverse complement strand
CGCGCACATCAAAATACGAGGCAACCTGTTCGGCGCCTGAGGTTTCGTTCAGAGTCGGCGAAACAAACAAAGCAATACGTTTCTGCGCATCGATGTTGCCTTCAGGGGGATCACTGATTCCATCGGTGCAGGCTGTGGCAATGGTTTGATAAATTCCTTTAAAACGTTCATTTATTTCTCTGGCCCGGTTTTCATCGATACCGGCGGCGGTTACGTCAACATAGACGATTGAAACGCTGTCGGTAGCCTTTATGGTGCCGGTGGCAAGAATGTCGTTGTCAGAATTGAAGGGGTCGGGTTGGGTGAAATCACGCAGATAGACTTCTAGGGTTGGGGAAGCTGGTTCAGTCAATGCTGCCCTGATATCTGGCCTGATTTTTATTGGCAGATTGGAATAGCGAACCGACAGATCAGGCTCGTAAACCGGCTTTTCTCTTACACTGGCAGCGGGCAGTTCAGGCACCTGATCGAAATTTCCACCCATGAAGGCAGAAAGGCTGTATGCGTAGTCGCCGGCCAGGTCGAGCACTCCATCCCCTGAAAGAACGCTGAGAAAAACTATTCTCTCGGTTGGTTTGAGCTTTGGCAGATGCAGCGTTCCACCAGTTGAGACCGTGTTGAAATCGTAAATTCCATAATCGGTAAGAGTGTTGTTTATCGTATTGTAGGCGGTATAAATAAGGCCATTGCTCTTCGATTCATTGACCTGAACGATCACTTCTGCGGTTTTGTCAGGAGGCAGAATGGAATTGTCGGGAACATTGAAGCTCAGGCGATTATCAGAAAAACTCAGGAATTTGTCGGGGGTTATGGTGTGCCCACCAAAAAGAACTTTTACGATGCTTTTGTCGCTGCCGAAATTGTAGCCGTAGACGGTCAGCGGCACCCCAGGCACTGAACGCTTCGGCGACAGGTGAATCAACTGAGGGGTGATGGTTATAACCACTGAACTGAAGCCATCTAGCTGATATTCATTGCTCTCGATGCGAATCGACAGAGTTCCGGTCTTTGCGACCTGAGGCAGCTGAATCTGCATGGTTTTTTCATTGGGAACGGCAACGGTGGTGCACAAAGCATCGACGAGCCGCACTTTGTTGAATTGAGAAATAAGATTAAAATTGCGGCCATAAAGGGTAATTGTCTGGCCGCCACGGGCTATTGAAGGCTGGGCACTGATTATCACCGGCCGTGCCGTAAAAATCTGCGACTGGGTTTCTTTTGAGCTCTGCCCGTCGATTATAACCTTTACCGGCCCGGTTTCTACTTCAGCGGGCACAACAACGGTGATTTTGTCATCCTTAAGGGAGTTCCAGTCGATTATCTGAGCTTCTTTGCCGTTGAATGTGACTTTGCCGGCCTGAGTTCCACAACCGCGACAAAAAATACTGATCAGATCGCCATCGGTGCCAAGCGAAGGCAAAAGCGCAACGATGGCAAATTCCGGGTCATAGCTGGCCGCAGCAGTTGAAAGAGAAAAATTCTGATTCTCGGTAATTTTTCCGGCGAGAACTCTCACACCATCTTTAACGATGGGACTGTAGCCACTGGCACGGGCCACAACCCGGTAATCTCCCGGCGGCACCGGACCGAGCAGATAACGGCCATCTGAACCGGTTATTGCCTGAGCCTGCCAGGTTTCAACGATCGCACCGGCAAGAATGTTGCCGGTTGAGCTGGCGATAATCGTGCCCTGTATCCGGCCGTTGTCAAGATCACCGTTTGCGGTGCCGGAAGTTGTCAGACTGGTGGTCGACGAAGTGCCACCGCAGCCGGTAAAAAAAATAAGGCACAGGGCACATAAGAAAAAAATGCCGGTGCGCGAAAAAATATTGTGCATAATTTTATAAAAATTTTTCCTGGCTTCAAATTAGAACAGAAAAGCAGTTTAACGAGAATTAATCTGTAGGAATTGTGCCAAAAGGGATTTTTTATGTCAAGTTTATTAACTTTGATGCCGAAAAGAAAGGTGAGAAATACTGTCAGGCCGTGCCCGGTTTGCAGAAAATAACAGGAGACAAATATGAGGCAGACGAATGCTGGAATCCTTCAATGTTACAGTGCATTTCCAAGAGTTATACTGATTATACTCTTGCTTTTGCTGGGAGCGCACAGCCCTGTGCTGGCCGATATTTCCAACGTTTCATTGCAGGTCGATTCATCAGGCGGAACTACCAAAATAAATGGCTCCGGCCAGGTAACCCTTTCGGCGACCTGGGCAGGCGACACCCCACCTTATTCAGCCAGTTTCAAGACGGGCAGCAACACACTTGGAACGGAAGCAACTTCTGGCACCACTGCCAGTATGATTATTTCAGGCGCTGTTTTAGGGCACGGCAGCAAAACGTTTTCAGTTTCGGTTCTTGAGTCTTCGGTTCCCAACGCGGTATCAGTTCCCAACAGCAACACTCCGGCTGCTGTTGAAGTTGACCTCGTTGCTCCAACCATAACCATGACACTGAATGGCAGTACTTTTTCAAATAACGCAGGAAGTAATGAAATCAGAATCCAGGTCGGCAGTAACGAAATGATCTCTGCGCCGACCATTACTGTTTCACCAAATACTCTTGGCGCAAGTGCGGTTGCCGATGGCACCAATCCGACCACCGGCCAGAGCTTTCTTTATACGATTACCCTCTCAAGCGCTGCCAGCGGCAACTACACAATCACTGCCACCGGCCGCGACGTTTCTGAACCGGCAGCTGGTGCAAATACCGGCTCAACCAATCAGGTAATAACAGTCAACGCCGCAGGACCTGGCGCAGGTGCCATAACCGGCGTAACCCCAGGCAACCCGACCAACTCCAATAATATCACTTTGACCGGCAACACTTCTTCGACCATGGTTAACACCAGACCGGTGGAAATTCTTGAAGGCGGTTCAGTGGTAACCACCGGTTCAATCAGTGGTTCAACCTGGTCAGCAACCATCAGCAACGTAACCGAAGGTGAACATACCTACACCATGCGCGGCTATGATGCTCTGGGCAACTTCTCGACCGAATCGGCTCCTTACGTGGTAAGAGTTGACCGCACCCAGCCGGCCACCCCGGTTTTGAATCAGCCTACTACACCGACCAGTGCCAGTTCAATTTCCCTGACTGGTATCGGTGCGGTTGAATCAGGAACTGTGCAGTCAACTCCGGTGAGAGTGCAGGCCTATGACATGAACGGCGCGGCCGTCGGTTCGCCGGCCAATGCTGCCGCCGATGGTTCTTACACCATCTCGGGAATCCCGCTCAATGATGGAATGAATCAGTTTTATGTAGTTGCCCTCGACTCGACCCTGCCTTCAGGCAACCAGTCTGGTCTTTCAAACAGGGTAACGGTTACCCGCGACAACGCTGCTACCGGCATCACTGGCGTATTCATTTCCCGTCAGCCCTATATGGCTTCTTACTCGATTCCGCTCGACCCCAACTATCAGCTGGGAGCCGGCACCTATAACATTCAGCTGCGCTTTGGCGAAGACATGGATCGGACACAGAATCCGACCGTTACCGTTCAATCGGTTGGCGGCGGAATCATCAGCAATAGTGCCGGTTCATGGGTTGCATCCGACACATTTCTTGGCACCATTACCATTCCGACCAACGGCGGCCCCTCTTATGACGGCATGGCATCGTTCAGAGTTACCGGAGCAAAAGATGCAGCCGGCAATGTGATGACCGAATACAATGAATCCAACGCATTCAACGTCGATTCAACCCCTCCGGTTTCGACCTTTGACAGCGAAGACACGATCTACGTTTCCAGTGCCGGCACCCCGGTTGCCCTCAGCGGCACAGTAACTGATGCCGGTTCAGGCATCGAATACGTTGAACTGATCTGGGAAAACTTTGACGGCACCGGCCTGGCATCAAGAACCGTGCCGATTCAGGCCACCTCCCCTTCACCCTGGAGCACCAACTGGGATGCTTCAGCTCTTAATCCGGGGCGTTACAAACTCTGGATAATGGCAGGCGACCGTGCTAAACCGCAAGCAAACGTCGAAAGTTTCCGAACAAAAACCTACCGCATCGTTCTGGTTGACCGTGAAGTTCCTTCAGTAACCAAAATCAGCGTGGGAAACGTAGCCGCTGACATCAATGACATGAACGGCGGCCAGCCACCGGTTATCGCCAGTGCAGTGACCCGCCTGGTAGCGGTTATTGCTGATGGCGGCAATTCCGGTATCGCATTCACCGACCCGAGATTTGAATTCACCCTGATCCATGACCAGACAACCAGCCAGATACTTGGCAACTATACCAATAATGGCAGCGACACCATCTACTTCGATTTCCCGCAGTTGACAGTGAACGGAACCTATACGGTCAAGGTCACCCCGGTAGACAAGGGTGGCAACGTTGGTGCCAGCAGCACCAGACAGCTGATCATCGACACAGAAGCCCCGTCTTCGGTCACATTCAGCCCGTCAGACCAGAGAATCGCCAACGAGACTCAGATTGCACTGGCGGCCGATGAAGTATGGGGCATTATCAACGATGCGATGGCAGACTTTACCAGATCAACCATTGAAGTTCGCTATAACGGCAATGTGGTCGGGGTTCAGAAAGCCAACGCCTCAACCACTGCGGTAGTCTGGGATCTCTATGGCCCATCAGCGTTTCTGCCCAAAGATCAGGCAGGAGACGGTCGCTACGACATCACCGTCGTTCCCTATGACGTGCTCGGCAATATGGGCACAGCCCAGAGATCATACTTTCACTACGACTGCGTTCCCCCGGTAATTACCTCGTTTACCCCCGCCGTCGATCTGAAGGTTGCTTCACCGACCTGGTTCGGTCTTTCTCAGAGCGAAATCAGCATCTCGGTATCTGATGCTCCGAAAGACATCATTCAGTATAAGGGTAATATGGATAATGGCCAGCCTCCGGTAGGCTTCAATTTCGCCACGGTTCAGATACCCCAGGATCCCAACTGGTATAACGGCAATGGCTCTGGTGTAAACTTCACTACCAGCTCATTCACTTATACGATTGATGGCGTAGTATCAGGCCCTGCCTATTCTTCAGGTAACAGGCTGGTTCAGTCAAGACCTGCGGTGCCGGCAAATACTCAGCCTGGGGCATCTCAGGTTGACGTTACCATGAACATTCAGGATAACGCCAATGATGGCCAGGTAATACCTAACTATTCAATGGCTTCCTACACCCTGATGTTCGACTACCTGGCACCGGCAAAACCCACGGTAACCAAACCAACCTCCAGCGCCAACAAATATTGTAAAAACTCGGTAACTATTGAAGGTTCAGCCCGTGATAACGGCACTGATCCCCACATCATGATCAAAAGCGTTCAGTGGTCGGAAAATGGCAGCACATTCACTTCCTTCCCGGTTTCCGGGTTGCCAAGAAACAATGCCAGTTTCACCACTTCGTTCGACATTACAGGTCGGGCTGATGGCACTTACAACCTCGATATCAGAGCGGTTGACCTTGGCGACAACGCCTCAGAAAACACCGTGGTAACCTTTGTAGTTGACCGCACTCCGCCCAAGCCGCCTGAAATGATCGTTCCGCTGCCCGATGTTTATACCAATAAGCGTGGCCAGCTGTTCAAATGGGCCGTTTCTACCGATGCTGACCGTTATCTGCTACAGGTAGCTGATGATTCATCGTTCAATAACATTCTGAACAAACAAACCAATCCGGGCTACACCGACCTGGTTGGCCAGGTAACCGTAATGACCGAAAACTCATTCTCGGTTCCGAAAGATGGAACTTACTTCTGGCGAGTGGCTGCTATCGAAACCTGCGTTGACGGTTACAACATCAGCGCCTTCTCAACCACCAGAAGGTTTACCGTCGATACGGTGAAGCCGATAGTGGTTGAAGTTCAGCCGGCACCCAGCTCTGCCAACAAGATCAGCACCGGCATGGTGACCTTCACCATCCGGTTCAGCGAGCTGGTCGATACCACCGTTCCGCCGAGCGTTAAAATGACTTCAAATGGCGGTCAGGTAATGAACATCGAACTGACCAGCTTTAAAGAAGACACCTGGATCGGCACCACTGTAGTTCCGAAAAACAGCAGTGCTCTTTATGATGGCAATGCAATCATCACCATTGAGAATGCCCGCGACCTGGCAGGCAACATCATGGCAGTTGACAGCACCCACAGCGTGGTGATCAATACCGGCCCCGCATTCACCACCAAGATCTTTTCGAACCCGGCCAATGAGTTTGAAATCATGATCATCACCAAGGGTTCAGAAGCTCTGCAGGCTCCTCCGACCTGCACAGTGCAACAGAACTCGACAAGAACTCCGGTTGTCATGAATTTCCTTAAGGAAAAATATTACGCCGGCTCTTACAAAATCGACGTAACCAGCCCCGGCAAAGCTTACATCGACGTTTCCGGCACCGACCTGTTCGGCATGACCGGATACGATTCAGTAGAAT
>JBMOKV010000565.1:0-6404 GCA_049325495.1 Candidatus Rifleibacteriota bacterium | reverse complement strand
AGCTTCATACCGCGACATGCGCTCGCCGGGTGAAGTATGGATGCCGCCCATTCAATGGGTTTTCAAAGTCAGGGCCATCAAGGCCATTGCCGATCGAAACTGCTATGTTATTCATGTTTTTCCCCGCAACGTTTCCATGAAAGTTCAGGCGGTTCTTTGGCTGGCTGTTGATGATCTGCGGCCCATGCGGGTTATCGACATTTACCCGACAAATGAGGGTGTAAAGAGCAGCGAAAGAGATCTTGATCCGACTAACCCCCAGCCATTATTGGCAGAAGATACTCTGGTTCCCTACGATCTTCCGGTTTTTCCGTTGGTTCGCTCTGAAGCAGCGGTGCAGAACGCCGATGGTTTCAATGCCTATCGCAGTGAACCGGTGGCTCAGAGTTTTAGCCGGGTTACCAAAGTTGGCAGCCTTTCCTTCAAGCGGACCGTTGCCCAGAAGAATAAAGCTCCCGATAAACAGTTTGCCGATACTTTCGATGCCTATCGTTCCAATAGTCAGAATTTTCAGGTTGAACTGGCAGAACCCAGATCAAACACCAGCCTGATGCAGCTGTGGCAGGAAGGTTCACCCTGGGCTCTGCGCTCTGAAAGCATTGCCCGTAAAATTCGCCTGCTGCTGCCGAAAAATGCCAATCAGAATGGAGGCAATGACTGATGAAAAAGACCATGCTTATCGTTTTATTGCTGTCGTTATTCTCTCCATTAGCCGCAGTTACTGCTGACGATGGCTCAGCGTCCGGTGAAATAAAACCGGCCCCATGGTCGGGTGACTGGTGGTCAAGAAAAAAAGGATTCATGGTTAAAGGCTGGCCTGGCCACAGCCCATCGCCACTCGAACGCTATGATGCCTTCGTTCAGAGCCGCACCGGCAAAAACCCCGGGGCTCATGCCTGGGAAAGCAATCCTCGCAACGCCCATTACAACCCCAACGCCGAAAACTGGGAAGGCCACTGCAATGGCTGGGCTGCCGCATCCATGCTTACCCAGGAACCCAGAAAAAGACATGTGAGAAACGGTATCACTTTTGAAACCGCTGACCAGAAGGCGATTTTGTCAGAGCTGTATATGAACACCTACTGTAAATTCTATGGTAATCGATACTGGGGCAAGAGTGGCGACGACCCCGATGATATTTATCCCGATGAATTCCATCGATTGCTGATGGAATACATTGCATCTGGAAAAAGCGCCATGATCTGCGATACTTCGTGGGATAACCAGGTCTGGAATTTCCCCATGTTCAAGTTCGAGTCAAGCTGGACAACCGGATGGTTCGATGATTCCAAGCTCAAGGTAAAAACCACGGTTTATTACGCTGACGATGGTGTAAAACCTGATTTTATCGGCACAAAATGGTTCAGCACCACTTACACCTATAACCTCTTCCTCGATGGCAATGGCAACATTACCGAGGGCGAATGGACCGGTGCTTCGACCAAGAACCATCCAGATTTTGTCTGGGTTCCCACCGGAGATGCCCCAAATCCACCCAACTCGAACCAGGAAAACCCCTGCCTTGACCCAAAATTCGTTAAAGAAATCGTCGATGGCCCTGAAATACAGGATCTTCGTGATGGAACCGGCCGAACACCGGATATGGTAATTATGGAGGCCGGGCTTAACCCGCAAGATATTTTCTGATTATCGTTTGCCAGGGCCCTGCAGTCGAATTCGGCTGCAGGGCTTTATTTTTTTTCTGCTTATATCAAAGCTTTTTGTGATAAAATTCAGGGCAGAAGCGCCTGAAACGAAAAAAGGTTCTCTATGAATTTCGCAGAAAGATTATGAAGACAGAAAACCGAAAAGCGATGACTTTTGTGGAGATCATCATTGCCGGATTGCTGATGGTTGTGGTTTTTATCATCGGCTGGACGATTTCGAGCAGTTTTACCGGAGTGGCAAAAGTCAGAAATTACGAGAATGCCATTTTCCTGACAAATCAGGCAATTGAGGCGATAAGAGCAGCCCGTGGCCGGGAGATCGGCCTTGACCGTGATGGTCGTAAAAACACCCTGATTGCAGATTTTCATTCGGCTCAGAACCAGTATGATGTGAAAAATGGTGACGGTTTTGTGCCGGTGGTTGAGATCGGCGGTGTGGAATACCGTCGCACAATCAGCGTTGAAGAAGTTCCATCCGATAATCCCGAAGTCGAATCTGGGCTGAAGCTGGTCAAGGTTAAGGTAGAGTGGAAATCAGGCGTAGACGGCAAACCGGTTGTTTTTGAAACGGTCACTGCCCATTGCGATCTTTGGTGAAAATTAAATGAAAATTTCAAACAAACGCAAGGCTATTACTCTTTTTGAAATTGTAATCGCTGCTGCTTTGTTTACTGTGCTTATGCTGGCGGTTTATAAGCTGTTTTTTGCCGAAGTCAGGCAAATTAAAACTGCTCTGGAACACATCGGGGTTAACGAGAATGCCCGACGCTTTTTTGCTCATCTTGGTAACGACATACGAAATTCAGCCTGGCTCGACTTTCCTCAGCAGACCAATCGTCAGACCGTGCCACAGCTTATGGCCAACAATGAAGGCAAGATTTGCACTTTAAGGCAACAGTTTTTTGATTTTGCTCTGAAGCCACCTGATCCGGGGTTTCTGCGTGAAGAGATAATTGAATATTCACTTGAAAAATGTGACGATGGTACCAGTGACCTTTATCGCTCGGTCAAATCCAACGTTCCCGGAAACAAGAAAAAATATCGAAAAAAAATTTGTGAGGGCATTAGAGAAATGCTGGTTTATACGACCAACAGAAAGCCAGTCACGCTAACTGGTTTTGCCGCTGGCCTGCCTTTTAAAAATCTGCTTAATTTTGACCCCTACGAACTTGATGGAACCGGGCCCTATCTGGTCCATGTCAGAGCAACTTTTGTAAGAAAAAATAATGATAAGAACAAGGAAGACGATGCTGTTCACCAGGTTCGCACCTGCTTTTGCGTCAGGGGCAAATTGAACGGAGTTCACCCATGAACCGCTTCAGAAAAGGACAGGCACTGATCGTTCTGCTGATGGTCTGCCTTGTTCTGGGTATTCTTGGCGGTGCAGTTCTCAATTTTCAGCGCGGCCAGATAAATCTTCTGTCAAAATCAGCCCGCGACTATCTTGCCCTCTGTGTTGCTGAAACCGGCCTCCATTGCGTGCTTGCAGAGATGAAGGCCGATTACCAGTTTGTCACCCACGGCAACCCTTATATTCCAAGTGAAAAATGGTCGTCACCCGCGCCCCACAAATACCTTTTCCTGAAAAGCTTCAAGCTTCTAAAGCTCGACCGAAACGATCGAGGCACTTATTCGGGGCGGGTTGATCTTCCGGAAATGAAATTGAACGGCGAGTTCAGAGTAAGAATTAAATTGATCGGAGCCAAGAACAGCCTCGATACTGAAACTGTTGATGAGTCGCACCGCTATTTTCTTCTTGAAGCTGTTGGAAAGGTCGAAGGAGCCTGCAGAAAAATTTCTACGGTTATCGAAAAGATTTTGCCCGGCAATTTTCTTTTCTATGACGGGCAGGTTCTCGACACCGGCGGCTACGGCCCGTACCGGATCATACCAGGAGAGGCGCGGTCGGGCCGTCTTTATGGGCATGAACTTCTTATTTTCAGTCAGCGCGGTCCTTTTGACCGTGGTCTTGAATTTCTTAAAACCGAGAAGATTTCTACCCCGGGTCATATCAAGGCCGAATCATCAGTTCAGGTCGAATTCAACAATGGGCCCCGGGTCACCATAAAAAAAGGCAATGATTCTTCTGACCCCGATTCATTCGGCCAATTCGAGAGAAAGTCCGGTGACACGGTCATCGATTATTACTACCAGGATGGTTATCATGGCGCTAAACCCCAGAAATTGCCGCCATTGAACCCGGCCTACTGGAAAAACGCCCAAAAACCTCGGCCCGAATTTCTTCGCCCCAATTGCGGTTTCAAAGGGTTTTCTGAGTCAAAGTGGCGCAACCCCGAGCGGGCCGATGAGGTGGTTTACGATCTGTTTTTCGGCTGGGAATTCAAAAACGTCACGGACAAGGTGTTGCTTTATTCAGAGGTCCCATTGCGTATCTGGGGTTGCCCGCCCTGGAAAAGCCTGACGATTTTTTGTGAAAAAGACGTTTATATTGCCGGTGATTTCAATCAAAACCACGAAAATCCCCAGAATTACACCCTGGGCTTCAAGGATTACACCAAAGATCCGCGCAACGGCACCGATAAAAACGGGGTAATGGTCATATCGATGGGTCGCATCTGGTTTGACTATTCGCAGCCCCTGAATTTTCTGCGCAATGAATTGATAACCCTTCTCGATTATGAAATTGCCATGGCACTCGGCGGTGATGAACTGAACCCGGTAGTTCTCGGAGCCACGGTTTTCCCCCCGAAAATGAGCACTACCTCTTCAGATAAGCGGCTTCCCATGACTGCGCTGAATTTTCACGTTATCAATGCTCTGGCAGCGCTGCCAAAAACTCCACCTGAAATCATTCCCGTCACAATGGCCGGCATTGCGGCCCACCCGGCCCTGAAAAAGCTGCGCGACTACCTGAATCATTCTCCCAACCCAGAAGAATACAAGACGCGGTTCTGCCTTAAAAGTGATTTTAAACGGGTTGCTATCATCGAGGGAATTGCGGGCCGCGCCTATATGACCGGAACCATTCTGGCCGGTGCCCGTGACAAAATTATCGACTCAATTCTTGAGCAGGCCCAGAAAGAGATTGAAGACAACGAACCCGACCCGGCTTTGGGCCCATGGAACGCTGCCGATCGTCTGTTCAAGCTGGCGATGAAATATCCTAAAACCGGGTTTAAAATTCCAGAAATGACGGTAAACGCGATTTTGATCGATTCTGCTGAGCTAAATGCCCGCTGGAGCAACGGCAACATGCCGACCAAAGTGCGTAATGAGATCGGAAATATTCAAAGCCCGCAAATGAAGAGCCTGCCTTTCATTGACAAAAATAACCGCTTTATTCTGCGTCACCACGGCTCTATGATACATTTGCGCAATCGTCCGGCAAAAACTTATCTAAGTGGTTCGTTGCGCGATGATCAATCGGTGGTGCGCCGCAATGTTTACGATTCAACTTATGTAAGCGGCGGTGGTGACTATTTTCCGACCTATCCACTTGCCGGTTTCACCATCATCAACTGGCAGGACAGCGCCGTTCCCGAAGAGGAATTCAATAATTTTTAGCCTTTCACCTTACCCCTATTGATTAGTCTGTTCTCTACAGAGTATCATGAGAATATGGCGCTGCGAATTTTCATTGCCAGCCTGATCGGGTTATTGATCTTCATCGGCTGTGGTGGTGGGGGAGGCGGTGGTTCTGGTTCTGGCTCTGGAACAGACTTGAGCCCTGTTGGCCCTGCACTGGTTAATGGCCGCATTTTTGGCACGATTGTAATCGATTCTACGGTAACTTCGTTGCGTCCCGATAACACTCGGAGCAATCAACTTTTTCTCGATTCTTATCTTTTTCTTGAAGAATTGCCGGGAATGACGGCTCGTGCTGATAACCAGGGCAATTTTACATTTGACAATGTTCCGCCGGGAAATTACAGGATAATTGCGAGAATTACTTCTCTAACCGGTCGAACATTCAAGGCCAGAACCGAGCTGGTGCCGATCAATTCAGATGGAATGGAAAAGCGGCAAAACATATATTTGTATGAAAAAGATCTTGCAAATATTAAGATGCGGCTTCTTGTGAAAGATCTGCAGGGCAATGCGGTCGGGCGCTGCAAAATTAAGCTTTGGGGTGAAGAATTCACTCTCGATGAAGGCGGTTACTACGTTTCTCCCGCAATGCCGACGGGCGCCATGGGCACCATCAAGATCGAGCCCCCGGCCGACAAAGATCTTTCACAGACGCAAATCGTTCTAACCACAACATCTTTTCAGAAAGATAATCTTGCCATCGTCGGCTTAACACTGCCTACTGCCGGGATCACCAATCAGGCTCCGCAGGTGAGCGTGTCTGTAGATAATACCCCGGCCAATGGTTCTGCTTTTCTTCGTCTGACCGGAACCGCCTATGACCCTGAAAGGGAACCGCTGGCCATCGACTGGCAGACCACGGTCAGCACTTTTTCTTACAAGTCAGATACCTACGCCGACTGGGCTATTCCATCGCAAAATGCTTCTGCGACCATAACCTATTCAGCCAGAGAAGACGGGTTTGCTTATCCGCGCCTGACGTCGACCGCTCGGCTCGATATCGTTGTTGCATCAGGGGTCGTTACTTTTCCCGATGGCATTGCCGTTCAACCGGTCAATCGCCGGGTAGAAATCATTGGTACGGCCACTCTTCAGATTCCCGGCGATTCTTTTGCTCAATTTGAAGCAGTGCCGGATTTTCCTGCTGGCCTGAATCTTACTTATGCCTGGACTGCTGATCTTGGCACT
>JBMOKV010000564.1:0-6420 GCA_049325495.1 Candidatus Rifleibacteriota bacterium | reverse complement strand
CAGCTCTTCTGCATGGTATTGCAGCATGTAAACGCTTTCGGTAAATTCCTTGATCAGCTCGATCAGCCGCTTTTCAATTTCTTCGTTGAGAACCGGCTCGCGGCGCAGGGTCAGCATCACTTCCGGGTGTTTCTGGTGCAGGTATTTGAGCAGAAACTTCTTGTAGCGCAGAACTTCGCGCTTATCGAGATGGTCGGTGTAACCCCGGGTCGATGCGAGAATGGTGACAATCTGGTCTTCAACCGGCATCGGGCTGTATTGCGGCTGTTTAAGCAGCTCTACCAGACGCTCGCCGCGGGCCAGCTGGTCCTGGGTAGCCCGGTCCAGGTCTTTGGTGAACTGGGAAAATGCCGCCAGTTCCCGAAATTGTGCCAGTTCGAGGCGCAGCGGGCCGGCGACTTTTTTCATCGCCTTGACCTGGGCATTGCCGCCGACGCGCGAGACGGAAAGGCCTGCATTTATCGCCGGTCTGATACCAGAGTTGAACAGCGCGCTTTCGAGCACGATCTGCCCGTCGGTAATTGAAATTACATTGGTAGGAATATATGCCGACGCATCACCGGCCTGAGTTTCGATGATGGGCAGCGCTGTCAGCGAGCCGCCCCCAAGTTCGGCATTGAGTTTTGCAGCCCTTTCAAGCAGGCGGGCATGCAGATAGAAAATATCGGCGGGAAAAGCTTCGCGGCCTGGCGGTCGGCGCAGCAGCAGCGAAACCTGACGGTAGGCGACCGCATGCTTGCTCAAATCATCGTAGATGCAAAGAACGTGCTCGCCCCGGTCACGGAAAAATTCGCCCATGGCACAGCCGCTGTAGGGCGCGATGAATTGAAAGGGTGCCGGGTCTGATGCCGATGCGGCAACGACGATGGTGTGATCGAGAGCCCCGTAATGACGCAGAGTTTCGACGACCTGAGTTATCGTCGACATTTTCTGGCCAATGGCGACATAGATGCAGATTACATTTTTGTCTTTCTGGTTGATGATGGTATCGACGGCGATTGCGGTTTTGCCGGTCTGGCGGTCGCCGATAATCAGCTCACGTTGCCCTTTTCCGATGGGAATCAGGGCGTCGATGGCCTGAATGCCAGTCTGCAGCGGTTCATTGACCGGCTGACGCTGAATGATGTTGGGACTCGAGTTTTCTACCCCTTGATGCCCCTCGGGAACAATGGGGCCTTCGCCGTCTATCGGCTGTCCAAGCGGGTCAACGACCCGACCGAGCAGGTGACGCCCAACCGGAACCGAAAGAATCTGTTCGGTATCCTTTACCAGGTCGCCTTCGTGAATGCCTTCATCGGAGCCGAGAACCAGGCAGCCGACGTTGTCTTCTTCGAGATTGAGCACGTAGCCGCGCACTCCATTGGCAAACTCGACGAGGTCGCCGGCCATCGCCTTCGGCAGGCCATGCACCCGGGCAATTCCATCGCCACATTGAAGAACCACTCCGGCTTCGACGGTTTTGAGTTCGGTCGAAAACTGCTCGATTTCGCGGCGAAGAACGGAAATTATTTCATCTGATCTGATCGTCATTTGAGGCTCCCTATAAGGCCAGGGTGGGCTGGCTGATCAGGGTCGCAAGCCATTCGTTGTCGACTCTGACCATCAGGTCCCGTAATTGTTTCAAGCGGTTGCGTATCGATTCATCGACTACCTGGTCGGTAAACTGCACTACCAGCCCGCCAAGAATGGCTTTATCAACGACTTCACGAATCTCGATACGCCCGAATTTCTGGGCGAGAATGGCGCGCAGCCTGGTTCGCTCGTGGTTGAGCAGCGGCACCGCCGATTTGATTATAATCCCGCGAATGCCGTGCAATCGGCGGTACATGCGTTCAACTTCCTGGGAAATGCGCTCGAAGAGATTCATTCGTTTCTTTTTGATCAACAGACTGATGAAATCTACTACCAGACGCCGCGCTCTGGCTCCGAAGATACGTTGCAGCATCTCGATCTTGCGATCCACGTGGATGGTAGGATGCACCAGAATTTCGGCCAGGCCTTCATAACCCAGAAAAAGTGCGGTGAATGCTTCGAAATCCTTGAAGCATTCTTCAAATTCATCGGCCTGAATGGCCTTGAAGAATGCTTCTGCGTAACGCTGGGCAACTATTTTCTTGCGTTCAATCATCGGATACGTGGTATGGCAGCTCGGTTTCGAGGCGTTCAATCGTATTTTTGATCAAACGTCGGTGAATATCATCATTAAGCGACTCTTCGACAACCCGCTCAGCGGCGACCAGCGTCAGGTGCACCACTTCTTCGCGCAGCTGCATCCATGCGGCCTGACGCTCATTGAACAGCTGCATTTCACCTTCTTCGACAATTCGTTCGGCTTTAAGCCTGGCTTCGAGAACGATTTCAGCTGTCTGCAGGTTCGCATCATGAATGGCCTGCTGCTTGATTTCGTAAGCTTCATGCTCGATGTTGGCCAGATGTTTCTCGTAAACCTCTTTCAGTGCCAGGGCGGTGCGATGCTCTTCTTCGGCGTTGATTCTGATTTTACCTATTGATTCGCGCCGTTCTTCGAGAATTTTGCCCAGCGGTCTGAAGAGAAAGTGGTTGAGAATGAAAAGCAGAACGAAGAAGTTGATGGCCTGCGAGATCAGCACTGCCCAGCTGAACTCGAACAGGGAAGGCTGATGCGCAGCCTCCTGCGTTGCATGTGCCGTTTCAGCCGGCGCTGGTCCAGAAGCGAAGACGGCCCCCGCCAGCAAACTCAGCAGCAGAAGCAGTAGAAAAAGGTGAAGCTTTTTTTTCATTTTCCCTTAAACTGGCATTACCATTTTACGAACAGCAGAATCAGCGCAATCAGCAGACAGTAGATTGCCAGTGATTCGATCATTGCCAGGCCGATAATCATGACGAATCTGAGTTCGCCTGCAATTTCGGGCTGACGGGAAATCGATTCGATGGTCTGGCTGATGACCTTGCTCATCGCATAAGCAGCCATGCCGCTGCCCAGCGAAATGCAGCCCGCCGCCGCCAGAATTTCCATAATATGCGCAAGACCGGTTAAATCCATTGGTAACCTCCGTTTTAGTGACCCTCTGCAACCGCGCCAGAGAGATAAACTCCTGAAAGAATTGTGAACACCAGGGCCTGCAGCAGGCTGGTGAATATCGCCATCAGATGCATTGGTATCGGCACCAGCAACGGAAAAATGAAGCTGGTCAACACCAGAATTACCACGTCTTCGCCCATGATATTGCCGAACAGACGCAGCGTCAGGCTGACCGGGCGCGACAGTTCACCGACCACATGAATCGGGAACATCAGCGGCGCCATCCACCAGATTGGCCCGGCAAAGTGCTTGATGTAGCCAAGTCCGTGATGCTTGAAACCATAAAAAGCGGTGAGAAAGAAAACCACCAGTGCCATGCCCAGGCAGTTCGAAAACATGCTGGTCGGTGATTTAAGGCCGGGAACAAGGCCCATCAGGTTGGCGCTGAAAATGTAAATGAAGATCGTCGAGAGCACGGGAAGCAGCTCTCTGACGTTTTTCTGCCCGACAATGTTGGCAATGAAGCCTTCGAGAGCTTCGTAGATGAATTCAAGCAGATTCTGGGTCGGGCCGGGATTTTCGGGGTCGAAATCGCGGTTGATCAGCCAGCACAGCAAACCCGCGCTCAATGAAACCAGCCATGGCAGAACCGCTCCAGGCGGGGCTGGTATGAAAGCGAGAATGTATAATATGTCTTTTTCGAGTTCGTGCATCTAATCAGGCGACCTTTTAGATACTTCGACATTTTTTCTGGTCAAGTATACTACAAATACCAGCGCAACAATTACAATCAATTGACTTGTCATCAGACCAGCAACAAACTCAACGACTGAAAAACCCAGCAATTTAAGAATCAGAGCCAGCGCAAAAAGAAACAGAATCTTGAAACAGGTACTCAAAATGGCGATCAGTCGAAAACCCGGCGGCAGACGATCGATATAGCTGAAAGTCAGTGAGAGCATAATATAGCCGAAAACCCCGACCAGATAGCCGATGATGAAACCCGGAAAAAAACGCAGGTAAACCCCAACGTTTGCCAGCCCAATCACCAGGGTCAGCAGCAAAACCGTCGTTTCAATTTTCTTTGTCTTTTCTCTTGTCGCGGTCAAATTCATCGAGGCTTTCTTTCAGCTGTTTCCACGTCTGAACGATGGCTGCGGCCAGGCCCAGAAGTATGCCGCCAAAAATCCCGGCCGGTTGGGTGCCAAAGTATAAATCAATCTGATGGCCGAAATAAAGGCTGATAACCAGGCAAATTCCGCCAGTCAAGCCGGTGCTCAGCACCTTGCCCGCAAAACCGCCCTTTTTTATCAGATTTCGCTGATTATCAGACATCAGATGACGATTGTCGGTTTTTGACCCTTGATATCTTCAACATAACAGCGCAGCAGCTCAGCAACGCTCCAGGCCTGGGCGAAACACCCCCGGGGCGTGTGCGGCATGTTGCCGTCAAAAATCTCCGAAATGCTGCCCAGACAGCCTTCACGCATCAGATGGTTCTTGAACGGCTCGATCATGTTCGATGCGCGCAGCTGAGCTTCCATTGAAAAATTGTTCATCTTCAGAAAAGCACTGATGAACGGGCCGATCAGATAACCCCAGACCGTTCCCTGGTGGTAAGCTCCGTCGCGCTTGATTCGGTCGCCGCCGTAAAAACCTTCATAGCGGTCATCATCGGATGCCAGGCTTTTCAGGCCATAAGAGGTATAAAGCCGGGAAAAAACCTGATCGACGATCTGTTTTTCCTGGGGGTGCTCAAGCAGCGAAAAGGGCAGATAAACCGCGAAGATCTGATTGGGCCTGAATGAATCATCAACTTTGCCATCGCTGGCTATGACATCGTAAAGGCATTGCTTCTCTTCGTTCCAGAAAGTGCGGCGAAATGATGATTTAACTTTTTTGGCCAGCGAGGTGACTTCGCGTGAATGGCCTTCGAATTTTTCCTGAAAAATCGCAAAAATGCGCAGAGCATTGTACCACAGCGCATTTACTTCAACTGCCTTGCCATTGCGTGGGGTAACGACCCATCCGTCAACTTTCGCATCCATCCAGGTCAACTGCACATCAGGGTTGCCGGCACTGATCAGCCCATCTTCGTGATCCATTTTTATGTCGAAATGGGTGCCGGCTTGAAAAGCCTCGATAATCTGCGTCATGCCCTCGTATAGAAAATCTCTGACAAAGTCGTAATCATCAGTATATTCAATGTATTTGTAGGCGGCGAAAAAGAACCACAGCGAGGCATCAACGCTATTATACATGGCATCGTTGCCCTTGTCGGCGAAGCAGTTGGGCACCAGACCATGATGAATCGATGAGGCGAAGGTCTTGAGAATCGAACGGGCATCATCGATGCGCCCCGTAACCAGAGTAAGTCCCGGCAACGAGATCAGGCTGTCACGCCCCCAGTCGGAAAACCAGAGATAACCGGCCAGAATTGACCGTCCGCCGGTGCTGCGGCGCTCGACGACAAACTGATCTGCGGCCATAAGCAGCCTTCTAAGAAAATAATCATCGGAATGCAGTGAAGCAGCTATGCTTTCAAGCCGCTGCTCTTCACGTTTGCGCAGATCTATGGGGTTGAAAGACCTGATCGGCTGATCGGAAAAGATAATCGAAGCCGAGCCTGCAAGAGGCGTGATTTCGAGGTGCCCGATCGAGAAATCGTCTTCATAGGCGGGCAGCCCGCGGTCTTCTTCAACCTGCAGAAAAATGTCGCGGTGCCAGGCAGGAATATTTACGAACCGCCCCCGATCCCAGCGCATGTAGAGCTCGGGTGCATTGAAAAATGGTTGCAGCCGCAGCTGCCTTTCCTGCAGCTGAATCTGGGTGTCGATGCCGTCGTTTTCAAAGGTATTGCCGTGAAAATCACGAAAAAGAAAATGGGGCCTGACTTTTAACGAAACATTGCGGCCGTTGCTGAGAATTTTATAGGTCACCAGCGTGGTGTTCTGGCCGTGAACCATGTTCATCGTCTTGATCAGCAGAACATCACGAATCTGGTAATACCAGGTTGGCAGCGGTTCGCGTTCGAAGCGTTCGAGGTGCAGGTAGCCCGCCGGGTTTTTGATCTCTTTGCTGTGAACCGAGGTTGACAAATTGATTTCGTGCCGGTCGATGACCAGCGTTTCTTCAAGACGTGAAACCAGCACCAGGCGTTCGACCGGCGGGCGCATTGCCGCCACCAGAATGCCGTGGTAGCGGCGGGTATTGATGCAGGGAACAGTAGAAGAGGCGAAGCCGCCGATTCCGTTAGTCAGCAGCCATTCCTCGCGGGTTGCACGGCTGATGTCCGATTGAATTTCGCGTCCGACTGTGGTCATCTCCAGACCTCCTGCTCATTCTCAGATGGTTTTATCGCCTGCAGTCTAACCTAATAATGCAGTTTAATCAATGCCGATTCTATGAGCAATTGGCGG
>JBMOKV010000563.1:0-6433 GCA_049325495.1 Candidatus Rifleibacteriota bacterium | reverse complement strand
TCGAAAACTGCGTGCGTGATGAACTGAATCGCAATGCTCTGCGCTTCATGGCGGTGACCCGTCCTCTGAAAATCGTCATCACCAATTATCCTGAAGGTAAAGTGGAATGGATCGAAGCGGAAAACAACCCGGAAGATCCATCGGCGGGCACCAGAAAAGTGCCATTTACCCGCGAAATTTACCTCGAACAGGAAGACTTCATGGAAAACCCGCCCAAGAAGTATTTTAGGCTTTTCCCGGGCAATGAAGTTCGACTCAAGCATTGCTACTACATAACCGCCAACGAAGTAATCAAAAATCCGGATGGATCGATAAAAGAAGTTCATTGTACCCTCGACCCTGAAAGCCGCAGTGGTTCGACACCTGATGGTCGCCGGGTCAAGGGAACCCTGCACTGGGTATCGGCCACCGAAGGCAAGAAAGCCGAAATAAGACTCTATGACCATCTGTTCCTTTCGGCCAATCCCGACAAAGTAGAAGAAGGCAAAGACTTTCTCGAAAATATCAATCCTGAATCATTAGAAGTGCTGACTGATGCGGTTGTAGAGCCTGATCTGGTAAAGGTCGCCCCGGGAACGGCAACCCAGTTTCTGCGAATGGGCTACTTTGTTGCCGATCTTTCGCATACTCCTGAAAAGCCGGTTTTCAATCGCACTGTGGGCTTAAAAGACGGCTGGGCAAAGGTTCAGAGAAATCAATAAAACATTGGTTTGAAACAAACCGCTTCTTCCAGTTGAATGATGAAGAAGCGGTTTTATTTTTGCGATTTGGCCTGCCCCGGTTCGTGGCCCTGGTAATAGCCTGACTTAAATCAGCAGGTCGGGAACGGCTTTTTCACCATAGACGGCTGAGTTTATATGCAGCCAGAATCGATAAAAATCTCGGTCGAATTTGAATCTCTGTGATAGAATAACTGGCCTGAAACTTGTAATTTAACGAAAAAAGAGGTCGAATATGTGCGGAGTAATTGGTTATATTTGCGAAAAACACAACCCTGAAATTGGTAAAACAGCCTGTAAACTCCTTCAAATGCTGGAATATCGAGGCTATGATTCTACCGGTGGTGTGATTCAGGATCATCAGGGGAACATCACTCTGCGCAAAGATGTTGGGGCTCCCAGTAAAGTTGCTTATGAAATGGGAATCGACAAGTTGCCCGGGCATATTTTCTGCGGGCAGGTCAGGTGGGCCACTTTTGGAGTAGTTACCCAGGCCAATGCTCAGCCCCATGAAGTTAAATGCAAGACCCACATTTATGGTGCTCATAATGGCAACATTACCAACTGCCACCAGCTGAAAGAATGGCTGATTTCACAGGGACACGACGTTAAAAGTGATAACGACGGTGAAATGCTGGTTCATACGATCGAGCATTATTTTGCCGAAGAGCTTCGCTATAAGGATGAAACTGATGATTCGATCAGATACAGCTCCTTGAAAAACGCGATAATCAAGGCCTATAAAAAGGTAACCGGTTCTTTTGCAGCAGTAATCGTTGACCCGGTCGCACATCGGGTGGTTGCCATCAAAGCCGGCAGCAGTCTTTATCTTGGCCAGGGTCAGAAACCTGATGTGGGCAATTTCACCATCGCTTCATCAGATCTGGCATCGGTTCTTCAGCTGACCAAGATTCTGGTTCCGATAAAAGAAAAGCAGTTTGCCATCTTTCGCGCCGGGGAATTTGCGGCATTTGATATCCGCGATGGCTCAGAGCTCGAACTGCAGCCTCAGCGCAGTCTGCTGAAGGTTGAAGAAACCAGGCTTCAGCACCCGTTCAAATTTTTCATGGAACAGGAAATTTTCAGCCAGATCAAAAACACGGCTAAACTTATCAGCCTGTTCAACGGCGGTGATAAGGTTATTTCAATTCTTCGTGAAAATGAAAGCGAATCAAGCGGGCTTTATCAAACGATCAAAGATGAAATTCAGCAGCTTGCAAGAATAAATAGCCCGATAGAATTGAAGCAAAGAGTAGTGGAATTTTTTGATTCACCTTCAATTAAATGTTTACATGATTTGATGATTCAAAATCATCACGATGACCTGAATCTTCAGCTTGAATCGAGCTTTTCTTCATTTCTTGAAGATCTACGTCAGATAGCTGCCGAAAGCAAAAACAAAAGCGACCCGCATCTGCTGCTGAAGTTTATCGATGGTATTTTCGAGCTCGAAAATATTCGTGAAATCGAAGATAAGATGAGGGAATTCGTTAAAATAATCGGTGACGCCAGAGAACGGGGAAGTTCTGTTTACATGCTGGCCTGCGGCACCTCTTTCCATGCCGCCAAAACCGCACCGTTGTTTTTCAATGAAATTGCGGGCATTTCAATAACTCCTCTTTTGCCCGGTGAATTCAGAGCCCAGTGTACCCAATCTCTGGGTCAGCATGACGTGGTAATCGGCATCAGCCAGAGCGGTGAAACCAAAGACCTGATCGATGTTTTCAATTTTGTTGAAGAGAGTTACCCGGACGTAAAAAGAATCTGCATCCTTAACAATACCAATTCAACACTTGCCCTGGAAAAGTCGCATCTGTTCATTCCGCTTTTCTGCGGCCCTGAAATCGCGGTTCCCGCCACCAAAAGCTTTTTGAACCAGTTGCTGGTTCTTTATATGGCGGCAATCAACGTTCGTCGCTATCTCGAAGAAAATGCCCCCCATCTTCTCAGACCCGGCAATAATGCTGATTTCCATCTTGATGAGATGCGCCGAATACCTGAACTTATCGACCGCACCATAAAAACCACCCGTCAGGATATCGATGCAATCTCATCAGATCTGTATCTGCGGCCGAGCATGCATATTCTTGCCACCCGAATTCTTGGTATAGCCAAAGAAGGTGCATTGAAGATCAGGGAAATTGTGCTGAATCATACCGAAGGCTTTGAGGGCTCTGAATTCAAACATGGCCCCAATACCATTCTCGGCGTGAACACAATCTTCGGGCTGGATTCAATTGCAGTGCTGATGCAGCGCTACGAAGAGGTTCTCAACTTCATTCTCGAAAGAAAAGAAGCCCAGGAAATGAAACCGCGTGGCCTGCTGCGCATGTTCAAGGCAATTTCTGAATATGCCCTGAAAGACCTGCCGCCCCATTATCTGAGCAAAGAAGAAAATGAAATTTTCCATCAGGTTTTTAAAAATTATGACCTGTTTGCAAGTCTTTACGACAACTACCCGCTTTTGTTCATCACCACGCCCCGTGAACTTGATATTAACCTGACCATTTCACAGATCAATACCCACAAGATTCGCGGAGCCAATGTTTATCTGATAGCAGAAGACAATAACGATCTGCGGGAAGCGGTATCAGTTGCGCCTTCTTCGGTGTTTCCCTACCGGCATGGTTACATAACCTTACCCCGCACCGATTCCATAATTCTTCCGATTTTTTCAATCTCTGTAGTGTTGCAGCTTCTGGCTTTGAACATGAGCCTGAAAAAAATGGAATTCCTTAACCGGCTTGAAATCGTCAGTCACGGAGTTCACCCTGATGTTCCCAAGAACGTCAGTAAATCGATAACCGTCGATTAACCACAGCATATTCACTAATAAAAATTGCATTACATTTTTGGTCCCCTGGTCGCTTCGACCCATTATATCGGCTCAGCGACCGCAAAAGCATGGTAATTGAGCCCATTTTATGGGTCGAAATGACCGGTTAGAAACGAAAATTCTGAAAAATAAAAAGGTCTGTCGGGCAGTTCCCGACAGACCTTTTAAAAATCTGAATTATTTTTGGGTGGCGTTGTTGATGCGGCCATTGATTTCAGCGCTGGCCTGCGTTTTTTCAGCGACCTGTTTGCCGAATTCGTCTTCATGTTCCTGAAGAACGTTGATCATTATTTCGAGTTCAGACTGGCCGTTGGTGACGAATATTTTCATGAATACAGCTCTGACTTTGAGGATCTGCACTGCGGTCAGAGCGACTTCAACCGAAATCTGGTTGCTGTTGTAAAGATTAACGATGATTGCAAGGGCGGTGGCAACGCCTTTGGCAGATTCAATGCCTTGAATCATGAATTCAATCTGCTTGTTGATTTCTTCCGCCTTGAGCCACACGAAATCGCCGTTAGCCTGACCAGGATTTCCTTTGGCACCAGACATTGCGTCGGTTTTTCCCATGTTGGCGGTTAAAGGAACAGCGACCTGGTCGAATTTTTTCAGAAGTGAGGTGAATTTATTTTCATCGAAAGCCAGCAACGGGCTTGAAGCAATCAAACTAATCAGGGCGATCAGGCAAATCAGCTTTTTCATACATCCCTCCGTCAGACGGTATACTTTAACTATAAGAATAAAACCTGGAGGTGTGAAGAGGGGGGAAGGGAAGAATGAAAAATCTCAGGGCTTGCCCGCGAATTCGATAATGTTTCCTGCCGGGTCAGCAATTCTAAACATGGCAAACTGGTTTTCGAACTCTGAGTATTCACCGATTTTTTTTACGGGTGATTCTTTAATCTTTTGCCAGGCATTTCTGATACCACCAGCCGGGAAAAGGCAAAATGAGACCTGGGCGGTTTTTTGTTCAGGATCTTTTCTTGAATATCCGCCTTCAAGGTAAATTGACAATACATTTTCTATTTTCAGGCAAACGCCTGGATCCATGTCGAAGTCTTTCCTGAACCCAAGTATTTCCGTGTAAAATTTAACCGCTTCAGCCAGATCGTCAACATAAACAGCTACAATGTTAAAATCCTGAATCTCGATCAGGCTCATAAAAATGTTCCTTTCAAATTAATAAAAGTCTTTGTTGGAATTTTCCCAGTTCGTTCTTTTTTCAAGGTCGCGAAGGTTGACCCAGCCCTCGATCTGGCTGTTGGTCATGGTGGGGCCCATGTATAGAACGAGGGCACGGTTGCCTTTAACTTCCAGAACCATAATCTGTTCTCCGGCAGGAATTTTGTTGTCATCGAGCTCGAAGTATTTTGAGGTAATCTTGTATTTTTGATTTCGGCGCGAAACATTGGCGATTTTCAGTTTCAGATCATTCAATTCCTGGGGTTTAAGGATGGGGCTGGCTTTCAGATAATCAAGAAGCTCGTTGTAGTTGTTAAGAACAACGGTGCCTGAGCGCATAAGGGCTGCTCTGAAGCCGCTGTCAAGGCGAAGGTTTTTCAGAACTTCGCCAAGTCCCGTGAACAATTGGTACCTTGAGAAATAAAGACTGCCCATGATTTTCAACTGTTCGTTCATTCTGGCTTCGTAGCGACGGTAAGTATTCTGGGCTCGGGCAAATTTGTTTTTCAGCTCGGGCAGTTTTCCCAGGACATTGAGATATTTCATTTCGCGGAAATGGAATTCATAATCGTCGACGCAGGAAAAGAGGTCGACGATTAATTTTTTCTGCTGCTCGAATTTTTCGTGCGATTTGACCGGCTGACTATCTGACTCAGCTGCTGAAGATGGCGAATCAAAAGACATTTCAATATCGGCATGCTGGGCTTTCGCAATCGGACATGCCAAAACGATAGAAAAAAGAAAAACCATAAAAATCTTTGATATTTTCATTTTAAAATTCCAATTGAAAAAAGAATGATCTATTCTATAAAAATGTAAATGTTTGTCTTATAGAAACTATATTACATTCATTAAAAGTTTGCAAAAGGCAGAATAAAAAAAGCCCCTGGAGACCAGGGGCTTTTGAGGGGTCAGAATCAGACGATTTTGGCGCCGCGTTTCACATAGTGAGTATGCAGCAGCTTGTGTGATTTATGACCGCAGGGACCTTCAGGCAGGAACTGCTTGTAGATCTTGTCGATCATGGGATTTTCGTGTGATTTTCTTGAATAGAGAGTCTTTTCTTCATCATAGATTGCCTTGGTTCTGGCAGCTCTGATTGAAGGTGAAGTCGGAATCGGCTGTCCGCCGCCGCCGAGACATCCACCCGGGCAGGCCATGAATTCGATGAAGTGACATTCACTGAATTTGCCGCCGGCTTTGATGTCTTCCATGACTTTCTTGGCGTTGGCAGTTCCGTGGGCAACGGCAACTTTCAAGGTTGCGCCTTTGAGGAAACCGAAATCTTTCACTCCGCCGAGAGCGTGGCTGAGAATTTCGGGAACCGGGCCGGCTGCGGGAACGGTGATTTCCATGTATTTCACGCCATCGAAACCGCGAACGGGGATGATGTCGAGATTTTCGAAAATCTTTTCGGTTTTAACGCCGGTAACGATTTCGACAGCAGTTCTGAGAGCTGCTTCCATAACGCCGCCGGTGGCACCGAAGATCAGGCCTGCGCCGGTTGCTTCGCCGACTGGGTCGTCGAAATCGCTCTTGGGCAGGTTGGGCAGGTCGAGACCGGCTTCCTGAATCATGGCAGCCAGTTCGCGGCTGGTAAGACCATAATCAACGTCTTTGTAGCCGCTGTCCTGCATTTCAGGGCGGTTACATTCGAATTTCTTGGCGCTGCAGGGCATCAGAGCAACGGTAACGA
>JBMOKV010000562.1:0-6467 GCA_049325495.1 Candidatus Rifleibacteriota bacterium | reverse complement strand
CAGTGCCTTTCAAATACAGAGTTACGCCTGGAATAGCATCGGTAACTACGTTCTTTGAAGAATAGTATTCCTGGCCGCCAAAATTAAAACGGGCATCTTGTGCTGTTTTGTTGGTCTGCAGATTCAACACCGTCATCAGATTGCTGGTGCCATCAGAAGAAGTTATCTCAAATTCTTTGCCAGTGTGAGAAGCTTTCAATTCGAGCTGACCCGCTTCGTTGATGAAGGCATCGACATTGAGGTTGGCCTCATCGAGCATTTTCGCCAACCCGTTCATATCAGTGTTTTCTGCATCAAGAAAGAATTCTCTGCCATTTACATAAAAACTTCCACTGGTGACCCCGAAGTTGGAAAGGGGACCGGTCAATGGGTGAAAAGTGAGATATGAATATTGTTCATGGGCCTGAGCCAGCTGAGCAACCGTCAGAGTAATATTTCTCTGCTCGGCAGTATATTGCAGCGATGCGGTTGCAACATCAGCATTGTCTGAGAGCTCGGGATAGATTGGCGAACCAGCAATACTGCTCGCACTCTCGCCATTTTTTACCACCACACTCAGTTCTTTTACGGTAATGTCCTGAACCAGGGTGTGGGCTCCGATATTAACGGTCAGATCACCGGCTTCGTTATAAAATGAATCGACATTTACCAGTTTGGCAAGGTTTTCAAGAGCAAGCTGTCGCTGGTCGCGAAGATCATTGGCAACATTGACATTGGTTTCAGAACGACCGATCTGTTGATTCAGGCTGGCAATCAGATTGGCAAGGTTGTTGATTTCAGTCACCGTGTCCTGAACCTGATTTTCTATGCTGCCCTGGGCACAATATCCTGGAGTTCCCTTCAAATAGCGCAACTGATTGTCAATTTCTTTGAAACTCTCGATCAGAGTGGTGGTTTCTTCTACAAGATTTCTTCTGAGTGCGGTATTAGAAGCATCGGTTGAAAGGGTTTCCCATGCCGACCAGTATTTATCAAGCTGATCACGCAAAGTTGCCGCTCCGGGCTCATTCATGATTGCTTCAACCTGTTTGAGCAGATTGTCAGCAGTGGTGTTCCAGTTCAGGGTCGAGGTTTCTTCGGTTATTTTGGCGTCGATGTACTCGTCACGAAACTGTTCGATTTTTGCTACCGTTGAGCCGGTGCCTATCTGCTGGGCAGCAACCGGAGTTACCAGGCTGGTTATCATATAAGTCCGGGCCGATTCGATTACCGCCCGCTGCCTTGAATAGCCCTCGGTATTGGCGTTGGCAATGTTGTGCGACGTTACATCCATCGCCTTGCGCTGGGTGAAAATGCCAGATTTGCCTATCTGCAGACCGAAAAAAGAACCAGTCATCGCCGGCCTCCTTATGGTTGATGGCGCTTTTATTCTTTGCCATCGCGGGAATATATTTTTTCCCTACTATCTCTATCGGCGATTACTGCAGCTTAATTTAGCTAAAATAAAAACCTTTTATCAGTCGGTTGCCCTCTTTGGCAAGGAAACCAACTGATAAAAGGTTTTTGCGAACACCTCAGGCTTTTCTGTCGATCAGTGAAAAACCCTTCTTGGTGTTTTGAGTTCCGCTGGCACCGTAGGTCACGTCTTTCGGTGCTCTGGTGATCAGCTTGATTGAATACTGGGTAAGCTCAAGCGCTTGCTCAAGCAGACGCTGATTTTCATCATTCACCTTTTTGATGGCCGCAACGGCGTCACGTAATTTTGAACCAATCATCCACAGGTCTGATTTGCCGTCAGCTTCGCTGACCGTTTCTACTGCCTGATCGAGATTGGCATCATCACGCCGGGTGATCTTCTTCACACAGGCAATTCTTTCGGGTTCAAGATCTATAAGCCTTTGAACCAGTATTTCCTCCTGACTTACAATACCCTGAAGTTCAGTGGAAAATTTTTCAAGAAGAAGCTTTTTCTTTTCACCGGCAAGTTTGAGCAGTTGCTGGTAAATATCAAGCTCGTCTGAGAGAATTGCTTTTAATTGATCAACCGTTGCCTTCAAAAAAGGGTTCAGCCTTCCCAGGATTTAGTGATTACACCGCTGGCCCAAAGTCTTTCGGCAACAGCCTCGGCAGGCACGTTATACTTGCCGGCGTCAAACAATTGTTTGATTCGATCGACTTTCTCGGCCCTGACATCAGGTTCCGTTGCAACCACTTCGGCAGCGAATTTCACCGTTTCAACAGGATCAGCCTGCGCAACCGGTTGGCCTGACAAAATTGGGTTGTTGGGATTGATTCCGCTGGGCGGATGGAAAACTTTGGCCTTACTTTCGGTTTTACTACTCGAATCGGCCATCATCTTGCCGAATTCGCCGTCAACCTTTTCGCCCTTGGCTTTCTTTACCTGGTCCTGATAGATACTAGTAACATTGATATTGGAAACCTTCATGGTTCCTCCTGACTCCCTTGAACGTCTCCCCCTGTTAGTTTTATGTTTTGTAAGCGGGGGACGCCTCCAAAACTGAATATCGGACGAACAAGCGGGTTCATTTAGCTAAATTAACAAAGTCATTCTAAAACTCTTTGGAAATATTGTCAAATGCTGAAAACCTTGCCAGATCATTAAATTTTGATAGCGGGAGGAACCTTTCTGTATGAGTGGGAAACAACCAGAGCCGTAATTGAAGCAGGTTCAAGACTCTGCAATTGTTCGCGGCATTGCTGCAAGGTAGTGCCTGTAGTTGCAACATCATCAACTAGAACCAGATTTTTGTTTTTGAAGCATGACTTTAGCAGACCTGCTTCCAGTTCAATGGCTCCCTTCAGATTTTCAAGGCGCTGTTCTTCATTACATCCTGCCTGAGGAACAGTGGCTACGACACGACGAAGGGCCGGCGAAAAATTGCTTCCCAGAGATCCGGCAAAAATTTCGGCAAATATCTGGGCCTGGTTGAATCCACGTTGAGCCTCTCTTGAAGGATGCATAGGAACAGGAATAAAAATATGATGCCTGCTGAAATCTTTCTGCAGCAGCTTTCTGCCCACAATGATCTTTTCGATATAACCAGTGAGCTTGCGAGAAGGCCGGTATTTGATAAGCCTGACTATTTCAGAAACAAATGAATCATATTCACTCAGGGTATAAACCGGAAAATCACAAATCGTATCATTAACCGAAACCGGTTCTTTGAGGGCCTGAAAAAGCTGTTCATTACACCTGCTGCAAAGAACCTCGCCAAAACGGGTCGATTCTGAACAAACATGGCAGCAGAAAGGAAGCAACGCAGATAACAGATCTGTTAAAATGCCCATGGAAAACCCCTCAAGATAATGGTAACAGAAAAAGAACGAAAGCCATGATATCTGAGAAAACTTCTTTAAAAATCCCGCCGGGAAAAAAACTGAGTTAACTCCAAAATGAAATCGCCCGGTATATACCGGGCGAATGAAAATTTTCAGGAAAATGAAAAAGCTTATTCTTCGGCAGACCCGCCAGTTTTTCTAGTGCGCTTATAAACGCCGCGCTTGGATTTCTCGATGAAAGCCCGGAATTTTTGAATATTCGGGTCATTTACGTCAACCAGTTTGTCCCAGTTGGCCAGAACCTGAGAAACGTTCATGTCTGAACGGAAAAACACTTTGTAAAGCTGACGAATGCTGGCAATGGATTCTTTCGAAACATCATTGCGCCGCAGACCCACGGCATTCAGACCAACAACCCGGGCGGGGTTTCCATCAATCTTGATGAATGGTGGAACATCTTTAACAATTTTACTCATGCCACCGATCATAACCATACAGCCAACCTTGCAAAATTGATGAATGCCGGTGAATCCACCAAGGACGGCACGATCGCCAACTTCTACATGACCGGCAAGAGTCGCGCAGTTTGACATGATGATGTTGCTGCCAACCTTACAATTATGGGCAATATGAACGTATGCCATCAACAGATTATTATCGCCGATTATGGTTGAATTACCTTCACCTTCGGCCAGATGTACGGTAACGCATTCACGAAAGTGGTTACCATCGCCTATTTTTACAAAGGATTTTTCGCCTTTGAATTTAATATCCTGTGGCGGCTGCCCGATGTTGACAGAAGGCGAAAAAATATTGTTACGACCAATAGTGGTGTAACCGTCAATCGTACAGTTTGGACCGATGACGGTGTTTTCGCCAATTTCAACGTTGGGGCCAATGACTGTAAAAGGACCAACTTTTACTGTGGGGTGCAACTTTGCTTCTGGAGCTACGACGGCCATTGGATGTACAGACATTGTTTTCTCCCTTCGGGTGCTGATCAGACCAGCTGAAACATCAGTTCGCCACCAGTAACCAGCTCGCCGTCAACTTTGGCTTCGGCTTCTACCTTACCGGTATTTCCACGAACTTTCAACACTTTTATCGAAAATTCAAGACGATCTCCCGGAACAACCGGGCGTCTGAATCTGATTTTGTCAATTCCACAGAAAAAAGGCACCTTGCCCTTGTTTTCGGGCTGCGACAAAAAAAGAACACCAGCCACCTGAGCCATGGCTTCAACAATCAAAACACCGGGCATTACAGGTTTGCCCGGAAAATGGCCATTGAAAAATTCTTCATTTGCCGTAACATTTTTGATTCCCACAATCGATTCACCCGGAACAATCGAGAGAATACGGTCTACCAGAAGAAACGGGTAGCGGTGAGGCAAAATTGATTTGATATCTTCGATATACATCATGTTTGCATCCTTTCTATTCTGACTGTCAGCTTTTTCCTTAAGCATGCGGGCAAACTTCACATTAAAGCTGTGACCGGTTCTTTCCGCAATAAAATGACCTCTGATTCTTTTTCCAAGCAGCGAAAAGTCACCGATGAAATCAAGAATCTTGTGTAAAACAAATTCCTGAGGATCACGCAGACCGCCAGGGTTCTGAATCTTACCATCATTACCCACAACAATCGCATTTTCTAAACTTCCGCCGCGGGCCAGGTTATGAGCGGCAAGCATTTCAAATTCATATTCGAAACCAAAGGTTCTGGCTCGCCCGATTCTTGCGCGAAAATTATCCTGATCTATCTCAACTCTTGCCGTTTGCGGTTCAAGTAAACCGTTGTTGTAATCCAGATAAAAGCTTATCTCAAATTTATCTGATGGAAGATAGGCCATAAACTTTTCGCCATCGCGGTACCAGAAAGAATTTTCAGCCTGGATAAACTGACGAGGCTCATTCTGCTCGACCATTCCCGCCTGTTCGATAAGGTCGACAAAAACCGCTGAGCTTCCATCACATGCGGGTGGTTCTTCGCTTGAAAGCTCAATTTCGATGTTGTCGATGCCAATTCCTGAAACGGCTGCCAAAACATGCTCTACGGTATGAACCTGCGCATCATTCTGTTTCAAAACTGTTCCGCGATTGGTCGACACCACATTTTCAAGACTGGCTTTTATGGTCGGTTGACCAGGAAGGTCAGTTCTGCGAAAAACAATTCCAGAACTCTCTGGTGAAGGCTTCAATTTGAGAAAAACCGGCTTACCGGTATGAAGACCTATGCCTTCGAGCTCTGTAATATTAGCAATTGTCAGCTGCTTTTCAAACATTCTTTTAATATGACCGATAATAATTCAGGTTGTAAAATTCTTCTTTTCGTTCTCTCTGCCCGATTTCAAGGCTTAAGCCCGGATAAGGACTCAGCTTGATGCCATACGAATCAACTTCATCGATTCGCTCAGCACCAACTGTCACCAGCGGAAAGATCATTTTTTCAAATGCAAAAAAGGCTTTCTTATCAGTACTGACAGGATCTTTATAAAAGCCAGCGTGCAAAATTACTCCGAAGGTTTCAACCGATTTGGAAGCGGCAAAATAAAAAACCTTGGATCCCAGTTGGGTGTTTACGTCAGAAACGCCCCAGACAATACTGGGAACGAGTGTGTCTTCTTCGATCATTTTCAATTTGAAATTTGTGATGTTCTTGCCTTTTTCAGCGTCATTCATGTGTCTGAGCATCGAAACTTCGATGAAACCAGACAACAGAGACTGGGAAAATAAAGCTGCACTATGGCCGCTGTCATTGATATAAGACACGGCTGAACGTGTAAAGCCCGTGGGAATTGAAAAAACAGATGTTCCCATATATTGAAATCTTCTGGGATTTGATTGGGCACTCGCCAGTACCGGCAGCAGAAAAACAAGAAAAATTGCTGAACAAAGAGCTCTTCTGAAGTTAAGGCTGAAAGGCATCATTCTTCCTTTGTCGGAGAGTTTTTTTCAAGTTCGCGCACCTTTTTGAGCAGATCAGGTAATTTGCGCAGAGCTGCAAGAATTTTGCGCTCTTCCTGATGCGGCTTAATGGGAAACCCTGAAACGAAGCTTCCTGGTTCAACATCACTGGTTACCACACCACGGGCAGCCACAACAGTTCCCTTGCCTATCCTGACATGGCCAACAGTGCCAACCTGCCCGGCAAGAGTCACGTTGTCTTCGATGATCGTGCTGCCTGAAATTCCCACCTGGGCTACAATTGTACAATTTTTGCCAATA
>JBMOKV010000561.1:0-6516 GCA_049325495.1 Candidatus Rifleibacteriota bacterium | reverse complement strand
GGTTCTGCAGCTTGATCCGGGCGCCAGACTGGCGAATTATTATCTGGCTCTCATTGCCGTAAAAACAGGAAATACCCGACAGGCTGATCAGCATTATGCGGCTGAAATCAAGGTCAATAAAGACCTTTCAATCGGCCTTGAATATGCAGGATTTCTTCAGAAAAATGGAATGACCGAAAAATCTGAAAAGGTGCTTGATGAATTCAGGCAGATTTTTCCAGACCGAACTCTGGTGGTTCAGGCATCAGATAAAAATTCAGGAAAAGGGAAACAGGATGAATAAAAAAGCCCTTTCTCTGACTGAAATCATGATTGCCATGAGCATTGCAATAACCGTTCTGATACCGGTTATCAACATGTTTTCAAGTGCAGGCCGGGCGGTTCAGAAAAGTACCATTTTCAATTTCGCTACTGGCCTTGGCAGAAAAATTTCCCAGCATTTAATGGTTGTTCCCTTCGATGAAATTCAGGAAATCTCACTGCCCGGCATAGCCCTTTGCGATTCACCCGATGACCAGTTTTTCAGCCCATTCCTGAACTTTTCTGCCGACAAAACCGGGCTCAAAAGAATTACTCAGGAAGACCTGCCGGAATTATACGGATTTTTAAACCTATATGATTTTCATTATGCCCTCTCAGTGAGCAATGTCAGTTTTGGAACCGGAGACGAAATGAAAAGTGTCAGCATTCTCGTCACCTGGGTAGAAAACGGAAAGGATATGATTTATCAAACCCATGCTTACATTCCGTCAAACTGAGAAGCGAAAGACCCGGGGCTTCACTCTTACCGAAATAATAGTCGGAACCGCGATTATTACAATCATCGGATCGATAGTCGGACACTGGTTTTTCATGCAGCGTTCTTACCAGCAGATGATTCTGAAAAAGAGCGATGCCCAGCAGAGAATCAGAAGAGCCAGCTGGAAAATGGTGCAGGAGCTGAAAACCGCGAGAACCATTCTTTCCCCGCGACTGAATTCAGATAAATCGATCAGAAGCGAAGATAAAGTCTTTTTTAAAAACTTTGCCGGCGACATCGTCTGCTACTACCACAGTCTTAAGCAGAAGAAAATTTTTCGATGCCTGATTCCAAATGGGCCTGGAGCACCTGTCGTAGACAAGGTTCCGGTTGGAGAAAACATATCCCAGGCCGCCTTCACAGCCCAGGACCCTGGAAATCGGCTGGTCAGCATTTTTCTTTCTGCTGATGGGGCTTTCGGCCTCGAATCAGTTTATCTGATGAATGAATGACCGGTTTAATGAATATATGTTAAAATTAAATATGGATAAATCGCCGATCGGAAACAACATGAAGCTTGTTTTTAGCCGCAGGGGGGTCGCCATGATAATGGTGATCGGACTGGTAATTCTCGTGATTCCCCTTATCTACATGCTTTCACAGATCGGTTCTTCAGACATTCGCATTGCCAAAAAATTACACGAAAATCTTTTATCTGAATCGGTCGCTTTTTCCGGAGCCAATGTGGGTTTATCAAGACTAAGAGGAAATCGCAGAGGTTATCAGGATTTGCCCAATCAGCCGGTGGGGGAAGAAAAATTCGCTTTGAATCTGAGACCGACTGGAGCGGGCTTTTTTAAACAGGCATTGTATTATCTTATGAGCAAAAGCAAAGTAGGTCAGCACGATTTTGCGATAATGGCAGAGGCTGAGCAATTTCACCCGGAGCCAGATCCTCCCGTACTGGTTATCACTCATGATTACTGGCACACCGTTGAGCCTTATGAGATAAATATTATGGCCGATGTTCTGGCAATGCAGAACTATCGTGGGCTCGAACTTCTCAGGCTTGATGAAACAAGAACCTACGAAAGAAATGCGTCTGAAATTGAGTATGGCAAAGAACTGGGGTTGAAAACCGGGATGCTGCCCGAAGAAATTGCACCATCCTGGCCTTTGATTATTGACCGTCTGGTGGAAGAGAAACTTTAGGATTTATCGGATTTCATTTTAAGGAGAGGTTTTATGAAAAAGATACTGTTGTTTCTGGGTGTGTTTTTAATTGTGAGTTCAATGGTTCCGTCTCTTGCAGCCAGGTCGGAAGACCAGGAAAATCCGGAAATTGAGCAATACACAGAAGTTGATACTGACAAAATAGTTTTGCGCGATGCATTGGAGTTGGAAAAAGCTGCTATGCAGTATGTTCTGGCTTATGAAGCCTATATCGCGGCAAAAAACTCGAAAGACCCCGAAACTCGCGGCAAAACCGTTGAACTGATGAAAGACTACCGCAAAGCCTATGCAGCCTTTCTTGCCATGTTGCGCGAAGACAACCTTTATCATCCACAGAAACCCAAAAATCCCGCCGGCTGGTTCAACAAGAAACACAAGAAAGTCAAAGGCGAAAAAAGGGAATGGAAAGAAACAGCCATGACCGAAGTTCGAAAAATGGTTAAAGATATGGTTAAACAAGGCAAAAGCCCGAAAGAAATCAAAGAATTCATCAGTAAAAAATTGCCGGTCGCTCCCTTGTCTAGAACTCCCAGCGAATATCAGATCAACTATGGTGATGACTCGGATGACAATTTTGATACCAATGATGACGGCGGAAGAAGGATAGATGATGACCGCCGCCACGACCATCGCCGCCATCACTGATTAAAATGCTATTCTCATCTGAAAATAAAAGAATACCAGCGATCAAGCTGCTGGTATTCTTTATTTTAGTCTTGGTCGTCATTTTCTTTTCGGCTTTTTTTCAGCGCCTTGATAACTGGCTTATTGACGCCTGGTTTTCTTTCCGGCTGCAATCGCAGCTGGAAAACCCCGATGGATTATCTGCCAGATTGTTTCCAAGATCCGGAGACAATTCCCAGATCGTTCTGGTGCTGATCGACGACAATTCAATTCTCAGTATTCCAGGATTGTTCAAGGGAAATCGTTCGGTTTTTGCCCAGGCCCTGGGCAATCTGGTAAAAGCCAATGCGAAAGCAATCGGGTTGGATGTTTTTTTCCCGTCCCCCGATCTGGATAATCCGGAGTCTGACGCTGAACTGGTGGAAGCAGTTCACACATTGGGCAATGTGGTCGTTAAGGCCTATCGTCGCGATCATCGCCGAATGACCCCGCCCTTTCCACAATTGGCCAGATATTCAGTCTATGCACCAACGTTTTTTACCAATTCAATAGATGATGCTATAAGAAAAGTTTCACTCTTTTTTGAATCGGAAAATGATCAGCTTCTGCCTTCATTTCAAATTGAAATTTTAAAGAAATTTTTAAATTTGTCTGACGACATGGTTGCTTACCATGAAAATGAAGTAATTTTAATGGAAGGCGAAAAAAAACATTCCTTTTCCATTTCTGACGGGGAATACCTGCAGATCAATTACGACCGGCCCCTGCATTCCTTTAAATCCGTGTCTTTTGCTGATCTATACAATGACACGGTGCCTTCTGAAACCTTTTCCGGCAAAATAGTTCTTATCGGTTTTGCCAACTCGATGACCGAAGAAAAGTATTTTACTCCGATCGCAGCCAAAGTTTTTTCACCGTATCTTCATGCGATGGTTCTTACCAATCTGCTTAACCGCAATTCTCTTTTTTTAACCAGCAATACGGTAAATATGGTTACAGCGGTAGCATTTCTCATTTTGACTCATCTTTTCATCTTCCCGTTCATTTCAACGACTCTGGCTGTAATTGTCACCTCAGGCATCACCCTGTTTGCTGTTTTTTCATCTCTTTGCCTCTTGTCTTTTTATCAAATCCAGGTGGGAATTGCTTCTACGATTTTTTCGGTTGCCGGAGCCATGATTTTCAACATTGTCAGCCGGTATTACATCGAGAGATCTGAAAAAATAAAGATAAAAAATGCTTTTCAGCATTATGTTACCGCTTCTGTTGTAAATGAAATTTTGAAAAATCCTGAAAAACTCAATCTTCACGGGGAAGAACGGGTACTGACTATTTTCTTCTCTGATATTGAAGGCTTTACCTCCCTTTCTGAGGGAATGTCGCCTCTTGACGTGGTTAGTCTGCTGAATGAGTATCTTTCAGAAATGACTGAGATCATTTTTAAATACGAGGGACTGCTCGACAAATACGAGGGAGACGCGATAATGGCAGTCTTCGGGGCACCAGTAGACCAGAAGGATCACGCAATAAGGTCATGTCGCTGTGCTCTTGAAAACCAGAAAGCCCTTATCCGTCTTCGGGAAAAGTGGAAAAACGAGGGTAAACCACAGTTCAAAGCACGAATTGGAATAAACACCGGTAACGTGGTTGTTGGAAACATGGGTTCAAAAATGCGTTTTGACTATACGGTTATCGGCGACAACGTTAATCTGGCCGCCCGACTTGAAACGGCAAATAAAATTATGGAGACCGAGATTCTTGTCAGCGAAACAACCGCCTGCCTGGCAGAAGAAATTATTATTTCACGCTGTCTGGGAAAGTTGAAAGTCGCGGGCAAAACCAAACACGTAAAGGTTTTCGAAGTCCTGGCCGATCGGAAATCGTCTGACAGCAAGCTGATTGGCCGAGCGGAAGTATTGAAAAAAGTTTACGAAAAGGCCTATGAGCTGTTCCTGCAGCAATCGTTCTCTGAAACCCGCAAGTTGCTTGAAGATCATTTGAAAGACTTTCCCGACGACCGACCTGCGGCAAAACTTCTGGAAAAAACAAAAGGATTTCTGGTCGTTTCCCCGCCCCCAAATTGGGAAGACATCATAACTCAGGAATCCAAATAGCTATTCAACAAGCTTCTGCCTTTGCGTCTTTAACAATTCGGTTACATTCTCAAACCGGTAGCGAAAGGTCCAGGGAGAAAAGAAGTTTTTGTCTTCTTCGAGCTCAAAGCCGGCTTTAAAAAGTTTATTAAAAACCAGACGAAAACTGTTAACCGGGCTGATATTTTTGTAAAGGCCAGAATAATCCTGATCTGAGAAATAATAAGCGTTTAGAATGGAAAACCTTTCAGGAAGAAAAGTGTTTTTGGAATCTTCCCAGTTCAACATTGATCCTGGGCCATGGTCTGATTGAAGAATTACAATTTTTTGCCGGCCATTTTTTAAAATTCCGGAAAGTGCTTTTTTCAATAATTCATTTAAATGTTGCAGTTGTTCAACATACTGTTTTCTATATTCCATGGGATCGCCCCAATGGTTTCCATCGCCGAAATGAAATCCCCGTGGCTGTTGAAATTTCAATTTCCCTTCCTTGTCAAAAATAAACGGCGGATGAGGAATGGTTAAATGAGCGAAAACAAATGCGGGTTTTGAGTTTTTGCCCAATTCAAGATCAGCTAAACCATCGACAATTGAATTTATCAGCTGGCCATGGGCCTGAACCTGGGTTGCGGTAAAATCGAACAATTCGAATTTGATTCCTGAGAGAATGGTGGTATTGAGAAGAATGTGGTAAAACTCTCTGTTTATAAGGGTTTTGCCAAAATACAAATCTGCCGAATCGATCTCTGTAGTTGCATAACCACTTGCAAAAGCCACGATTTTATAACCTTTGGCCCTTAATGTTTCAACTACTCTGCTTTTGCCAATCAACTCCATAACGGGTTCAGCAGTATTCTGATCTTTATATTTTTCCGCGAGGAAATCAAGGAAGCAGATATTCAATGACGAGGAAAGGCTCAAGGCGGTCTGCATATAATTTGCAAAAGAGTCTTGGGCAATGAAAAACCCCTTTTCCTTAAGAAAGCCTATAAATTCATGGTTATCAAAGGCGTAAAGCTTTTTTAGAATCTGATCATTACCGTAGCCATCCACCAGAATGTAATAAATATCGGGCAGATTTTCCTTCCCATGGATATCAGATAAAACTTTTCCATCAGGGTTTTGCAGGGAAGAACCTGAAGAAGAAACCTGAAAGTCTAGAATCAAAAGAATGTTTAAAATCACTAAAACAATGCCAACAAAATTAAGAAAGGCAATCAGGGGAGTATGATCAGATCTTTTCCAGAAAAGAAAACCGAGGGTTAAAAGAAAAATGAAAAACCAGACTCCCGCCGGCAAAAAGCCTTTCATGGCATTTTCTGATAAAGCCGTCTCAAGAATTGATTTGAAAGCGCTGAAGTCGAAAAAGAAAATTAAAAAGGCCGTGGTAATTAAAGAACTCTTGCCCGCATCGTTCAAAATCCTGGTCAGGCAAAAGAGAAAAAGCAAAGTAATCGATAAGCTGATCAACATGGGTATCAGCGCGTCCGAAAAATACATTCGATCGATGTTGAACGAATATAAAAAGAGAATCGGGTAAACAGAGAAAAGAATCGAATGAAGTATTTTCGTTAGCATAGAGGCTTCAATTCTATTTTATTACCACCCGGAAAGCAATTTCTTTTCTTTCGAAGCCCATTGCCGCCAAAGCGAATCGAGCTAAAAAGGTGAGAGCCCCGTAACGATGTTACGAAGCTCTCATAGACCTGGCGGCGACCCGACTTAGCGACAGGATGTCGCGTATGCATGACCGCCGCAGGATTGCGAGCGGTCAGGCCTCCCACGTGGGAGCGGAGGTCGCCGAAACAAAGCGAGTCGAGCTAAAAA
>JBMOKV010000560.1:0-47307 GCA_049325495.1 Candidatus Rifleibacteriota bacterium | reverse complement strand
TGCCGATAATCGGCAGATTTATCGACCAGCATTCTCGCAACTGCATGCCCGGTAAAATTTTCTGGGAAACGGCCCTGCCAGAATTTGGACGATGCCGCTGGCTGTCGATCGAAAGCATTTTGCCCGAGCCAGGTGCCGAATGGCACATCGATCATAATCTTGCGATGGTTTCTGATCGGGTAAGCATTGGTTTTATGCCGAAAAAGGCTGAGAATGGTATTGGCGTGCGCAACGTTACCGATGGCAGTTATGCTTCTTCGACTGGAATGAAAGCCGATGATGTGATAATTCGTGCAGCCGGTCGGGAAATCAGGACTTTGGCAGATCTTGATGAAGTTAAGGCTAAACTCAGTCGCGGTGATTATCTTGAAACAACTGTGAGGCGTGCTTCAGAAACTATTGAACTCAAAGGCTATCTGCCTGCTCCAGAGTTGTATTTTCTATTCAAGCGTGAGGCTCCTTCAGCCGCAATAAAGGCAGTGCAGATTGGCAACCGGTTTTTTCTTACGGGTTCACGGGTGGGCAGACTGCGTTTGCTTCTGCAGAAAGATCAATTGAATTTTTTAAATCCGGTTGAGGTTTTTTATAACGACCGGCAGGTTTTTTCGGGTCTGGTTGTGCCTGATTCGGGGCTGATTCTTTCAGAATATCTGCAGAATCGTGATAGAGAAATGCTTGCTGTGGCTGCAATCGATCTTGATTTAAGAAGAGAAAAAGAAGATGCCCGATAAAGCGATCGGCAATCCTAAAAAATGGTTTGTTGCCGCATTTATAACGGTTTTGCTTTATGGGGTTCTTTTTATTTTCTGGTTTTTGCAAACCCCGCTGGGCATGACACCGGTTCTCGATGGGGCTGAAAACATCCTGCTTGCTGAGAAAATTTTTCAGGGGACTTTGCCAGGCGAACCATTTTATCGGGCCATGCTTTACCCGGCATTTCTGTCGATGTTCCGGGTTCTGGGGTTTGCCCACGAAGACCTCAATATCATTGCGGCAATGGTCGGGCTGCTTTTTCATTTTGCCAACGCGATTCTGGTTGCCTGGATCAGTTTTCTGATCTGGAAAAGCCGTCGGGCCTCTCTTTTTGCCCTGTTGTTTTATGGCCTTTATCCGCCAGCCCTGCATTTTGCAGTAGATCCTTTCGACATAACCATGGGAATTTTCTTTTTGCTGCTTAGCTGTGGCTTGTTGATAAAAAGCGAAATTTCACAAGATTCGCTGCATTTTTCAGGAATGGCTGGTTTGAGCCTGGGAATCGGTTCACTTTTGCGTGCAAATATTCTACCCATGGCGGCAGTCTGGCTGTTTGCCATGCGCCGGTCTGACCGACGTTTTCATTCTCTGCTTGCTCTTGTGGGAGTGGTTCTGCCATTGTTGCTGGGCGGTCTGGCAAACTTCTGGCACAGCGGGCAATTTAAAATCATGCCCTGGCAGGGGCCTTTCAATTTGTATGCGGCGAATTATGAAAAAGCCAATGGAAAATACTTTCAGCAGACTTTGCTTCTGTCAGACCGCGAACTAGGAGTTAACCCGGCCCGGCTGGAATCTGAAATTCTATATCTTAAAGCCACCGGAAAAAATTATCCGATCGATATCGATGATTTTAATGGCTGGTGGCGTCAACAGACGGTAAAATCCATAACCGGCCAGCCATTTTCGTGGATGAAACTGGTCGTTAAAAAAATCTATTATCTGTTTAATAATTTTGAGCAGTATAACAATAAAACCTTTAGCTTTCACAAGCAGCTATCCCCGGTTTTGCGATATAACCCCCTTTGTTTCGGTCTCTTATTTATTCTTGCCGGGCTTGCGGTAATGAATCGGCAAAAAGTTCAAAACAGTTCATATCTGGTTCAAATATTTATTTTAATCAGTGCCGGAGTTCTGGCGTTTTATGTAAGTGCCCGCTTTCGAATACTGGTTGTTCCTCTGCTGGTAATCTGGTCTTCGACTCTGGCCAGTTTAAGGTTGAATCAGATGAATTTTCGCCGCAATGCCGGTTTGGCATTATTGCTGGCTTTTCTGACATTTTCAGGTTTTGCCGGTGCCGACGATACTTCGACCTACAACTCCGATCGGCTTCTTCTTGCTCATGCCAGTGCCCGATTGGGCATGGATCAAAAGCAGATTTTCTGGGCCGATGAGGTGCTAAAAAATGATCCTGAAAATTTACAGGCAATCAGAGTAAAACTGGTAGGCTTCACCAATCTTGCATTGGCGGGTCAATTGAGCAACCAGTCAGAATGGCAGAAAGTTCAGGCAGAAATTGAATTTCTTGAAAAGAAACAATTTTTGTTCCCGGATACCTTGTTCATTCATGGATGTTATCTTTATTCGGTTAAGAAACTTATCGATAAAGCAGAAGAAATATGGCTGCAGGGGCTGGCTGAATCGAACCAGAAAGATCTTTATCAGGCTGCTCTGCTTTTGACTGGTTTAAGGCCCGCCAGTGAAAAAATGCTTGATGCTTCGCAAAATTCACCATTGTTGTGGTATGCTATGGTTAAGGCCGGGTTCCTGCCATCAGAAAGCAGTTCTCGTGCTGATACCAATGCCGCAGCGGTTAAATTTCTGTTTAAATCAGACAGTTGAGAAAGACATGTTTTTCAAAAAAAAGAAAGTTTTATCAGTCATAATACCGGTTTTCAACGAGCGTCCTTTCATTCGCGAATGCGTTCTCAAAGTGGTTGAATCGACTCGGCAACTCGGTCTCGATTATGAAATCATTATTGTCGATGACGGCTCAAAAGATGGCACTCTTGAAGAACTGCAGCTGCTGAAAAATGAGATTGCAGCGGTTAAAATATTCGTGCAACCACAGAACATGGGAAAAGGCGCGGCACTGCGCCGTGGCATTTTCGAAGCCAACGGTGAATTCATGCTCTTTCAGGATGCCGATCTCGAATACAATCCTGATGACATTGGCGAACTTCTTAAACCCCTGATTGATGGCCGTGCCGACGTGGTATATGGGTCGCGCTTTACCATCAGCCCTGCCCGCAAAATTCTGAATTTTCATCATCAGGCCGGCAACCAGTTTCTGACTTTGATCAGCAATCTTGCCACCGGGCTGAATCTGACCGATATGGAAACCGGTTATAAGGCATTTCGTGCCGATATCCTGAAAACTGTTCCGCTGCGCTCAGACCGTTTCGGAATCGAGCCAGAAATTACCGCCAAAATAGCAAAACGCCACTGCACGATTTATGAAGTTCCCATTTCATATAATGGGCGCAGTTATGGTGAAGGCAAAAAAATAACCTGGCGTGACGGTTTTGCAGCTCTTTACACCATTGCGAAATACTGGCTGATCGATGATTGCTACAATCGTGAGCAGATCGCTGAAACCTATGATGACCTTGAACGCACTCACCATGCCCAGGAGCAGCTGATACTTCGGCTCTTGCCATATTTTGGCGACCGCCTGCTTGAAATTGGCTCTGGAATCGGTAGTATCAGCAGAATTCTTCCGATCAGAGAAAAGGTAACCCTTTCTGACTGGCGTCCAGAATGTCTGGAATTTCTAAACAAGGGTTTCAGTGGAAAAGAACGCATCGAAGTAGAAGAGCTTGATATTCATGCCCAGACAGTGCCGACAAAATTCCACAATCGCTATGATTCTCTTTTATTGATGCATCATCTACAGTCCGCCGAAAACGAAGAAAGGGTTCTGCATAATGCATGCTCTCTATTGCAGAATAAAGGTCGGCTGATTGTTACGTTGCCTGGCCAGGGGGGCGACATTGGGCCCTATGAGCGGCAATTGGGTTACCAGCGCCGATACGAACTTGAATCAGTCAGACAATTGCTTGAAAAAAACGGCTTTAAGCTGTTGCACCACTTCTCGGCCAATTTTCCCGCATTATTGATCTGGAAAAATGTCATTCGAAAGAATCAGCTTTCTGCGTTGCCGCTTACCTGGGCAAAGGTTTCCGACTCGCTGGTAAGGCATGCGGCATTTTTCGAAAAATACTTCAGGCTTGATGGGCTGACTCTGGTGGTAATTGCAGAGAAAACTAACGGTTGAGTTTCCATTCGTGCTCTTTAATATGGGCCTTATGGGGGATCTGCAGCTTGCTGTCCCGGAAGTGCAGGCAGAAAAGAGATGTAAGGGCAAAATATCGGCTGCTGTCTTCATCCGAAGTGACTCTAAGCATTCCTGATTTTACTACGACCTTTCCTGAAGCGACTCCCGAGTTCAGAGCAACCAGAAAATTGGAAGATTCGGGATCAACGCAGATTTTATCCGCAATAACCCGCAATTTTCTACCGGTTTTGTGGGTAGTGAAAAATTCTACCTCGCCTTTATAAATGATCAAATCGATGAAACCATCTTTTTTTGCGCCGATCAATTTTATTTCCGTATCTGGAAACAGGAGGATCTTGCCATCTTCGCTGAAGGTGAATTCAAGCATGCCGTCTGAATCGGTTTTGAAAAAACCTCCGGAAATCAACCCGGTATTGGTTAATTCTAAGGTATGGCTGCTGATATGATAAGAGCGCCCTACCAGTCGGGAGATTTCGACAACACAAGGGGCTTCATTGGCAGTTGAAGAAACAGCGGGGGTTTTCGATTCTTTTTCTGAATAAGAATCAGCTGAAACAGTATTGATAACTTTTTCAGCCAGAGAGGGCAGACTTAAGGTTATAATCGTTGCTGCGGCCAGTATAAAAACAATGAGCTTTGTGTTCATGCTTGCCTCTGAGGTTTGAATAAAGATGTGAAAAAGCCGACTTACACAAACTCTTATTTCTGCGACTTATTTAAATAGTTTTCGACCACCTTATTGATGAATTTGTTTCACGCAATCTATTTTTAGTATAATGATTAAACTGCAAACAGGTAGTACATTCGGGCTGATTTTAGAGGTATTGTTTTGGCATACGGGTTAAGGCAGAAGTTTCCGTTTCTGCAAAAGTTTTTTGCAGTGTTATGCCTGGTTCTCTTCCCATTTTTTCTGCTTAAGGTTACCTTAAACAGCTATTATTCATTGAAAAAAACAGAAACACATCGCCAGCTGCTTGATCAGGCGAGAAAAAAGCTGATTCAATTGAGCGAAATGGCCGATGGGGCAAGATATTTTCATCTTCTGTTTGTTGCTAACCTTGAAAAAATTCCATCCGGTTCTGATCAACTCCAAAAGCTTTCGAAAAGACTCAAAAGCCTGAAAAACCGGTTCCCCGGTGAACTTGAATTCGTGGTGTGGAACGATAACAATCAGTTGAATCGTGAGTTGACTGACAATCCTGGGTTCGTGGTTTTTCTCAATCGCCTCAACCTGTTTTTTCAGGATCTGCAAAAGCTGGTAATCGATCTTTTTCCCGGTGAATTGCTGGTGACTTCTGAATTGAAAAAGCAGGTGCGCAGTTTTCGTCGTCTCGTCGGACCTTTCATTCCAGCAGTAAAAATAGCAGCATCATTTGTTCCAACCTCGAAAAAAAAATGTTTTCAAATGCACGCGAAGGGAAAGCGTGCTTATGGTTGGTACACGCGCCAGCCTGGTTACTCGATTTTTGCCTACATTTCTCATCGCCTGATCAACTCAATGGCTGGGGCCAAGGAGCTGTGTCATAAAAATAATCGCAAGGGTGACGATTTAAAAATTTTGCTGCTGCAGGAAGAGCAGGAAAAGATTTTTCCCCTGGTCAGCGAGAAACTGAAAAATCAAATTCAAATCAATATTGGTAAACTTGATCAATTGGTTCCGCCAGAACTTATTGAATCAGAAGGTCTTCATTTTTCCTTTCAGAATTTACGGCCAGGTTGGTGGGGCATCGTTTTTACCGATATCGGCCACCTGAGAAAAATTGATCAGATGCCGAATCTGTTATTGTTTCGTATTGGAGCTGTTCTTATATTTTTTATTTTTGTGCTGCGCTGTTTCTTTATGGTTAATGACAACCCCTTTGCTTCAATTCGATTCAAACTTTTGGCGGTTTTTGTTTATACCGTTGCAATTCCCATGATGATCTTTTCTACGGTTGGCTTCGAATATTTTTCACAGCGCATCGAAAAAACTGAAAGTGATTTTAAAATCAGGTTGATTCAAACCTTAAGCAGCATCGATATGCGTTTTGAAAACTATCTTCATCGCCAGGCTGAAAAGCTTAACAGCAGGGTAGATCGCTTCATAAGAAATGAAAAAGACCTGACGGTAAATTCAAAAAAGTGGATCAAGCTTGGTGAAGAATTGAAAAACACCTTCAAAGCCACCGCATTTCTTCTTATTGATGCCCAGGGAAACGATGTTTACAATCGCCATTATTCAAAAGACTATGTTGATGCTTCGTTTCCAAAATCTCTTGGAGCAGAACTTCTTGATCTTCTTAATGATCGGCCGGTTTCAAAGATTAAAAACCCGAAAGTAATGGTAGAGCCATCGATGCTTTCATTCAAAAAAACCAGAAAGAAGATCAATCTGCTGGCTCTGGTCGAACGGCAGTTTTTCTTTTACATAAGCGATCTTCAGCTGAAATCAAAATTTCATTCCGAGCTTTGTCTGCAGATCTATTGGGATCTCAGGTCACTTCAAAGCGAATTCTTCAAAGAAATAGAGCAGGATTTCAGTTCGAACAAATACCTTTTGCCAATGCTGTATTTCGGCGACACTGGTGCCATTCTGCCAAAGCAAAGCCAATCTTCCGAACTGGTCAATTTCCTCAAAAAGGTAGATATCGGCGGGGCGCAGAGTGAAAGAATTAAATTTAAGGCCCGAGATTATCTGGCTGCGGGTTTTCGTGGAAGTTTCATGGAAAATTCTGTCATCGCAGTTTTATTCGATTACAGTCTGCTTGCTATTGCTGACCTGGAACTGAAAAAAACGATATCCGGCCTGCTTTTTCTTGCGCTGATTTTCTCTTTATCTCTCTATCTGATATTGAGCCATCAAATTCTTCTGCCGGTTGAAAAACTCGCAGTCGGGGTCGAAAAGGTCGGACAGCTTGATTTCAATTACCGGATAAAGCTGGAATCGGAAAACGAATTTGGCCGACTTGCCAATTCAATCAATCATACGCTTGAAAATCTGGGCGAATTGGAAATAGCAAAAGTGGTTCAAGAGGCTCTGTTACCAGAGTCTGGCATTGATAATTATTCTTTCAGGGTTATCGGAACTACGCTTTCAATGAACAAGCTTGGGGGCGATTACTATGATTTTTTCGTCGAAGAAAATGGAGATGTGGTTTTGTTTATGGCTGATGCTGCCGGTCATGGAATTCAGGCGGCACTGATGATGGCAATGGCCAAATCGGTTCTGCTCATCGACGATCAAAAAAACAGATCCGATGAGGAACTGATGAATAATCTGAATCAGACATTCTTTCATCTGCGTGAATCGGCAATCAAGACAATGATGACCGGACAGTTGGTAAGAATTGGTAAAGAAGGGGCGAAATTATACAACGCTGGGCATTGCTACCCATTTGTTCTCGAACCAGAGTCGCAAGCAATCACAGAGATTTCTCAAGGATCTTTTCCCTTTGGTTATTCAAAAAAACGAACTTTTTCTCCGGTTGAATTCAGTTTCGCAGCTGGTTCTTTTCTAATGATGATCACCGACGGAATTATCGAGAGTCGAAACAATTCTGGAGAAACTCTGGGAATCGAAGGTTTCAAAAATTTTATCAGAACGTCATATGACAGTGACCCCGAAATCTTTTTTTCAAAACTTTTAGAAATGATAAAAAGTTGGCAGCCCACACAGGAGGACGACCTGACGATTGTTCTGGTCTGCCGTAAAAAATGAAAAAATTCGACCGATCAAAAATTACCTTTGTTGCGCTACTCTGGGTTGTTATTGGAATGCCGGTAACCGTAATGTTTCTTGCTATGGAATATTACAATTCAATCAGGCTTGAACTGGTGAAAAGTCAGTTCTTTGCCCAATCCGAGCAACTGGCCGGTGAAGTGCCCGCTTTTAATGACAATGAAACTTTCTGGACCAATCTGCTTAACCAAACGCTCAGCAGGAATGGTTCAACAAAAAAGCTTTTTCATGAACTTAAAGAAATGTTTGAAAAATTGAATCAGAAGGTTGAATTTGCAGTATGGCACAAAGCTTCACAAAAAATTGAATTGAGTGAAGGGTTGAAAAAGATAAAGAAATATGACTGGTCTGAAATCGGCAGTCTTGTTCACCGGCAATTAGACCTTGAGAGTGATGAAATGTCAATTTTCGATGAGTTTAAACTGAGAAAAATTTTTGGCCCGCATTTTCAGTTGAAAAAAATCAAAGAATCTTTGGCCATAAATCGTTCTGGTTTTGTTTATACTGATTTTCTTGGTTTGAACCCATTTTTCTGGGCACGTCGAATTTCCCAGACCAGTGCTTTTGTTCTTCTTCCACCTTCGATTTCCGGCAAAAAAACTGGTATTCGAGAGTTTTTCAGGGTTAACGGTGAAAAAAATAAAATTTGCCTGATGGAAAATAATCGAATATATCGTAATTTTGGCAAGTTTTCTGATCTGGAGTTGCAAAAATTTAAAAAAATATTTGATAACTCTGCCGAAAAAGTTATTTATATACAGAATTGCCTGATTTACGGCGAAACTTTACCAAAGAATTGTTTCTTCATAAAAATTCTTGAACACAACCAGATTGAATCAGGCAAAATTTCTGCACTGATTGCCGTTTCTCTTGTTTTTCTTCTGGTGATTGTTTTGCGCTCTTTTTCTATTACCTGGTTGAGTAATCGATTGAAAGTGAAAACCACGGTTTTTGCCCTCATAGGTTTTTCAAATATTTTTCCTTTGATTATTCTGGCATTTTTTACCAATCAGTATCTTGAGCAGAAACTCCAGGTTCTGATCGACAAAAAAAGAACTGAGGCAATCGCCCTGATTCGCCAGATAGAAGAAAACTTCATTTCTCATATTAGAAAATATCCTGCTGTTGCCGGCAACATCATGAGTGCTGCCATTCCAGAATTAAGAGAAAAAGGCCTGAATTTAGATTTGGCTAAGAAATTACATTCCGGACTGGTCAAGAATAAAATCGATTTTAACATTATTGCCAGCCAGACTGTGCCGGTTCTTGCCAGAAAAGGGCTCTTTCAACATAAGAAAGGTCTTTATCCTCTTTTGCCCAAAAATCAGCTTGAGGAAGTTCCAACCAAGATTGTTGAACTTGCCGGCAAGGTCGGTGGGGCTTACCTTTCATTCTGGAATGAAATACCCATCTCTCAGCAGGCGTTAACCGAAGCTGAGCTGGTTGCCGATATGGTTTTTCAGAAGCCAATCGACGAGTCTCTGCACATGATTGTCGAAATTTGTGACAATATTGGCTATTTTGGCTTTGGATCGGTAGTCACTCCGTCTTTTGCTGAAGTGTTATCTTTGCACGAGCCAGGCAAAGGTGATTACATCTGTATTTATCAATTCAGCAATACGGGCCATGGCAGGAAATTCAACAACTCGATTCAAAGCAGTCGTCTTGGAAATGCTTATGGAATTAAAGTTATTGGAACTGTAAGAAATGAATTCGATAAAGACCGGTTTGCTCCATTCGGAATCTCGAATGAACTCATGTCTATTTTCAATCGTCTGAAAGACTTTCCACCGGTAAAGGCCGAGATTACAAATTTACTGGGTGAAGACTGGATATACGTTGGTTATCGCAGCCACGAAATTGAAAACCATGATTTTGTGGCATTTTATCCACTGAAGGAAATCATTAACAAATTGGAAGTTGAAAAAAAAGATCTCGGCCGCCTTTTGCTGGCCAGTCTTTTCATCGTTTTGATTATCGCTTTCTTTTTCTCTCAAACCCTGCTGAATCCATTGCGCTACCTTGAAGATGGAACTCATGCAATCGACGCAAGGAATTTTTCTTATCGCCTTCCTGACATGGGTGAAGATGAGTTTGGCAGAATGGCGCAAGTCCTCAATTCAGCTATTGCTGATCTTGAAGATCTGAGCGTTGCCAGGGTAGTTCAGCAGAGCCTTTTCCCCTCATCCCGAATCGATGCCGGAAATTTTGATCTTTTTGGCAAATCGGTTACCCTGGCCGATCTTGGCGGCGATTACTTCGACTATTTTGAGGTTGACCAGAACAGAATCGGAGTAATTCTCGGCGATGTGGCCGGTCACGGCGTAGGAGCCGCCATGATTATGGCCATTGCCAAGTCGGCAACATTAAATTCAAAAAAATATTTAAGCAGCCCCGTCGATCTTACCCTTCGTCTGCATGATCTGATTTACCGTACCAAAACAAAGAAACAGAAGAAAATCATGACTTTTCAGTATTTGCTTGTCGATCGTCATGATTCAACCGTTAAGTTCTGCAATGCCGGAGGCTGTAATCCTTATATTGTAAATGGGCCGGCCGGAAAAGTTGAAGAAATTATTCTGCCGGCTGCAGCACTCGGTGCCTTTAAAAAAGGTAAGTTTGCCGAAAAACAGATCGATTTCATGCCCGGCGATGTAATGGTGCTTTACACCGATGGTATCGTTGAAGCACGAAACAGCAGCGGAGAAGAAATTGGTTATCCCAGATTCAAAGAAATTCTGCTGCGCAACTGGAATGCGGATTCCGAAAAATTTTATCAGGCAGTAGTCGATGAATATCTGGCCTGGCTCGGAAATGAACCGCCGCAGGATGACCTGACCATGATTTTTCTCAGTCGCCCCGTTTAAACATTTAATTAAAGTAATCGTAAATAAATGTCGCCAGAGAAATCAAAAAGCCGATAGCTACCATTATTCCAATTACTCGATATGCCGGGTTCCACAATTCTCTTTGTGTGCGCTGCCCAACTTTTTCGAGAGCCCGCTCAAGTCCGTTCAGATCAATTCCCAGCCAGTTAACTTTTATCCGGTTTCCAGGCCATTTAAAAATTACTGAACTGATCATTTCGTTTCCTTTGTTCTTAAAATAGAAAAAAGTCACCGATTTGATTTCTTCCAGCGAAACAGTTACGGGTATTCCTCCATGAACACTTCCTGGAAAACTGATCGATTGGTCGTCTATTCTTACTTCACCACTGTCAGGATAGCGGCGGCCAAGCAGCCAGTAACGCATCAGAGCGAAACCGATCAGCCCTCCAAGGGCTATCCAGCCTTCTGCAAGAAATGTGTCGGCCATCCTGATCTGCAGAGAAACTGTCAGCATAACTACCAGCAGGCATTTGAAATTATCGCTTCGGTTAAGGGGCAGACCAAAAAGGGCAACAGGGAAAAACCGGGGGTTTGGGGGGCTTGTCTTTTCCTGCTGGTTTTCCTGATTGTCGTTGGTAATGTCGCTGTTCATTACCGCACATATTAACCCCGGAGAAATTTCATGTCCAGTATATCGAAGCAGTTTCGGGGATATCCGAAATTTTACAAAAGCTCATTCTTTTGTTTCATAATGGGCGGGCATTTTACGAGTCGCGCTGAATCCTCAGGCGACTCTGCATTAGCGATTCCTTCGCGTCCGACAAGCTCAATGACCACCCTTTACGGGCGCTGATCCGTTTAACGGACGGTGGTGAGCCTGTCGAACCATCGAAGCGGCAGGGGGGAATCGCAAACATTCAATGAGCTTTTATATAGATTTAAAAGCCTGAATAAAAAAGTGAAAGTACTTTTTTTCAGCTGATATAATATCTGAGAAAAATGGAGGGTCTTTATGCGTTTTAATTTTTTGCTTATCTTTGCAATGCTCACTTTAGTTAACTGTTCAGGTTTTGCTGAGCCAATCGATAATCTTGAACCTGCCTCCTTCTGGCGGGAATTTTTTACGGTTTCTTCGATTTATCGGCCGTCAAAAGGAGAGCAGAAGATCGCCACCCACATAGTTGAGGAGGCTGAAAAATCTGGTTTTACCAGCCATATTGACCAGAGCGGCAATGTGCTGATAAAGATTCCCGCAAAACCTGGCTGTGAAAAGATAACTGGAGTTGTTCTTCAAAGCCACCTTGATATGGTTTGCATTACCCGACCAGGCGAGAAATTCAACTGGGGTGAAGACCAGATTGAGCAAATTATTAAAGACGGCTGGTTGCATGCAAAAAAAACCACACTCGGAGCCGACAACGGGGTTGGTGTCGCGGTAATGCTTGATTTTATGAAGAATCTTCCTGAACGTCATGGCCCAGTTGAATTGCTTTTCACTACCGATGAAGAGGGCGATTTTTCCGGAGTCTGCGGTTTACAGCCTGGGTTTATCAAGGGCAGCATTCTGCTGAATCTTGACAGTGAAGAGGCCGGCGAATTCAATGTTGGTTGTGCCGGTGGTCAGGCTGATATTCTCGAGCTGGCGTTAAATCATGAAGATTGCCGGGAGCTGCAGGCTTTCAAAATATCATTTAAAAATGGCCAGAGCGGTCATTCAGGCGTAGATGTCCATCGTGGGCGCGCCAATGCCATTAAAGAATTATTCAAGGCCATCAGATATCTTGGTAATGAGGTAAAAATTCGTCTGGCCTCTGGTGAAGGCGGAGTTACGGATACTGCCATACCAGGCGAAGCCTGGGTGATTATCTGCTACAATCCAGATGATCAGAAAACCGTTGAAAGAAGTATTGAAAAAGCCTCGCAGATTCTGAAAAAACGCTTTGCTGAAAACGACCCTGAAATCATGCTGAATCTTGAAAAAGTTGAATGCCCCGAAACCGCGCTGAATTATGCTCAAACCCAAAAAATCTGCCGGATAATCGATGCAGTTCCTTCGGGAATTCTCGCAATGAGCAGAAAATGGCCGGGAAATGTACAGACTTCAATGAACCCGGGTGTTTTCAATCTCGATCGGAAAATTTTCCGCCTGATTTCCCATCTTCAGGCTTCAAGCCTCGAAGTTATTGCTATGCTTTCGCGAAGGGTAAAAGAAATTGCCATGACAAATGGAGCAGATCATCTGGTCGGTGAGCCATACAGGCCATGGGAGCCCAATCAGAGTCAGGAATTTCTTGACCGGGCAGTAGCCCTGCATCAGCGCCTGACTGGAAAAAAACCTGTTTTAAAGGTTGTTCATGCGGGTGTTGAATGTGGTGAGTTGAAAAACATCTATCCGCATCTTCAGATGCTTTCATTTGGACCCGATATCAGGCATGCACACACCCCTGACGAAAAACTTTCGCTGGTGACCATAAATGATTTCATCGGCCTGGTGAGAGCTCTGACTATGGAGTTACCCAGGGTTCAATAAAAGTTCTTCAAAGACGCGGAAAGTGAAATGAACAGCGGGTTGAGAGTATTTTCCAGGCTGTGGTCTTCATCATGCTGTCGCAAAATTTCCAGAGTTCGAAGTTCAATCGTCGAGTCTGGTCCGTCAAAGACCTGAGCCAGAAGATAGGCTGCAATTATTATCCGGCCCGGTTCTATTGTGCCTGGTTGAGCCAGTGGGCTCAATGCAACTTCATTGCGGTTGAGCTCCCGGGTAAATCGTTCCTGATCAAGGGGCTTGAGTGAAACCAGTGAAGTAATGCGAAAAAGCTCTTCAGATCCCTTGACTATTTCAGGGTTGATCTTTCGAGCCAGCTTCAAGGTTTGCCAGAGCGTCTGTGAATGCTCTGAAACCAGCTTTTCAACATTACTTTTTACCCGGGTCAGCAATTCTTCTGAAACCTTCAGCTCCAGGGCAATAGCATTGAAAGTCTGAAGTTCCGGTTCGGCAAGGCCGTCACAAAGGGCCAGACTCCAGCAGGCTGATAGAATCTTTTCGGTCTCTGCTTCTGAAAAATCGCCTTCCGGTGCCAGGCTTTTGTAGCTTTCAGGGGTTTCAATGGCTTTCAGCCATAGCTGCTTTTCTTCTGAAGAGGTTGGAATGAATTCTATCAATGCCCTGAGATTCACCAGCTCGGCCTGCGAAATAACACCATCCGCATTTTCCATGCGCAGCAGGTAATAAATCATCGAACGAAAAAATCGGGCTTCCTGCCCGGCACTGAATATGCGGTTGATGCTGTCGGAAATCAGGTAACTGCCGGCAAGGCCGAGGGCAACGCCGGGAATCAGCCAGAATACACCGGTGTAAAGTCCGAGCCAGAACATTGCTGCGCCTGGTACCGCCTGAATCAGCGCCTGGGTTTTGTTTTCAGTTTCTGAAAGCTGCTGGTTCAGCAGAGTCGATTCTTCAGTCAGCCTGTTGCAATGACTCTGAAACTCATGGTGCCAGTTGGTCGAAGGTGTTGAATTCAGCAACCATCGCAGCATTCCTGCGGCAAAATGTCTTATCTTGTCGCGGTTCAGTTCTTTTTCACTGATTGCTTCAGTAATGTTGCTCATGGAATCCTCCCGGGAAAATTGAAATCAACGAATTTATAATATCCTGAACCGGGATTTCTTGCAAAAAAAAATCCGGGAGCTTTCCCGGACTGAAAAATAAGGAGGCAAACAAATCCATGACCCTTTTCGAACGAAATTGATCTTTTGTTAACTATTTTTTTCTAAACATCAAAAAACAAAAATAAACAACGAAATACCTGGTTAAGTCAGGAAAAATCGAGAACAACTACCAGATACACAAAATTTACAAAAAAATTTTTTGATCGGGATGGTTGTGCTAAGATAAACCAGATAAAACACTTCTGGAGGGTAAATGCAGAGGCGATCAGATTTCTTTCTGATTCTGATTTTTCTGCTTTCTTTATTGCTCCTCCCCCTCGCGGGTAAATGGGATGCTTATCAACAGCAGATTCGCGAACGGCAATTTATTCAAGACCGTCAGGAAAAAGCCCGGGAGATGGCGCAGCAATTTCATGCCCATTGTACCCTTGAAGCACAGATGCGCAAATACATTCAGTCAGCAGAGATTTCGCTTAACGATTTTTTTGCTGAAAATGGTGCGGTTTTTCGCAAAAGCCTGATAAAAAAAATACCTGTAGACTGGCTTGGCAAAGAGCCTGCTTTTTTCTTGTTTCGCAAGTCTGGACAAAATTTCAAAGCCATGGCAGGCGAAGGGTTGGAGAGACAGAACACCGGCTTTATCGCCCGAATAATAAGTCAGATGTGCGACTGGCAGAAGGTCGGGGTGGCCGAAAGAGCAAAGGTGAATAATCGCCTGGCAAGTCTTTTTGGTCCGCGGGTTGGGGCAGAGATTCTGTTGGACAATCGTGGTGGAAGATTCATCGATGTTGTGTTCAATGGCCAACGACAGTTTTTAATCTGGGATTTTTTACGTAAATCCGGCGAGATTGAAGGTGCCTGGCTTTTGATCTCATCAAATAAACCGGATGTTCAAACTGTTGCAAAAAAGACCCTGGAACAAATTCATTTAAGCGCCAGAAGCCTGATTGTGCCGATTCTTTTGCCGATTGAAAGTTTAAAGGAATATTTGAAACCTTTAAATGTCGAACAGAGTCGCGGAGAAAATTCTCTGCTTCATTTTTACTCGGTTTTGTCTGAAAAAGAACGATACGATCTTGTGGCATCTTTCAGCACCGGTATCATTCATCGGCAGACTTTTCTTTTTCGAACCTTCACCCCCAGGCATCTTCCATATGAACTATGGTTGGTTGCTGAAAAAACAGAAAACAATGATGCATTTCTGTTGAAAATTTCCTCTTCAGTTCTTGTCGTTTTCTGGCTTTCGATTTTTCTGGTCAGATTTAGATTGGCCAGACCCTTTAACTTTTCTGTAAGAATGAGACTTATGGGTTTGATCGTAATGGTTGGCGGTTTGCCGGTAATTGTCCTTGCACTTGCCGGAAATTCATTCATCGATGAAAACCATATTGCCCGCTATCGAACCATGATTGAAGAAATCAGGGCAAAACTTCGACAAATCGATGATAACAGCAGTTCATTGCGAATAATTTTTGAAAATGCCGCAAGAAAATTTATGGCCGACAGCAGGTTCAAACAGACAATTGAATCTGAAAATGTTGACGCTGATAATTTTGTGGTCAGGCAATGTTTTGCGGATTTTAAAAAGGCTGGTGTTCCCCTTGAATCGATAGGTATTATAAGATTTGGCAAGCCTGAGCAGATGATTTTTTCTCCCGAGAAGAAGAATCAGGAAAAATCCAGACTTTTATTCTTTTCGCCTCTTATGTACTCGGGCTTGCGGAATTTTTCTGAAAAGTCCCACAATGAAGCAATGGCCAATCTGAATGAGAGTCAGCGTCTTGGTTTAGGTGCATATCAGAGTGTTATCAGTTCTTCGCTGTTCAGTGAATTTTCAATGGCAAGACAGAAAAGTTTTCTCATGTCCTTTGGAGATTCAGGAATTCTGATTTTTTTCGACTATATCGCCATTTCGGGAAAAGTTAAAATGGCCGTAATGTTTTTTGCCCCGGCAGATCAGATTTTTGATCGATATTTGAGAATTGCTCTGCAACGAGGTCAGAGAGCAGATAAAAACTGGATGATTGCAAGTGCCGAAAACCGGTCGGGTTTGATTCAGGCAACTTTGCCAAAGATAAATCGCCCCCCGGTTCACGAAAAATTTTTACTTTCTCATCTTGCCCAAAGCGCCAGGAATAGCTCAAACAGAGTCGCAGCGAATGAAGACAGCCTGGTTGTCTGTCAGCCTTCGATGCAGATGCCCGGAAAAACTATCGGGGCATTGGTAAGTCTTGAACCATTGCATTCAATAACCCGTCGCCAGAGGCAGGTTCTTCGCCTGGTAACCGCTGCATTCGCTATTCTTATTGTTATTATTTCCTTCAGTCTGGTTTCATATTTCTTAAAGCCCTTACAGACTATCGAAAACGGTATTCAGGCAATTTTACAGAAAAATTTCGATCTGCGTCTTAATCTTGACCGTGATGATGAGCTTGGCGATGTTGCCAATGCCTTTGACGGAATGGCCCAGGGCCTGTTTGAAAGGCACGAACTTGCTAAATTTGTCTCGGGCGCCCTTTTCAGCACCATAGATGTTGAGAAAAAACAGGAAAAGCAATTGCAAAAGCGTTGGGGTGTCGTTCTTGCTTCAGATATCAGAAGCTTTACCACAATGTCCGAAGCCTATCCCCCTGAAGAAATCGTATCGATGCTCAACCGGCATTTAGAGCTCATGAGCTCAGAGATAATCAGGTACAATGGTGAAATCGACAAATTTATCGGCGATGCGATTATCGCTGTTTTCTTTGGTGATAACCAGTCAGAAGTTTGCCGCAATGCAGTTGCTGCTGCCCGTTCCATGATGCTTGCACATAAGGCGGCGATCGCTCGGAGGCTTGAACAGGGAGAATTTGCCTATGGAATAGGCATTGGCCTGGCGTGCGGCGACCTTGTTTCAGGCCCATTCGGTGAAGGGGTGCGAAAAGAGTTTATTCTCTCAGGCATCGCAAGACATGAATCTGAAGAACTGGAGGCACGGTCAAAAAATGGGCGTTTCAGCCATATTGTGGTAAGTTCTGAAGTTTGCCGAATCCTGCCTGATCTTGTGGTTGCCCCGCTGCACACAGATTTTGAGGTGATCGAATTATGAAAAAACGCCAGGATTTTTCACCGGCAACTCTTTTATTGTCCTGGCTTATGCTTTCTTTGCCATTCCTGCTGGTGATTATCGATTGGACAACATCGAGACAGCAGGAATTTGAGCAGGTTGTGGAAAGAAGCCACCAGAACTCTTCTGCTCTGCTTGAAACTATTCAAGTAAGCGGCAGCTGGGAATATCAGCTGCTAACCCATCTCAACGGCGCTCAAGGCAAAATGGCTCAGGCAATAAAATCGGGAATGAAACCAGAAATTGTCGAAAAGATCTATCGAGAATCTCTTTTTCCGGTTCTGCCGGTGCACCAGATTTCAATCGCGGTGCGTATGCAGCCCGAAACCCGCCTGATCGAACATTTCTCTGTTTCAACGATGAACGAGCCTTTTCTGCTTGGAAGTTTTGCGCCGTTGATGGACGAAGAACCCTGCGATGGCAAACAGTATAAAAAAGCAGCAAAAGATCTTCTTGCCTTGACCGGTTTTCCCGTCAATTCCCGCAGAATTCCCGACCAGCAGAGAGCAATTCGCAACAAGGACGAGGGAATTATGCTGCCCTTCAATTCCAGGGGAAAGGTTCGATGGCTTTACTGGTTCTACCCCAATACTGGTTTCCCGAGGGTAATGATTGCTGCAATTTTTGATCCGGAAAAAATCAGTGCAGGATATACACGAAGAGTTCTCAATTACGGCATTGACCCCAGAACAACCGGGCTTGCAATATTACCTGACCAGAAAGATTCACCGCCATTCTGGTCAGCAATGCTCCAGAAAAACAAATCTTTGCGTTCTTTTATTATAAATGCTGCCGATAAAATGGATCTAACCCGCCGTTGCATGGAATTTGGCGATCATTTTATCTATTCTGCTCCTGCACTGGTCGGTGAATCGGCAACTCTGATACTGGCCCGTAGAAAACCCGATAAAATTCCAGTTCAACCTTCAGAAATACTGTTCTTGACAACTTTTTCGATGCTATTTTGCATTTTGTCAGTTGTTTTGTGGCAGCGCCGAATATTCAAAAGAGGCTGGCGAATTTCGCTGGGACTGGTTTTTCTTGCGGCAATGATTTCAGTTTTCTATCTTCCCGCCGGTTTGGGAAGAATGGCGGTCAAATTTGCCCTCGACAGCTATCTGGTAACGATTCACGAGAATGCTGAGGCCGAACTTGAAAAGAACCTGCAAACTCTTGAAGACCGCTACAACCTTACCATGTCAGATTTCTATTTTCGTCTGAAAAATCTTGAACTTGATTCCAAAGTTATTGAGAAATTCAGTAAAAATAATGATAAAGCAATGCTTGAAATGATCAGAGAGCAGATTAATTCTAACTATCCCAGAAAAAGAATGGCAAACAGCCTGGTTTTTCTTACATTGCAGCGTGAAACTGGTCTCAATACCGTGTGGATGAATGGAAATCCCAATGATTCTGGCTTGAATGAGATGTTTTCACCATTGTTGAAAGAATTGCTTGGGAGATTCAGACCAGAATCGCAGCTTAGAGATAACCGATCTGCCGACGGGCTTTCTCTGGATGCGGTTAAAAATGAAATGATTGCTGAGTTTCTCGAAAAATTCTTTCAGGGAATTCTTGGCGAGGAAATGTACCATCGGTTGATTGCTGACCCGCTGTCATTAATTGATGCCGACTCAACTTTTATAAAGATTTCAATCAGTGCTGTTCCAATTCGAATTAAGGGATTGATCCGGGCAATTTTGCTGGGTTTCTGGAGCGAGTTTAACGAGAGCGAAGATTACCTGCAGTTTTTGATGGACAAGCCCGGGGAGAGGCCCGCAAATTTTGATTTTCTCGCTTTGCGCAAAAGTGCGCATCAAAGCTACTACAAAACCACCATGAAAAAAGTTCCACCTCAGGTCTGGGATCTTTCAAACCGCAGTCGCCGCGTCGGCATCATGCTGACCTCTCGCGAACTGCTTGCTGATCAAAAGATGCTGATTAAATCGAAACCGGGTAAAGCTCTGGGCCTCTATATTCTGGCCGGAGTAACTTCTCTTAAAGAAGTCTTTGAACAGCAAATGAAGGTTGAACAGGGATTCAATCGGCTGCTTGTTTTCGCTTCAGTAATCATTGTTGTGCTGGTGATTCTCGCCTATAGATATTTCATCAATCCGCTGCGGCAATTGCAGAGAGGCCTGGGTGCCATCGGTCAGGGAAAATTCGGTTTTCGCCTGGCCGGTGCCGAAAGAGAAGACGAATTTGGCAGAATTGGTCGCTCGTTCAATGAAATGGCCCGTGGCCTTGAAGAAGGCTCAATTCTTGGCGGATTTGTTTCTTCTGCGGTGGTTAATCTGGTGCGTGATCCGGCTGCATTCAACCGTGCGGTTGCAGGTGAACGCCGCGAAATGACCATTCTTTTCGCTTCGATCGATGCGCATCACGAAGAGGAAAAATTACAATTCTGGCTCGATAACCTGGCTTTCAACCTTCAGGCCTGCCAGGATGCCATTGCAGATACGTCAGGGGTTATCGACAAAGTGATCGAGAACAAGGTTCTGATTTTCTTCGATCATGAGTTGTGCGGAGGAAATACTGCTGCTATTGAGCAAGGTGTCCAATCTGCCCTGAAGCTGAAGAGAAAATTGGAAGAAAAAGGGCTGGATGGTTATTGGGGCCTGGCCACCGGTTCTGTGGTGGCCGGAATTCTCGGGGCCAGAAGTATTCGCCTGGATTATACGGTTATCGGCGATGCGGTGAATCTCGCGGCCCGTCTTAACGCACTGGCAGCCGAGAATAAAGGTTCAATCGTCGTCGATCATGAAACCAGCGAAGAGCTGGGTGACAGAATTAAATGTGAGAGCCTCGGAGAAATTCAGATCAAGGGTAAGACTGCTCCCGTTGAAATTTATCGGATCAGCAGGTAAAAAAAAATCCGGGAACTTTTTCCCGGACTGAAAAATAAGGAGGCAAACAAATCCATAACCCCTTTCGAACCGAAATGATGTTTTGTTTACCATTATTTTTCAGCCGTAAATCAACAAAGACAAACAAAGAAAAACATCAATAAATTTCAACAATTTTCTGTACGTACTGGTGGATATAAAAATTTAAAATCTTTTTTTACCCGTTCATCGATTATGCAACCAGGGAAAAACTGAAAATGAAACTGGATAAGGCAAAAATGCTGTGATTTAAAATCATGAAGACGAAGAAGGCCATCAGATAGCCAGCATTTGTGGCCTTTTCGCTGCGGGAATAAGGCCTGGCAATCAGCCAGAAAACCAGTGCAGGAACGCACGAAACTGCCAGAAGCATGGCTGGCATTTGAAAAAACTGGATTGGTGACATACTCAGGCTCGAATGGCTGAAAGTTCCCGAACCTCCTATGAATCCGGCCAGTCCTTGAATAATGACCAGCATTGCTGAAAATACTGGTCGAGATTTACCAAAAACAATTTCGTATCCTTTTTTTGATGCATTTTCGGCGAAAAGATACATGGCGGGAACCAGCAGCAGCAGAATTACCCAATGACCATAAAAATTGGCGGCCCGGCGGGCAAGAATTTCTTTTGCAAGCCCGGAACTGTTGAATAGAATCGCATTTAGAAACATCAGGGCCATTAGAGCGCCAAGCAAGCGAAGCATTGAAGAAGCCCCAGATTCGCGAAATGAAAGAATAAATGCGACAATTGTCCCGATTAAAAATAAAACAGCCGTGAGATCTTTGGGAAACATGCTTGAATACGAAACTTCTGTTTTGGAAATTTCATCGAGCCTGGCTGTCATTTCTTCGCGAGTGCCGTGAACCGGGCATTTTATAAGCCATTCATCACCTTTTCTTTCGAAAATGTACTCTTGCTCGGGCGCAATCGGGCATTTATGGTAGTTTTTGTAAGCGAGAAACTCTTTGACCTGTTGGGAAGTCTGAAGCCCGGCAAACGTATTCGGATCCTGTTCCTTTGTTTCCATCAGTTTCATATCAGCAGCTCCGATGACTGAGCGGCACAGCTTAAGGCTTTTTTTATCGTTTCCCGGAGTCTGTGCGAATATTGGCATGTTTGAAAAAACGATGAGGACGAGCAAAAGGATTTGTAACTTTTTCATAGTTTTCACCAGATGAGAATATTGCTGACAATTTGGACAAATTTTCCAGCCCGCATGTGACAGAAATAATTCTTATTTTGCGCTTTTGAACGTGAATTTCTGCCCGCTGATCGTGGCTTCGTACATCAACCCTTCTTTGGGCATTACAAGAACGATTGTGCCGTCTTTGAACCCCAGGGTTTCGGCAGCTCCGGCTTTGACTACGATCGCCGAAATGTTTGCTCCCAGTTCAAATTTTCCATTCTTGAATTTATTAAGGGTGTTGTCATCCTGAAAGAAAATGATTTCGCTGTAAACCTGCCCACCCAGCTGAAAACCAACAGAAATTTGCGACATGGTTGTGGTGCCGATAAACAGTCCCTTGCGGTAAACCCGACCATTCCCAGCTGCCCCCCCAATGCCGATACCCGCCTTGCCGATCGATGGAAAAACCGCCCAGCCGACAGCGTTTTCAAATAATCTTTTAAAACTTTCGTCGGTCTTTTTAACTTTATCAATGATAATCTGACAGTTTTCTTCTCCGGTGCGCTTATGCTTTCTTCCGAAAGGATTCAAACCCGCTTGGGCAAGAATTGTGAAACTGCATAGAATTGTCATAACCAATAAAACTGATCGCGTTTTCATATTTTCTCCTCTTAAGGGCTTTTATCTGATTTCAATTTTACAATACTCTTAAAAATTCCTAAGCGCAAAAGATTTGTGTTTGCCCGACTGAAATGACCGATACGATTTTTTTAACGTTGCCAAAGGCATGAACATTGTTACTAAAAGATGTTAAAATAGTTTGCGAAACGAAATCAAAAATTTTCAGGAAGATTCGCTTAACATGAAGACGCTTTCCGACAGTTTTTCAGGTGCTGTTTTTGGATTTTTACAATGCAAAATCATTCGACCCGAAAAGACCAATGAAATGGCAATTCTTTTCTCTGCTCTAAATTCTTCATTTGCCGGCATTTGTGGAATCGAAAGCTCAAAGCTTAAAGGAAAGAAAATGTCAGATGTTTTTGCTGAAGGTTGCGGAATTGACAGAGATCTGCATGACCTGATAATTGAAGCCTGTTTTAACCTTTCCGATACAAATCTTGAATACTTTTCCAGAAGAGAAAATTGTTGGTTTAATGTTTACCGGCACTTTCCAGAAAAAGATTCAATTATTCTTTTTTTTCACCCGCTTTTTTCGTCGGGAAACAAAAATATCGGAGAAAATTTTGACCAGCTAAGATTTGCATCAGGGAAGCTGAAGGAAAAAGAGAATCAGGTAAGAAAACTTTCTACTGCCGTCGGAGCATGCCCTGTTTCTATTGTTATAACCGATATTCATGGAAATATCGAATATGTTAACCCGTTTTTTTCACGTATGACCGGCTATTCTTTCGAAGAAGCTATTGGGAAAAATCCCAGAATCCTAAAAGCAGAGCATTTTCCTAATTGTCATTTTGCTCGAATGTGGCAGGAAATTAATTCGGGAAGGATCTGGGAAGGGGAGTTCTTTAATAAACGCAAAGATGGTAGCACTTATTGGGAACACGCAGTAATTGCTCCAATTAATGATGAACAGGGAAAAATCTGCAATTTTGTTGCGCTGAAAGTAGATATTTCCAGGCAAAAGCAGCTTGAAGCAAGTTTAAGAGAGAGCGAAGAGCGGTTTCGTCTGCTGGCAGAATACAATTACGATATGGAATATTGGCTAGGATGCAATGGTGAGCTCATTTATATTTCACCATCCTGCAAAAGAATCACCGGTTATTCTTCTGAAGAATTTTACGAGAACAACGACCTTATCCAGAAAATTGTACACCACCAGGACCAGAAAAATTTTAACAATTATTTGAATTCAGTCAGGGAAGTAAAACAAAGGGATGAGCTTGAGTTTCGCATTATTACAAAGGTGGGCAAAATAGACTGGGTCAGTCATGTTTGCCAGAAAGTTTTTGACCAGTCAGGTAATTTTCGCGGTTACAGGGCAAGCAGCCGCCTGATTACTGACCGCAAGAATACACAACTGGCACTTGCGAAAAACATTCAATTTTTGCGTAATATTTTCAAGGCGGCTACGGTTGGCATATCTATGCTTGATAGCAATGCGGTATTTGAATTTGTAAATGACTGGTGGGTGGTTCAAACGGGCTTTTCAAAATTTGAGCTTAGAACGATTACTTTGCGTGAACTGATCTTTGTCGATGATCGTTCGGCACTCGATCAGTGGCTGGAATTACTGACATCGGGTGAAATTGACCGTTTTAATCTTGAAAGAAGGTTTTCCAGAAAAGATGGTTCGCTCTTCTGGGCCAGTTTTTCCCTGTCGACTGTGTCAGACGTCCCGGGCGCCCGCAGTTTTGTTGGAATAATGGTTGATATTACCGAAAAAAAAGAAGCTGAAGATGCTTTGAAGAAAAGCAAAGAACAATTCGAACTAGCGGTTAAAGGCAGCAACGATGGAATATGGGATTGGAATATAAGAACCAATGAACTTTTTTTGTCGCCAAGATGGAAAGAGCAGTTGGGGTATAAAGAAGATGAACTTTCAAATGAGTTGTCGACATTTGAAAATCTGGTTTTGCCAGAAGATCGCAAGAGTCTTAATGACTATATAAAAAATTATCTTAATGGCCAGGAAGATAATTACGACATCGAATTTCGCATGTATCACAAAGACGGCAGTGTCAGATGGATGCACGCAAGAGGATATGCTGAGCGCGATGCAGATGGAAAACCATTTAGAATGGCAGGATCACATACTGATATAACCGAAAGAAAACAGGCAGAAGAAATGCTGGCAAGTGCCAAAAATATGGCTGAAATGGCCAGTAAAGCAAAATCTGATTTTCTTGCAGGAATGAGTCATGAAATTCGCACTCCGCTCAATGGCATCATCGGGTTCACAGAACTATTGCAGGATACTGAGCTGAATCTAGAGCAGAAAGAATTTGTGAACGCGGCTAACCTCTGTGGAAAATCACTGCTGGCAATTGTAAACAATATTCTTGATTTTTCCAAGATCGAGGCTGGTTTTGTCGAATTGGAAGCTTCTGCAGTTGATTTACGAAAACTTCTTGTCCAGACAATTTCAATGATGAGTTTTCAGGCTGATCAGAAGAAAATAGGTTTATCAATTGATGTTCCAGAAAATCTACCAGAGATGATTGAAATCGATGCAGATAAACTCAGGCAAATATTGATAAATTTGATTGGCAATGGGATAAAATTCACCGACCAGGGAAAAGTAGAGGTTAAAGTTCAATTCTCTCATAAGGGTCGAGAGCGATGCGAAATAACCTTTCATGTAAAAGACACAGGAATTGGAATTTCAAAAAGTCAGATTAATCGAATTTTTGAATCATTTTCTCAGGCAGATTCATCGATTTCGAAAAAATATGGTGGAACTGGCCTAGGGCTCGCAATATCACAGATGCTTGCTGAAAAGATGGGAAGCAAAATCGAAGTAGTCAGTGATATAGGTTTTGGAACTGATTTCTTTTTTACCATTGACGCGGGGATTGTACAGTCAGAAGGCTTGCTTGATGAAGAAATTCAAAAAGAAAAGGATACTTCAGAATCTATTTACTTTTTGGAATCCGGTGAAGATCTTACCATATTGATTGTTGAAGACATTGAAACAAACATGCTTCTTGCAAGATTGATGATCAGAAAACTGTTGCCCAAGGTCAGGATTATTGAGGCCAAAAGAGGTACTGCGGCCATAAAAATGGCGGAAATTGAAAAGCCTGACCTTATTTTAATGGACTTGAATATGCCGGATATCGACGGGCAAAGTGCAAGTATACGAATAAGAAAAAGCAGAAAACTTTTTTTGAAAGAGGTTCCGATAATTGCCTTGACTGCAACGGCTGAAAAAGAAGAACTGAAAAGATGTGTCGATTCAGGAATGAATGATTATCTTATCAAGCCAGTAACTTTGAATAGCATTTCTAAAATTCTAAAAAAATATCTGCATTTGCATGGTACAGAAAAGAGTGGTGACCACAAACCGGCTGATAAAGGATCATCTGCAGTTTTCGATAAAGAAAACCTTATCCGTCAGATTGGCGCCGACCCCTCGTTGTTAAAGCAATTGTTCTGTGGTTTCAAAAGGGATACTTTGCAGCGCCTCGATCAGCTTGAAAAAGCATTTATTAGTAAAGATCAGGCCAGAGTAAAAAAAATAGCTCATGCGATCAAAGGCTCTGCATCAAATCTTTCGTGCTTCAGGTTGGCTGATGCTGCTGCATTTCTTGAGTCCGGCATCGAGAAAGATAAAGACTGGTCTGAAAAAGATTATAAAACCTTGCTCGATGAATGGAAGATTCTTGAAGAAATCCTGGAAAAAGAAATTAATGAAAATTGTTAAAAGAACGTTTAATTGAAATACAGTTTCCACTTTTGTTGAAGCGAATTTTATTAGAGTATTTCCTGATGATTTGCAAACCTCTGCCAGACTCGTTGTCAGGGTTAATGGTTGACTCGATTTCTTTTGTGTGGTTGAACCCGAAACCGGGATCTTTCATTGTTATCTGAATGTGCTGGTGTGAGAGAGAAAATTTCAAGTGAATCAATCTTTCTGGCTCACCCTTGCACCCATGATTGATCGAATTCAGCAGCATTTCACGCAGCAAAAGATCGCAGGCAAAAAGATCGTGTTTCCTGCAATTCAGCTCAAGAATTGCTGAAAGTTCCTGGCATATCTGGTTGATAAGTTCTAAATTGGCCGACATTTGCCGGCGCCATATAAAAATTTTATTTGAACCCAATTTACACCTCAACACACATGGCAACCATGTCATCCTCTGGCTTGACCAGCTTTTTTGCCCTGTCTGATAATTTTTGGGAAAAAGTTGCAGAATCGCTGTCGGAGATTCCTGCCAGATAATCTGCTGCTGCTGACGATTTTTCTTTCAGGCTTTTTCCGGCTTCGGTAAAAAGATCCAGAATTCCGTCCGAATAGATATAAAACCTGTCGCCGGCAACAATTTTCATTTCATACAACTGAAAGCTGACATCCTGGAAAATTCCGACCAGATCACCGGTTATATTCAAAATCTCGTGGTTCTTATTTTGCGATGAAAAATAGACCGGGGAGGGGTTCCCTGCATTGACTAACCATGCTTTACCGGCTTTCCGGTTCAATCTTATGATGGTCAGGGCAACGAACTGATCTGGCCGAATGACCGCTGGAATAGCTTTGTTAATATCCAGAAGTGTGTCCCTTGGGGTTGAAAGGATGCTGCTGTTCTGCCGCAGCAGCATTTTTAGTGCAGAACTGATCAGGGCAATACTAATGTCATGGCCGCTTATATCAGCAATTATGTAATCAAAAATCTGATCGCCCAGCTTGATGACGTCGTAAAAATCTCCCCCGAGTTCCTGGAGTGGCTTGAAAAAGACCGAAAATCTGGCTTCAGGGGAGTCATGGGATTTTACCAGAGAAGCATCTTGAGCTTGTTTTAGCTTTTCAAGTTTCATGCTTTGCAATTCACTGCGAAATTGCAATGCCTGTTGAAGGCGAAGGTGAGTTCTTACTCTGGCAAGAATTTCCTCTTTCTGCCAGGGTTTGGTTATGTAATCTACGCCCCCGGCTTCAAAGCCTTTTACCTTTGATTTTACATCATCATTGGCTGAAATAAACAGCACCGGGATATTTGTTGTGCCTGGATTTTCGTGAATTTTTCGACAGATATCGAAGCCCGACTCATCGGGGAACTCAACATCAAGAAGAATCAGATCGGGCTGATTGTTTTTTATGGCGGCAAAACAGGTTGTTGAGTCGGTGGCGGTGGTCGCACGAAATCCTTCCTGAGAAAGGATTGTCTGTAAGGTTAAATTGCTGCAGAAATCGTCGTCAACCACCAGAATCAATGGTGCTGTAATTAGCACTTCGGTGGAATTTGCAAGTTTGTCGGTTGCCATCAGCCCGTATCCTTAGGCAGTTGTGTTATATGGTATCACCGTTTTGTTTTCTATCAGATCTTGAATCTATTTGAATTTGATGATACTATTTTGATGTTACTATAATTCGTGCGTTTTGACTAGAGCTTCTTGGAAATGAATATTGCCCGGTTTTATCCGGGTAACTGCAATGGTCAGGTGCGGCTTTGTTGTTGCCAGCTGAAGGCTGGAAGGGTTGTGAAAAATGATAGCATTTGATAAAACACTTGACGGTCAGGTTGCAAAATTTTTGATAAAGGGCGATTTCGTTCAGAGCTCAAGCTCGGAAATTTTGCGAAAAGCCCTTCTAGACACAATCAGATCAGGAATTACCACCATCAGAATCGACCTTCGTGATGCCGATCACATCGATTCACCCAGCATTGGTCTCTTAGTATCTGCTCATAATTCCCTTAGATCGGTTTCGGGGGAATTGATCGTTGACCAGGTAAAACCCCAGCTGGCAGAACTTTTTTCGGTTCTTCAGCTTGACAAAAGATTTAAGATTAACCAGGTTCAAGAGAAGCAGGCATGAGTTTAAGCAATGATGAACTGTTAAGAGAATTTCTCGCAGAAACCAATGAACAGCTCGCCGGAATCGAAAATGATCTTTTATTGATTGAAGAACAAGGCCAGAATATTGATGAAGATTTGGTAAACAAGGTTTTCAGGGCAGCCCATTCAATCAAAGGTGGCAGTTCGCTTTTCGGATTGAAAAAAATCCAGGAATTATCCCATAAAACAGAATCAGTCCTAGATCTTATTCGTTCCAGGGTTATTTGTCCAAATGCTGAAGTGGTCAATGTTCTTTTAATCAGCTTTGATAAACTCCGTGATTTGCTCAATAATGTTTATACCAGCAACAGCATTGATATTTCCGACAACCTGGTTCAGCTTGCTGGTTTGGCCACTTCCTTCCTTTCGCCAGAAGAAAAAGGCTATTTTCATCAGCCCGCCGCAGTAAAGCTCCCTCCAGGAGCCTTTTTGAATGTCTCTGAAATGGACCTGGAACTGGCACGGAAAAGCGGTCATCATGTCTACTATGCTGAATACGACCTTATCGAGGATATCGATGGCAAAGGCAAGAATCTTTTGGATATTCAGCGTCTCCTCGTAGCTTTTGGCAAAATAATCGACTCTCAGATTAACGCCGAAGCGGTTGGAACCCTTGAGCAGGAACCCAGTTCAACAATTCCGTTTCATGTTTTATTTGCCACCGAAGTTGGGCCCGATGAGATTGAAATGGTGCTCGAACTGCCCGCAGAAAAGATCAAACTTCTGGTTTCACCCGACAAAAATCAACCCGAAGCTCCACCACCATTGCAGATAGAGGGGATTTCCGGCCCGGAAATTGAAGTAATTGCTTCGTCTGAGTCAGGCCAGGCAAAGGCCAAAGAGAAATTGAAGCCCGGTATTTCAGCTCCTGCCAGTTCTGGAGTTGATAAAACCCTGAGGGTAAGTGTTGAAGTGCTTGAAACCCTGATGAATCTTGCGGGAGAGCTTGTGCTTAGCCGAAATCAGCTGCGTGAATCACTTTCGATAAACGATTTTCGTGGTGTTCATGCCGGCAGTCAGAGAGTCAGTCTGGTAACTTCCGAACTTCAGGAAGCGATCATGCAGACCCGTATGCAGCCTATCGGAAATGTTTTTGGCAAATTTCCACGGGTAGTGCGCGATATGGCACGCAGTCAGAACAAAGAAATTCAGCTGGTCGTTGAAGGCAAAGATGTTGAAATGGATAAAACCCTGATCGAGGGGTTGAATGACCCTTTGACTCATATGATTCGCAATTCCTGTGACCATGGCATAGAAAGCCCCGAAGAGCGCAAGAAAAAGGGAAAGCCGATCACCGGTAAAATTATTTTAAGGGCATTTCATGAGGCCGGCCAGGTGATTGTTGAAATCATCGATGATGGAAGAGGCATTGACCCCGTTAAAATTGCTGCCAGTGCAGTGGCAAAGGGGCTAATCTCTTCTGACCGCATTCAGGGAATGTCAGAAGCTGAAAAAACCGCCCTTATTTTTCTGCCTGGCCTTTCTACTGCTGAAAAGTTGAGCGAAATCTCGGGCCGTGGCGTTGGCATGGATGTGGTTAAATCGAATCTGGATCAGCTTGGCGGTAAAGTTGAGATTGAGTCAAAGGTAGGCGATGGCACCAGGTTTTGCATCAAGTTGCCTCTCACACTGGCCATTATTCCTTCACTGGTAGTTGCTGTAGAAAAAGAACGTTTCGCCATACCACAGATCAATGTTCTTGAACTTACCCGGGTTCCTGCCGCTCAGATTCAGAGCCGAATCGAGATTGTCGGTGACGCTGAGGTGATGAAGCTTCGAGAAAAACTTTTACCCATAGTCTCTCTTGCCGAAGTTCTTGGCATAAAAAAACAGGTCGCAGATAATGAAACCGGTCAGAGTTTTCCGGACCGGCGGCGAAACATTGCGGATCGACGAAGCCGCAGGTCGCCCCTGAAAGGCTCAATAAAAATTGAATCTGAAAACAAAGAAATTTCTACGGCAGAAATCCGTGAAGCCACTGATAGACGTTATCATGCCTGTGACGATCTGAATATCGTGGTTATTTCGACCGGCACTTTTCAATATGGCATGATAGTCGATCAGTTTTTCAATACGGAAGAAATTGTGGTAAAGCCCCTTGGGCGCCACTTGAAATCACTGCAGGAATACGCCGGCGCGACCATCATGGGAGACGGGAAAGTGGCCCTGATTATTGATGCTGCAGGTCTTGCAGCCAAAGCTGCGATGCGTCATGTTGCCGGAACCGATCGCGCGGCAATGATTGCAGCTGAAACCGCCCGCGAAAAGTTATGCGATGCTCTTTCATTTCTAACTTTTCATAATCGTCCTGATGAGCTGTGCTGTGTTCCGATGGGACTGGTTCAGCGGATCGAGCGCATTGGCAGAAATCAGGTTGAGTTTTCGGCGGGGCGTCGAACCATGCAGTATCGTGGAAACAGCCTGCCATTGGTTACCTTGAGCGATGCTGCCGATGTTAAGCCAATTTCTGAAGACCAGTCATTGGCGGTAATCGTATCATCTCTGGGAAACCGCGAAGTTGGCCTTCTTGTAGCGATGCCGGTCGATGTGATTGAAGCTGGTCTCAATATTGATCAGACTACCCACAGAAACAAAGGAATTGCCGGGTCAGCGATTTTCCACGATCGGGTGATGCTGGTCGTAGATCTGGTCGAAATCGTTCAGACTGTCTTTAACGATTGGAACCTTGAGGATGGTGCAGATCGTCAAACACAAGCGGAGGGCAGATTTATTCTGCTGGCTGAAGATTCTGACTTTTTCAGAAGCCAGGTCAAACGCTTCATTGAATCTGAGGGGTTTCAGGTCATTGAGGCCGCCGATGGACAAACGGCATGGGAACTGCTGTGCAAAATGGAAAATCGTATCGAAGCCGTGGTAACGGATATTGAAATGCCGAGATTGAACGGTCTTGGGCTTGCCAGAAATATTCGGGCTGATAAAAGATTCGCTGAAATGCCGGTTATTGGCCTTACATCACTGGCCGGCGAGGAAGATATTGAGCAGGGGAAAGCGGCAGGAATTACTGATTACCAGATCAAACTAGACCGCGATCAACTTCTTGAAAGCCTGCGTCGAAATCTTTCCCGAAACCTTAGTAGATGAAACGTTTCAAGCAAAAAATCAAAAAAGTATTTAATACCATTTATTGGAGAACAATATGTTGGAAAATGTGACCCTTGGAAAAAAACTGCTCGGCGGTTTTATAACCGTAGCCCTAATAACCCTTATCGTTGGTTATACCGGTTATTATGGCGCTGGAGTCCTTGAACGCAATTTAACCGAAATTGGAAAAGTGCGGCTTCCCAGCATTCAGAGTCTTCTCATGGCTGAACGACAACTTGAATTGCTTACTGCTTCTCAAAAATCGCTGCTGAACCCGAATCTTAGTGATGAAGAATTCAATGAACATCTTAAGATTGCCGATGAGGCAAAAAACGATTATCAGGCCGCCTTCAGAAAATATGAGCCGCTTCCCCAGACTCGTGAAGAGGCTGAGGTATGGCAGAGTTTTAAACCCGTTCTACAGAAATGGGAAAATGTTAATGAAAATTATCTAAAAGCTGCTCGCGAGCTTAATTCTCTGGGAATTCAAAACCCGGTAAAACTTGAGAGAGATTTGCAGAGATTTCGCTATGATCATCTTTCTCTTGAGATGCAAGCCCTCGATCTTTTAAATAGTCAGAAAGAATTGACGGGTGGAGAAGATCATACCGCATGCAATTTCGGAAAATGGCTGCCGACTTTCACTACCAAAAATGAAGATCTCAAAAAACAATTTGAGGAAATGAGGGCTGACCATCTGGAATTTCATAGTGCCGTGAAGAAAATTAAGGCTCTGGTTCGCAATGGCGATATTGAAGCTGCACGGCGCATCTTTTCAAACGATATGGTTCCGGCAGCTGAAGGTGTTTTTTCTCATTTTGATGCCATGCTGGTTTTCTCAACTAAAGCCATTGATCTTTATGAGAGGCTCGATCATATTGCCCAGCATGAAATACCAGAGATAGAAAATCAGGCCGAAGCTTTGATGGAAAAAATAGTTCAAATCAATGAAACGGTTGCCCTCGAAGCTACAAAGCAAGCCGAGATTGAGGCAGACCGCGTTGAAAATTTTACGGTTTATGGAATGATGATCGGCTTCGTCTTTGCCCTTGGTATCGGGATTTATTTCAGCACCAACATCAACACTATTCTAAGTGTTTTCAAAGAAGAAATGGACCGTCTTATTCAGGCGGCAGTCTCAGGTAAACTGGCAACCCGCGGTCGTGTAGAAAGAATCAATTTTGAATTCAGACCTCTTCTTGAAGGAGTAAATAAGACGCTCGATGCGGTAATCGGGCCATTGAACGTTTCGGCTGAATATGTTGACCGCATCTCGAAAGGTGATATTCCCAGGATTATTACCGAAGAATATCAGGGAGATTTTAATGAGATTAAATGCAATCTTAATTCACTGATTGATTCAATGCACAGCATTTCCAACACCGCCAAAGAAATTGCCCGGGGCAACCTGCAGGTGCAGGTAAAGCCAAGATCCAACGGCGATGAACTGATGATCGCAATTGCAACCATGGTAAAAGAACTGGCTAAAATGATCGGCAATGTGGGCGAAAGTGCTCAAACTCTTGCTTCCGCCTCGACCCAGCTGACCGTAACTTCCAGAAAAATGGTGGAAGAAACAGGGCGCGTGACTGAAAAGTCTTCGACCGTTGCTGCTGCTGCCGAAGAAATGAGTGCAAACAGCAAATCTGTTGCCCAGGGCATGGCTGGAACCACCACTAACCTTTCTTCAGTAGCTGCTGCCACCGAAGAAATGACCGCCACCATCAGTGAAATAGCGGGAAATACCGACAAGGCCAGAAGCATTTCCAATGAAGCGGTTGAACAGGCCGTTGCCGTAGCCAACATGATGAAAGAACTTGGTCGCTCAGCCCATGAAATTGGAAAGGTGACCGAAGCGATCACCAGTATTTCTGCCCAGACCAACATGCTTGCGCTTAATGCCACCATCGAAGCCGCTCGTGCCGGTTCTGCCGGAAAAGGATTCGCCGTTGTCGCTAACGAAATCAAAGAACTTGCCAAGCAGACAGATTCCGCAACTGAAGACATCAAGGCCCGTATTAAAGGAATTCAGTCTTCAACCGGTTCGGCGATTCTTGATATCGACAAGATTTCTGCGGTTATCAGAAACGTCAGTGAAATTGTTACCACCATTGCCATTGCAATTGAAGAGCAGTCTTCGGTTACTCGCGATATCGCCGGCAATATTGCCCGGGCCACTTCTGGGGTAAGTGAAGCCAATGAGCGTGTTTCTCAAACTTCTTCCGTCTCTGAGGGAATAGCGAAAGAAATAGCAGGAGTTAGTGTCAGCGCCGGTGAGCTCGATGATGCAAGCAAACAGATCAACGCCAGCGCAACCGAGCTTTCAAGATTGTCTGAACAATTGCGAACTCTGATCGCCAATTTTCGGGTCTGAAAAAGTCGACTGCCCCTGACAATTCTAATAACTTAAACATTTGTTTGAACCCAAAGGGACTGTAAAATGCAGGACTATGATGAAAATGAAGATTTGACCAGTAAATTGGTGGCCACTTTCATTGTCGATGATCGTCTTTATGGATTGACCACAGATCTGGTGCGTGAAGTGGTTAGAATTGGCGAAATTACGCCGGTTCACCACGCGCCGGATTTCATTGTGGGAATAATGAACCTGCGCGGGCGTATCGTCACCATTATCGACCTGGGCAAAAAAATTGGATTGAACCAGATTGAAATCGGTCAGCATTCGCGCATTTTTATTGCAGAATGGCAGCAGGAACAAATTGGTTTGCTGGTCGATAAGGTTGGCGAAGTGGTGCCTTTCGATGAGGCATGCCTGCTTCCCGTTCCCGAAAATCTTCCCGCTTTTCAGGCGGTCACCCTTAAAGGCGTTTTCCATTCTGACAAAATGCTGGTAGGGCTTTTGTCTCTCGATGCCATTCTTGATGAAAAGGTTGAAGACCGTCTTGCCCACGGCGAGGCCGGCTCAAGATGACCTTAAAAGTGCTGGTGGTCGATGATACCATATTGTATCGCCGAATCCTTTCTGAGGCAGTAACCGCTACGGGAATGGCCGAGGTTGTCGGCACTGCTCCCGGCGGAAATGCCGCTCTTTCCAGGATCAGGGAGCTTAAGCCGGATCTGGTGACCCTTGATATTGAAATGCCGGGCATGGACGGTCTGGCAGTACTTGACGCGATAAAAAAGGAAAACCTCGGCTGTGGAGTTCTGGTAATTAGTGCCCTGACCATTCGAGGCGGGCAGTTGACCATGAGTGCTCTTGAAAAGGGAGCCTTCGATTTCATCACCAAACCAGAAGGTGAATCTCTCGATGAATGCAGAAGCAAAATGATTGAAAGCCTTAAGCCATTGATCAGGGCCTGGCAAAGCCGGCTTGAAATACGTTCCATTCTGGGAAATTCTTCAAAAGATATTTTAAACGCAGGCAAAATTGAGGTTTCAAATACGGTTAAATCGGTGCCGGAAACATCTTTGCCTGCCAGGACAAGTGAAAACAGGAATCAATCGCGGAAAAATCCCAGAATGGTTCTGATCGGCGTCTCAACTGGTGGGCCCGTAGCCCTGGTCGAAGTTTTAACCAGATTATCGGGTGAACTTGGAGTTCCTGTTTTTGTTGTTCAGCACATGCCACCTCTTTTTACCCAACCCCTGGCAGAAAGCCTGAACAGCAAATGCCGGTTGAAGGTAAAAGAAGCTGAAACGGGCGAAGTTGCCTGCCCCGGGGTAGTTTACATTGCTCCGGGTGGAAGCCAGATGAGGCTTAAAGCAGGCCCCGAAAATCAGATTCTAATCGAAATCACCGCCGATCCGCCAGAAAACAACTGCCGACCTTCCGTCGATTATCTGTTTCGTTCGGTCTCGCTTAATTTTCCCGGACAAGCCGTGTCTGTAATAATGACGGGAATGGGTAACGATGGTTTGCTTGGCACCAGATTGCTCAAACGTGGCGGCTGCTTCTCGATTGCTCAGGATGAAGCGTCTTCAGTGGTTTATGGCATGCCACGGGCGATTGTGGAAAATGGCCTGGCAGATGCCGTCTTGCCTCTCGATACTATAGCTGCCAAAATAATGGGGGCGGTTCGGGGAATATTCTAAATGATCTCGATCACACCTGATGAAGTTAAAGTATGGTCGCAGCTGATTTATCAGGCCTGTGGAATTGTTCTCGATGCGGGTAAGGGATACCTGATTGAGAGTAGGCTTGCCCAATTGCTTAAAGAAACCGGTTCAGAAACATTCAGTGAGCTTTTTTACAAAGTTCGCGCCGATAATTCGAAGCGGTTGCAAAGAATGGTGGTTGATGCCATGACCACCAACGAAACTTCTTTTTTTCGCGACTCTTCGCCCTTTGAACTTTTGCAGCATAAACTTTTGCCAGAACTTATCGACCGGCGGAAAAAAAATCTGCCCCCCGGCGCACCGGTGCCTTTGAGAATCTGGAGTGCCGCCTGCTCTACCGGTCAGGAAGTTTACAGCATTGGTATCGTTGTTCGTGAGCTTATCGGTAACCTGCCAGGTTTTTCCCCCCAGATTCTTGGAACCGATATTTCTGACCAGGCAATAAAGCGCGCCAGCTACGGCGTTTACAGTCAGATGGAAATGGAGCGGGGTTTGAATCCCGCATTTTTGCAAAAATGGTTTACCCGCGATGGCGAAAAATTCAAAATTCGCGATGAAATAAGGGCAATGGCATCTTTTTCATCCATAAATCTCATGGAACCTTTTGCTTTCCCAATTCCTTTTGATATTGTGTTTTGTCGAAATGTTGCCATCTATTTTTCAGAAAAAGACAAGCTTTCGTTATTTGAAAGAATTTCAAGGGTTGTTGCGCCAGATGGGGCATTGATAATCGGTTCAACCGAATCGATTACCGGCATTACTGCAAAATTCGTGCCCCATCGATATCTAAGAGCGGTTTTTTACACACCGGTTTTATAGGTTCAGCAGCTTAGTGTATTCTGCGGCGAATCTGCCTGTCAGTTCTTTCGAGAAAGGCAGTCGGAATTGGAAGGAAGGGGTGTCGCTGACAAATCGTATGATTCTGGTTTCAATCAAATGTTTGTTGAAATATTGAATGAAGTGAAAACTTTCCATATCGATCAGGCAACTGCCATGTTTCTCAAATATGTTCTGCCGCAGAATATTCGATTGAACCGGCGCGTCTTTGGTCAAAACCATAATCGTTTTCAGCTCTTTGACCGAATCGAGATCGTGTGATTCTTTTTCGAACCTGACCTGATTGATTGAGAAAATCTGGCCGGGATGGTGGCTGTCATCAACCGATCCGGCGCATCCAAACAAAAAAATGTTTCTGGTTTTGAGTTCATCAAGGGGAAAACAGTCGAGAAATTTTTGCATGGGCAGAAATCCTGCACCGTTCCAGGTGAAAATCATGGTCTTTTGAGAAGACCAGGTTTGCGAATTAAGCTTGCGGCAATCGGGAATGTTGGCTGCAAGAAGTTCTGCCTCAGCCTTGAAGGGGCAGAAGAAAACATTTTGACAATCTGAAGTTAGCATAAATTAAAACTTTGACTGGAAAAAAGTTTCTCTGAAGGTTTTCAGAAAACAGGTCAATCATATCATATAGGCCGATGTCTGCGCCATTATAGCACTGAAAAAATACGCACGATTTGTCTCAAGCATGTATTTAAAGAATTGATGCCGTTTTATGCGGGTTACAAAAGAAATTTGCTTTGGGGTCGAACCGTTTCAGATAAATGAAATACGGGGTAATTAAATGTGATTGGTACTATTCATTTTGTCAATTCTGCAAAAATAGTTTGACTGCCAGATGAGCTGTGCTAGACTTTGCCGGTAATACTTCTTATATAAAGCAAAAGTTCTGTCGTGATCTTATCAGGGGGAAACCATTCAATCATGCAAAAAAAATGTAGAAATTCTTCGCGTGTCGAAAACCTTTCCGACATGGAAAAAGGCTGGTCGTTGACTCAGGCAGTTAATGAAGCTTCCAGATGTCACCTTTGCCACGACGCGCCATGCACTAAAGCCTGCCCTGCTGGCACAAACCCGGCTGAATTCATTCGTAAACTGCGATTACGCAATGTTAAAGGGGCAATTCGCACGATAAAACAAAACAACATTCTTGGTGGAATCTGCGCCGTCGTCTGCCCAACCGAGCAGTTGTGCCAGAAAGGCTGCGTGGCGGCAGGCCTCGACCGCGCAATCGATATTGGCCAGATTCAGCGCTTTCTGGTCGAACACGGCTGGACAAGCGGTTTTAACCCCATGGAAAAAGTTTCTGGCAAAAAGGGGAAAGTGGCGGTAATTGGCTCCGGGCCAGCAGGTCTTGCGTGCGCCGCTGAAGTTGCCAGCCATGGCTACCAGGCCGAAATTTTTGAAGGCATGGAAAAACCTGGTGGGGTGCTGCGCTACGGGGTTCCTTCTTTTCGGCTCAATGCAGAATTTCTCGATCGTGAAATTAAAGATGTGCAGAATCTTGGCGTAAAGATCAGCTGTGGCAAAAAAATCGGTGATGCGGGCGTCGAAAAATTACTCGAAAAAGGCTATGAAGCCGTTTTTTATGCGCCCGGTGCCTGGAAACCGGTCGAAATTAAAATACCCGGCATTGAATTGAAGAATGTTTATACCGCCCGGGATTTCCTGGCCGGAGTTCGAACCGGTGAACAGAAAGCCCTGGCCCGGCTGGTGAAGGGTAAAAATGTTGCCGTCTATGGCGGTGGTTCGGTTGCCATGGATGCGGCTACTACTGCCATGGCTCTCGGGGCCAATCGCGTTTACCTGCTCTATCGTCGCAGCTTCCGCGAAATGCCTGCTTCAGACCATGACGTACAGATGGCGATGGCCAACAATGTCTGCTTTAGAACCATGTCGGTCGTCACCCGACTGACCGGAAACGAAAAAGGCTGTGTAACTGGCCTCGATGGCCTTGAAACCGATTGGAAAAAGCCCGGTGACACTTCGGCGGCCAATCTTATCACCCAGTCCGGCACCGATTTCCATCTGAATATTGATTTGTTTATTTCTGCGCTGGGCTATCGGCCTGAAACAGAAACCAGAAAAGCCTGTGCAAAGGTAAAATTCAATAATCGCGGTCTGGTTGAAACCAGAAAAGATGGTGTTTCAACTTCGCACCCCCGTATTTTTTCGGGCGGCGATATCGTTCGTGGCCCGGCACTGGTGGTTGAAGCGGTTGCCGACGGCAAAGCGGCCGGTAAAAAAATAGTTGAAATGCTCGATTCGGAAAAAGGCATGGTCAAAGCCCCGGCCAAAAAACCGGCGAAAAGTAAAAAGGCGGTGAAGTAAGATGGCAAAGATCCGTGATCTGTCGATCGATATCTGCGGCGTAAAATTTCCTAATCCATTTTTATTGTCATCATCTCCGGTTTCAAATACCGCCGAAATGGTGGCGCGGGCCTTCGATGCCGGGTGGGGTGGAGTTGCCTACAAGACTATTGCCCACGACCGCACCAAAATTATTCATCCTTCACCGCGAATGGCCGCCTATAATTACGAAGCCAAGCCTCTGGTCGGACTTCAAAATGTCGAACAGACGACTGACCGGCCCATGGCTGACAACTGGTCTGACATCCGCTGGCTGAAAAAGCATTACCCACGCCATGTTCTCATTGCCAGCATCATGGGTTTTTCCCTCGATGAATGGGTAGAACTGGCAAAAATGGGCGAAGACAACGGCGCCGATATGCTCGAACTGAACTTTTCGTGCCCACACATGACCGTAGAGGGTTCTGGCATGAAAGTTGGCCAGGCAATGGAACTGATCGAAAAATTCACCAGTGCAGTTCGACGAACCGTTAAAATTCCGATTCTGGCAAAACTGACTTCAAATGTTACCGAAATTACGGTGCCGGCGCTTTACGCGCAGCGCGGCGGTGCCGATGGCATTACCGCAATCAATACGGTAAGGGCGCTTACTGAGGTTGGGCTCGAAGATTATGTTCCCCGCCCCAACGTTTTTGGAAAAGGCGCGATGAGCGGCATGTCAGGCCCGGCTATCAAGCCGATCGGCCTGAAGTGCGTTGCCGAACTTGCTCAGTGCCGCGAACTCAAGATCCCGATCATTGGCTGTGGTGGTGCAGAAACCTGGGTTGATATGGCTGAATACCTGCTTTGTGGTGCGTCAGCTATTCAGGTAACCACCGGAATCATTCATTATGGTCAAAGAATCGTCGAAGATATGGCTGAAGGCCTTTCAGACTGGATGGACGATCGCAAATTCAAATGTTTGCATGATGTTGTCGGAAAATCGCTGAAAAACATCGTGCCGACCGATGAATTTGACCTGAGTCGGCAGGGTGCTGCCGAGTTTGATCTCGACCGCTGCATCGGCTGTGGCCAGTGCTACATTGTCTGCCAGGATGCGGGCGGTCAGAATCTCGGCTGGGACGGAGAAAAGCGCCGTCCGGTTCCCGATCATGACCATTGTCTGAGCTGCATGATCTGCAGTATGGTCTGCCCGGTCGAAGGCCTGGTCAGCTATAAGCATATTCCCGGCAAAAAAGAGTTCATGCCAGTTCCCATGGCCGCCAGAAGAAAATAAATGTTTGATTGACCAGCTCGGGCCTGCCAGACAGACTCTAACAGTCTGGCAGGCCCACTATATTTAGTGGCGACATTTTCTTTCTAAATTGACAATCGGACTTCAATACTTTTAATGTGATATAATTGCCGATCGAAGATTTAGCCTTTTATTGTGCCAGAATTGATCGAATCATGACGAGAACATCTTCTTATGCTGAATGACTGGATATGATTGGGTGATCACAGTTCGCTGATTTTCGATGGGCTTTGATTTAAAATCGCTTTTTATAATTAGGTAACGGCGGATAACACTTATGGCAAAGAAAAGACCGGATTATTCGGATAAAGAAGTCAGTATTGGTTTCCTGGGCAGGTTGTATCCTCAGATTGGCATTTTTTCGTTTTTTTTCGATGACGACAAGACGGTTTACACAAGAAGCAGCGCGCCGTTTGGAATTTTAAAAAACTTTTTTCAAATGACTTTTGTATCAGCAATTTTTATCGGAATGATAGTTCTGATCACCAAATTGGAAAAATTTTTGAATTTGAACCCAGATAACAGCCCATTGGCTGAACTTGCCGGGATTTTTATCGGTCTTCCATCGTTGATGGCAATTTTGGTTTCAATGAATGCAATTTTTGATCTGTGTTATCTGTTTTTGACCGGAAAGTCTTTTAATGTCGCCGGTGCAGAGCTTAAGCCAGTCAAGACTTTCATGCTTGTTTTTGGCTTTTTGATGATTTTTGTTGTGGCAGGCTATGGTTATTTCTATTTTTCCAGCGCCATGTCAGCCTACAAAGATCAGCAGCAGCTCTCACAGGAGCAGATCGAAACCATGGCTTTTCTTGACAAGGGCCGGGCTGCCTGGAATGAATATATCACCAGGACTCCCATGGTAAGAATCAGCTTTAAAGGACTCGATCTTTCCAAACGAAAATTTGAGGGTTTCTTCTTCATGTGGGTAGATTTTTCTGAAACCAACCTCAGCGAAGCGGTTTTTTCAGATTGCCATCTTGGTTATGCCAAGATAAAGAATGCCAATTGTGAAAAAACAGCATTCGAGAAATGTTATCTGGTCGGCACCCATTTTGAAGAAACTGACCTGACCAAAGCCATTTTTTCCCAGACTGCGGGGGAGAAAAAAGATCTGGCCAGGGCAAAACTTACTCCCGAGCAGCTTGAATCAATACTTCCTCCCGAAAAAAGTCGCTGGTATCAGATTCAATGGTTTGATTACCGCGACCCGGCGTGGCTCAGGGAAAAAGGATTCGCTACCGATGGCCGCTCGCCAAAAGGGCTGAAATACTAGAGGCAAATTCATATATCGAATTGAAAATCTTCTGAATCTTTGCCGTTCTCTTGAAAACCGCGTCCAACTGGGTTATAAAAGAGTTAAAACAAAGCGGGGACAAACATGGAAAAAAAGAATAGGTTCAGTCTGAAGTTATCAATAGGAACTTTTATGCAGACTATTAAATCTGCAGTTGCGACTATTACCAACAGAAGAAAAGAAATCTATCTGGACAACAACGCTACAACCAAAGTATCCCCGAAGGTCATCGCAAAAATGGGCAGCGTTCTGGCCCGAAACTATGGTAACGCTTCTTCTTTATACAAACAGGCATTTGAATCGGCAAGTCTGCTTGAAAATTCCAGAGTTCAGGTTGCCAAAGCCATTGGAGCTGAACCGGAGGAGATATTTTTTACAAGCTGCGCAACCGAAGCCAACAACACAATTCTAAAGGGATTGTCTGACCACTTCTATCCAATGAAAAATCGAATCATTGCGTTGCCGATAGAGCATCCATCGGTGATTCAGACACTGCTTTATCTGCAGAGCAAAGGTGTTGACGTCCAGTGGATTCCTGTTGATTCATACGGAAATGCCAATCTCGAAGAGCTGAAAGCATTGATCAATGATAAAACATTTCTTGTTGTCGCCATGTTTGCCAATAACGAAACTGGTACGATCCAGCAGATAGACAAGATTATCCAGATAGCTCACGAAAAGGGCGCGTTGTTTTTCTCTGATTGCGTTCAGGCCCTCGGAAAAGTGCCTCTTGATTTCAAAGCCTGCCATGTTGACTACGCCTCATTTTCTGCCCATAAAATCCATGGGCCAAAGGGAATAGGCAGTATGTTCGTCAGGAAAGGCTGCCATGTTCCGGTTTTTTTGCATGGCGGACATCAGGAAAGGGGATTCAGGGCAGGAACAGAATCAATTCACAACATTGTTGGCTTTGCCCAGGCATGCAGCGAAATTCCTGACAATTTAAAGAAGACCGACATGATTTTGCGCTTGAGAAAAAGGCTTCTTACCTCTCTGAAAGAGATTAAACCAGACCTGAAGACCAGTACCCCTGAAAACAGCATTCCAAACACCCTGAGTCTTACATTCCCCGGCACTTTCAACGCCGAATTGATGGCCGCTCTCGATCATTATGGAATCTCAGCCGCCGTGGGATCTGCCTGTAATACACCTGATAACAAGCCATCTCATGTTTTGACGGCAATTGGTTTAACCGAGACAGAAGCGAGGCAGACGATAAGGCTTTCATTGTCTGCCGAAATCAGTAACTCAGACATAGATTATGTGGTTGAAATATTCAAAGCGTATTTCAACGGCACCATCAGCCCGGTTAATGCGGTATGGCCAAAGCAGCTGAATGAAAGTATGATCGAAAGTGATGATTTATTTATTCTGGATATCAGATTCTGGTATGACAGACTTCTGTTGAGCAGTATTGATGGCTCATACGAAAGTTCGATCATGACTTTCAAGAATTATCTCGATAAGATTCCTGAAAACAAGCACATTCTGGTGATTTGCCAGGGAGGTCTGTATTCACCAATAGTCGCCTTCTATCTGCGTTCGATGAATTTCAGCAGAGTTTCATACCTTGCTACGGGAATCTGGGGCTGGAAAAACGCTGAACCAGAGCTTTTCTCAAAAAGAACGGGCAAGAATATCGGTAAACTTGATTCGGAGAGTTGAGGCAATAAATTATGAGATTTCACCTGGTGGACCGAATTGAAGAAATCTGCTACGGGTCATTTATTACCGGGGTAAAGTGCATTACACTTGCAGATGATGTTTTTAACGAACACTTTCCCGGATACCCGATTTTTCCGGGAAGCCTTATCCAGGAGGGTCTGGCCCAACTGGCCGGCTCTTTTTTTGAATTGATGAGACACAAGCAGAATCTGCCAATGAAGTATTCGGTTCTTTCAATCGTTAATAAAATGAAATTCAGAAAGCCGGTCGAGCCGGGTGACCGCCTGATTTACCGGGCCGATGCAACAATCATTCGTGATGACTATGGAATCGCGAAAGTCAAGGCAACTTGCGGGGGTGAACTGGTTGCCAATGGCGAGATGACCTTTTCTTTTCTCGATGTCCCCGATGAAAAACTGTTTGAATCAAGAAAAACCATATACAACATCTGCATGAAGAATACCCGGGAAATCAAGAATGAAAACGGCGTTTGAAAGCTTCGCCCCTGAAATGGAAATCCCGGCCCGGGACTTCCTGAAAAAGCGAAAACTGGCAAAATACTTCAATCGCGAAATTTCGGCGTGCGTTGTTACCATAGCCAGATTGCTTGAAAATGAAGAAATTGCTGCTGAAACGCCCTTCTACTTCGGTAAAGGCATTGTCGAATACGAAGATTTCGGCCTTTCATCAGTCGTCGAGACCTGCACCGGTGAGAATGGCCGGTTTTCCCAGAAAAATTTTGTCGAAAAAGGCATGTCTAGCTTGTCTCCATTGACTCAATTCAAGGTTCTCTACAACATGCCGCTTTCGTTTATTGCTATTGATCGCGGTTTGACAGGTGATAATTCAGTCATTTACGCCTCAGGAAAAGGCCTTCTATTGCAAGCGCTTCATTCAACTTTTCAGGGCCCTATCTTGCTTGGTGCCAGCAAAGTGCATGAAAACGCGGTTGTGGAAGCAGGTTTTGCCCTCTGCCACAAAGAAGAAATTGACTTGAATTTGATGGACGGCGAAGAATGTGAAGCCATTGAGATTTTTAGAAGATGGCACCATGGTAACCAGTTATGAATAGAGTTTTTATTACCGCCGCCACGGCTTCTGCTCCTTCCGGAACAGACGTCAATGAAATATTTGAAAATGTCCGTGAAGCAAAAAGCTCATTGGGAAAGATCGAGCATTTCGATGCCTCTGAGTTTCCGGTGAGTCATGGTGCAGAAGTTCGTCATGAACAGCAGGTCGTAAAAACACCGTCCGGAACTGATCGCAAATCATTCTTCATTGAAAAGGCAGTTGATGAGCTGATCGAAAAGATAGATATAAACCGCTATCAGCCTGCAAAACGGCACATTCACATGGGCGCAGGAATAGACTTCTTCGACATCGAAAATTATGTGAACAGTGGCAAAGCCTCGACTGGAGCATGGCAACCATTCTGTAGCCACTCAAATAATGTCATCGACAGACTTGTCAGAAAGCACCAGCTTAAAGGCGGGCATTCAACCAATGTTGCTGCCTGTGCCGCTTCAACCCAATCAATCGGACTGGGTTTCAGAATCGTTCGAAACGATCCTGCTGATATGGTAATCACCGGTGGTTATGACTCGATGCTCTGTCATCTTCACTATCTTGGCTTTTACAAGCTTGGGGCACTATCTGACTGGCAGGGTGATCCTGCTAAAGCCTGCCGACCTTTTGACAAGAAAAGATGCGGCCTCGTTCTCGGAGAGGGAGCGGTTTCATATCTGCTTGAAAGCCAGGCCAACGCCGACAAAGATAGTATTCTGGCCGAGATTTGCGGTTACAGCTCAACAATGGACTCATATCTTGTAACCGACCCTGATCCCGAAGGCACTTACCTCGCAAAAGCCGCTATGCAAGCCATCGCCGAAGCAGACATCGGCCCAGAAGATATTGATTCTGTCCATCTGCACGGAACCGGAACCTATAAGAATGCGCTTGCGGAAGCTAAGGCCATGAAGATTATTTTTAAAGACCGGGCCAGAGATATTCCTGTATATTCAATGAAAGGGCAGATCGGACATTTGATCGGTGCATGCGGCGCTATGGAGCTTCTGGCAGCCATCTGGTCGTTGAAAAACAGCATGGTGCCTGTGACCGTTAATTTTGAAGAAGCTGACCCCGAGGTGGAACTGAACGTTATCAAAGACAAGCCAGTGAAGCTTAACATCAAGTACATTTTAAAACTGAACGCTGCCTTTGGTGGACAGAATACAGCATTGGTTCTGAGGCGACATGATGAGTAAAATAGTAGTGACCGGAGCCAGCTCAGAAATCGGAGCGGCCATATGCAGAAGAATAGTCAGACCCGAAGATGAGCTGGTAATACAGTGCCATAAAAATATTGAATCTCTGAACAGGCTAAAAAATGAAATTGTGTGTAAAAACACCGTTTCATTTTCCGGTGATTTGAGCAATCAGGAGTTTAGAAGCGAGTTTGCAGCGGCACTGCATGATTGCGACATACTTGTAAACTGCGCGGCATCTACGATTTCTTCCCCGCTGGCCCAGATGAATGATAACGAAATCGAGCAGATGATCGGAGTCAATATCATTGCTATGGTTCAGTTCAGCCGTGCTGCTATTCCCGGTATGATCGCCCGCCGCAAAGGCTGTATTTTGAACGTTTCTTCGGTCACGGCTTCGCGCGGCATGCGTGGGCAAACAGTTTATGCCGGCACCAAAGGCTTTATCGAATCATTCACCAGATCGCTTGCGACGGAATGTGGAAAAAAGGGCGTTCGGGTTAACTGCATAGCACCAGGCCCTGTGGATGCGGGCAGCCTCAAAGACCTTCTTCAGTATGCCGGCGATGAAGTGAAAAAGAATATCGCCCTGAATCGTCTCGGTACTCCTGATGAAATTGCCAGGGTGGCAGCGTTTCTTTTGAGTGAAGATGCTTCCTTCATAACCGGTGAAGTGGTGCAGATCAATGGGGGCTTCATGCATGGCCTGTAAAAACGAACCTTATGATTCTCTAATGAAAATCGCAAAGGCGCGCAAAAGCTGGAGATCATTTGCAGAAGCTGCGGTTTCTGAAGAAGAGATACAGAAAATTATTAATCTTGCCACGCTTTCGCCATACGCATCCGGGCGCAAGAACTGGAAAATCAAAGCAGTAAATGATCCTGAAATTATTGCGCAGGCGGCTGAGGTGGTTAATCGGCGCTGCGTTTTGCTTTCAGCAGATGTCAGATGCGACATGCAGGAGGCTTTCAAATCTTACGCAGAAAATTTTGTTGTTTTTAAAAAGGCCCCGGTTCTGCTCTATACTGAATTCAGAGTAGCGCCGGCCCTTTCTCTGATGATCGAAAACAATGAAAGCATCAAAGCCTGGGAAAGAGATAATTTCGTAAAATCAATTGCCGGTGTGACCATGATGGTTTTACTGGCAGCAGAAGCGCTCGACCTCGCCGCCTGCTGCATGACCGGGCCATTGCTGGCTCAAGACGAGCTGGCAGCTCTGTTTAACATTAAAGAAACAAAAGAAATTGGGGCGATCATTGCATTGGGGCACAAACCAAAGGAGAAAGCAGATGATGGAAAATAAACTACGCGAGCTCTTATTGCCTGTTCTGGATAAGGATTCCGTCGATGAAATCGGGCCGGATGATTCACTGGTAAATGATCTGGATGCGGACAGCATAGATTTCGTTGAAATCATATATTTGATTGAAAAGAATTTTGGAGTTGTGCTTAAAACAAATCAGATTATTGTTGCCGGAACAAACCCTGAAGACCTTTTTGAAGAAGAAAGACTGACTGAAAAGGGCGCGGAAATAATAGCCAGAAACCTTGATGACCAGAAGGGCAGATACAAAAAAGGCATGACCAGAATTGAATTGTTTCAAACATTAACCGTTCGTGACCTGGCGAAAGTAATTGAAATCAAAATGGCGGAAAAGAACTGATATGCTCAAGGGTAAAACGGTATTTGTAACCGGCGGCACCGGCTATCTTGGCCGTGAAATAGTCAAAGTTTGCGCCGGTTACGGCGCAAAAGTGATCTTTTCATACAATAAAAGTGCTGAAAAAGCTGAAGAACTGAAAATAGAGCTTGCCGACTGTGAAGCAGTCAAAATGAATATTGCCAGCGTGGCTGATATTGAGTCTGTCGTCGAAAAGATTTATGAAAAGCACGAGAAGATAGACATTCTGGTTAACAATGCGGCAATCAGCCAGATAATGCCCCTCGCGCTTCTCGAAGAAGAAGACGTCGACAAGGTTCTTTCCATCAACATGAAGGGGCTTATTTTTGTCACCAAAGCTGTTGTACGCGGAATGATCCGCAATAAATCCGGAGTTATCGTCAACATGGGCTCAATAGCCGGACAACGAATTCTCGATGTGCCCTTAACCTACGCAATGACCAAAGCGGCAGTTTCAGGAATGACTTATTCTCTGACTGCGGAATTAAAAAAGTTTAAAATACGCGTGAACTCTGTAATTCCCGGCCTGCTTGAAGGCGGGGTTGCAAAAGGCGTTCCTGATGATCTTCGTGAAGATTTCATAAAACATTGCGCCGCCGGAAGAGCCGGAAAAGCTAATGACGTCGCTGAACTGGTGGCGTTTATTTCATCTGACAGGGCCTCATACATTAATGGCCAGAACATAACCGTAGACGGAGGCATCTGATGGGCGACACTCAGATCAGGTCAACACTAGCCTGGTGCGGCGCCTGCAGAAAAGTTGAACATGCGGTTGTTGTCGAACGCAATGGGGCTGTCTACATGGATCGATTCTGCCCGAAAGGTGTTGAATCTGAGATTGTCTGTGAAAAATACGATTGGTACATCGAAAGAATTAACCGGCCTCATATT
>JBMOKV010000559.1:0-6549 GCA_049325495.1 Candidatus Rifleibacteriota bacterium | reverse complement strand
TCGTGTCGTGGGAAACCAGAGCGCTGATCGGAATTACGGCCGCGGCCAGAATCAGGGTGGCAACAGCGATTTCAATTAGAGAATAGCCATTTTTCATGAATTTCACCGGTCAATTTTTGTTGTTCTGCTGTAAAACTCTGATTTCTGTCTGGCCGGGAGGAACGATTTTCAAGGGAATATCGAGTCCATGGTGGTTTCCTGCGCCATCAGTTACATCAATCTTAAGTCGCCGCAGATCTGACGGAGTCATATAAAACAGGTATTCTGGCCGGGTTCCGCTAAATTTACCCGGAGTTCCTTCGTTCAGTGCGATATTTGTCAATCTGCTCTGCCCCGTTTCTTCAAGATCCAGTTTCAACTCAAGATTTGCAGCAGGTTTTACGTTATCGGTAACCACTATACTACATAAAAAGCGTTGGTGGGCAATTCCGGTAAAAATCTGGTCGGCGGGTATTTCATAACGTTGGCCGGCATTTTCGGGAAGAATTTCTTCTTTTTCTTCGCTGTAGGTCTGGGTATCGTTCAATCTTGAAACAAGGCTGATTTTGGCGGCCTGGGTTGGAAGATCGGTAAATCCTCCGGTCAGAGAGTAGCTTCTGGTAGTGTTATCGCGGCTGTTTACCATGGTAATGGCCAGTTCTGGTGCATCGTTATCAGCAACTTCGAGATGTAACTGACTCGATTCAATAAAGTAATTTACCCCGTCGTCAAGATGTGCCAGAACTCTAAACGGCATCTTACCATCATGGGGGCCGGCCATGGTTACGGCAAAGCAGTCTGGGAGCAGAGCTACGGAATTCTGGTAGAATGCAACGACATCAGTTTGTGAAAATGCCTGGTCGAATGTGCCGACTGGGAATGTTCTCTGGAAGTCCGCACTGGCAATAGATTCATAGGTCATGCTGGCTGTTTCCGGGCATTGGAGAGAATTCGAGCTGCCATCTGCCGGCATTAAAGCGGTCAGTTCAGACGACATGGAGTATGCCGTCTGGTCGAAGCGGCGGTATTTTATTTCGAGAAGATTCAGGCGGGCATCGGGATTATTGTCTATTACCCTGACCCGTATTTCCGGGTCAGCAAGGGAATCGCCGGTAGTGGGGTTAAGTGGCACTGAAATCAGCTCGAATCTTGCAGGAATGAGATCGAGAATTCTTACTCTGATCCTCATCGAGCCGTCGAACAACAGATCGCTGCCTTCTTTGTTAAGTGGTGGAACCGAATTGGTGGTTGAGCAGTCACGGAAATCGTCTGGTGATGAGCAGGTATCGGTTGAGTTGAAAATGATTTCTCGAATGCGGCTGTTATTGGCGTAGGTAGGACTGTCTTCCCAGTTAATGATTTTTGATGGATCATTGGCAGAATATACTGGTTTCCAGGCCAGTTCCTTATACTTTGCCTCGATAAATACCCGGTAATAGCGTTCTGGATCAACGGTTGTTCCGAATGGAACTCTGAAGGTTACGGAAATTGGCGAGATGGTAGTTGATGTATTGGCCAAAGTCTGCCAGTTCAGCAAATTTTGATCATTTACCACTGCCATTCCTTCTGTGCAGGCATCCTGATTGTCGGGGGTCAGAATTTTCCAGCGATATTGAACTGACCCGGGCCTGACACCTGATTTCTGATCCAGGGCATCGTTTGAGTTCTCGTCTCGGCGGGCATAGAAAATGTTTGCGGATCCGGTGAAGTTTATCACCGCGCTCTGCGCGTTGATGGTGAGGCTTTTCTGGGCTATGAAATCGGTCTCGGCGGCATTCCAGCTTTTGCTGACTGAAAAGGTGATTCTCTGTGCAGAATCTCCTTCAAGAACGGTTTGTGATTCGACGGTAACGGTTCTGGTTTTAAGGCGGTGATGAAAGTAGCCATCGGCATTGTTGGCAGCGACATTGACCAGGTTGCCGCCCTGAATTTCAGCTTTGCGGTAGCGCACCCATAGCTCGACCTTTTTCTGGCCGAGGGAGGTGAATTTATGCGATACGGCTTGTAACTGCTGGGCTTTAGTCAGGTCTGCGGATTGAGTAAAAGAATTTACCGCAGGGTTTTCAAAAAAGCGATAATAGAGAAAATAGTCATTTTCTTTGTTCTGCTGGCATACAAGCTGGGTCTGGCCTTCGGCCTGGTAATTGCAGTTGGTGTCTTCCCCGGGAAAAAGAACATTGTTGCCGCTCACCGGTTCGCGGATAACCACCTGATCTGGTGGGTAAATTCTGGGGAGCGGTTTTACTTCAACGGTAAAAGGAACTTCAAGACTGGTTGTATAGGTATCAGAATTTTTATAATGAATTACGCATTTGGCGTTGTAAACGCCGGGGGTGTTGTAGGTTTTGTTCTCGGTGCAACTGGTCTGGCCGGCGGCCGTCATTCCCGTATTGCTGCCGTCGCCCCAGAACCACTGATAACCCTTGATTCTTGAGTTGATCTGCAGACTGCGCAGCACGGCAGAAGCCGAATAACTGTTGGACACTGATTCAAAAACGATGTTCGGAACCGAAATATTTACGCCCTGAGGTGGCAGGCGCCAGGTATAGGTGTTCTGCTGGCCCCAGACCGTGTTGGCACCAAGAACCGGAAAGGGTGGCCAGCGCAGTCCGACGCCTCCGACAATAACTCCAGGGGTGCTGTTGGGGAAAACAAATGAGCCGCTGAAAGGTAGAATGAAGGGCAATGACGGGTAACCATTGGCTGCCCACCAGGCACCAGCCAGTTTTGCCTGTTCGAAAATCAGAGTGGTGGGATTGGTTCCCCCGGTCATGTCCGCCCAGACCCTTACTCCTTCAGCGGTTGGGTCGTATGCGCCACCCAGGGGATTGATGAAGATTTTTACGCCGATGTCAAAATTGATTTTAACTGTGCCGTTTGGTAAGGCTTCGCCAATTGACCCGGTAAATGAGTCGAGCGATTCGTAATAGGTACTGCCACCGCCAAGGCTTACATCCGCAGAGGGGGGTGGCATTGAAATGGTATTGTTCCAGATGTCACCCCTTCCATTGAATGAGAAAGGCGGGCCTGAGGGAATACTGCCGTATCTTGCCATGATGACGAGCCTTGCCGGGTTACCCCAGCTTGTAGGGTTTTGAATTGAGAAGCTGAAAGTCTTGGCGGAGTTTAATGAATTATTGTTTGCCGGGGTAAAAGATCCGGAATAAGCCTCCACATAATTTTCATCATTGCGCCATGAAATGTAGGCTTTAACATTAATAGTTTCGGGGGTTCCGGAGGCATTCTGCGGGGATTTGTAGATTTCAACGGTCGAGGTTGAAAGTTCTACGGTAAATTGGGCCGAAAACTTTCGGTTGGCTGGTGTTGGCTCGTTCATGTTTCCGGTGTCTGGCACGACGCTGGTAATGGCTTCGTAAGTATTGTTAAAGGCAAAAGCTGGTGAAGAAAGAGCAGACAGGGTCAGGAAAATAATTGATAGCCAAAAACGTCGATAAATCATTTCTTTATCTCCTTTTCCTTGCCCACAGCGGTTGAAAACCTGACCAGTGGTGTGGTCTGAAAATGTTTTTCCACCAGAAGCAGAAGTGCATCGGTGATTTCTACGGCCTGGTGCTCAGAGTAATAAACACCGTTGAGAAAAGGCTTTTCAAGCTTTTCAAGAGCCTGGTTTCTTGTATTATCGCCGGTTGAGGGTCTTGCATCAGTTCCGTTGAGGAGCAGGTCTTCAAGTTTGAATGAGGTTTTATTAATGATGGCAAAGAACCTTTTCTCACTTACCATTTTGTTTAATTCGAGCATCAATGGTCTGATAAGCTGGGAAGAATAGAATGCCAGAATTTCTTCAAGGGTCTGGTTAATCTGCTTCTCGACCAGTTTTTTATCGGGGCTTGAATGGTCAATGCCTTTGATTGCCTGCTGATAATCGCTAAGAATCATGCCCGCGACGCTCAATTTCTGTCCCAGCACTTTTAAAAGTCTGGCTGAATCGATTACCGCGAGTTGTGGTTTGTTTTCGGCTTTGACTGAAACGGTAAAAAAAATAGAAAATAACAGGGTAACGATAAAAAGACTCAAGGCTTTTTTAACCATTTTATCCTCCTGAGGGCATTCGGTGATTTTAGACAGCAAAAGTTGTACCGTATTTAAAAGTAACCCGTGGATTGAATAGAACCCTGCATTCGGAAAAAATTAAATCTGCTGCCAGGTAAAAAATATTTGCATTTGCGAAAGTTTTTTTGCTTAATAACAGATATTATAAGTCTTGAGTAAGAATGTATTCTTACTTCTCTGAAAGTCTTTTGACGGAGAAACTACAATAGCTACCGGAATCGTATTTTTTGTAAATGGCTTAAAAAGCCTTTACCGTCAGCCAATTGATCTGTCCTGTTCGGTGAATAATGAATCTTCGGCCCTTGAAATTTTGCATCGCCGGTTTAAGGGGCGTTCAGGAATTTCCGGGCAGGTTCTGGTAATGCCCGAATCGCTGCAGAATTCTGAACTACAGCGGCAGGCGGTTGAACTTGGAATTGAAACCTTCTTTTTTGCCGGTGACAGAGTTGTTGAAAAGCCTTCAAGCCTGCGGCAGCAGCGCTGGGGTCTTGAAGATGACAGTGGTTGCGAGGAATGGGTCGGCGCCGCTTTTGCACTGCCTCTTGAAAAGATGAGGTGGTCTGAGGTGGTTGTCGTTCCCCTTGAAAATCTTCTGGTCGATGCAAATGCGGTGCAAAAGAGCCTGCAGCTTTATTTTCAGGAAGGTTTTGAAATTTGTTTTTCAGCGGAACGACAACCGGGTGCCAACTGGACGATAATCAGTTCTGAGGTGCTGAAAGCGCTGGTTTTGAACCATGATGATCTGATGTGGGCCCGTGGCGGGTTGGCCTGGGCTTTGCGCAAGCCGCTGTATCCTTTCAATGTGGGTTATTATCATTGCCCGAGAACCAGAGCAAGAATCAATGTGGATCTTCGTCTGAACCGCGGGCGTGTTTTTGAGGTTTTCAAAAGAACAGTTGATTCTGAGATTTTATCACCGGCCTTTTCTTATGAACGTTGGCTTGATGAGTCGGGCTGGGAGAATGAATACTGTGACCAGCAGCCTGAGACAATAATTGTCGAGCCGTCTGCAATGTGTCAGGCATCCTGTGCCGGTTGCCCACATAACGGCCTGGAAAGGCGTCAGGGGTTGATGACCGTTGGCACATTCAAAAAAATATTGGAATCACTCGATGTTTCTGAATCGCGCTGGGTTTTTTCAGGATGCGGTGAGCCGCTGCTGAATCCGGCGCTTTCTGATATGATCAGTGAGGTTTCCCGGGCTTCGGTTATGCTTGTTACCTCTCTTCAGAGGATGCCGGCTGAAGGGTTCTGCTTTTCAGCAATTGATCAGCTTCGCATCAGCGTTGATGCCCTTGAATCCAAAGGTTTTGAAGCGAACCGACCGGGCTGCAGCTGGAAAAATGTCGAAACTTTTATAGCTGATTCGGCGGTCAGAAAGGCAGCTTCACCAGATAATTTCCCCGAGCTGGGAGTTACCACGGTTCGTCATTCAAGAACTGAGGCGGCGATTCTGCCGTTTTTGAATTACTGGAAAAAAGTGGCTAAACCGGTTTTTTCAGAACTTTATTTTAAATGGCCATTTGATATTGCCCCTGACAAGATGCAGTGGTTTCAGATTCTTGGTGAAAACAGCTTTCTGGGCAAAGTTGAAAGAACCGGAAAGATCGATTTTACTCCCGTAAAAAGGCGGGCATGCCGCCATGCAGTACTTTCTACAACTGTTCTGTGGGATGGTTCGGTCACTCTCTGCCCTTTTGATACTGAAGGCAAAATGACAATCGGCAACGTGACCCGGCAGTCGTTGAAGGAAATCTGGCAGAGTGATGCGGCCAGGCAGTTCAGAAAAGCTCATCTGCAGCATGATTTTGCAGTGGCATCACCTTTTTGCCGCGACTGCCGCGACTGGTATCATAATTTGTAGGCTTGAGGCGGATTTTTAAATGAATTGTATCTGTCTTCTTGCCTAAAAGAGTTCTCACCATGGCGCAAAGCCACAAAGGGCACAAAGAATTTCGAGAAAAAGGAACCCCTGAGGCATTGCGAGATGTTTTTTACATTGGCCGTGCGGGTATGGTCTATTTTGAAATGCTATAATTGATAATCCGGACAAAAGGATTATTCTTTCACCAATAACAATTTTTGGAGTGAAATATGAGTCGGACAAAATGTGAGGCCTGTAGTTCTTCGATGGCAAAACTCGAGCCGGATAAATGCCGGGAATATCTGAAAGACCTGCCTGAATGGCAGCTCGATGAGGGATCGACAGAAATTTCGCGAAAATTCAGTTTCCAGAATTTTGTTTCGGCGCTTGAATTTGCCAATGAGGTTGGTCGTCTTTGCGAAGAAATGGGACATCATCCGGTATTGACGGTGGGCTGGGGCTTTTGTCGGGTGCGTTTCAAAACATCGAAAATCGGTGGGCTGCATGCCAACGACTTCATTATGGCAAAAGAGGTAGACAAACTGCAATCTGGGCAGAAATAAAAACCGCCCGGCATATATACCGGGCGGCTTTTTTTATGAGCCTGAAAGACCTGGGTCTTATTTAGCGCATCT
>JBMOKV010000558.1:0-6555 GCA_049325495.1 Candidatus Rifleibacteriota bacterium | reverse complement strand
TAAAAAAATACGCGCAGATGCAACAATTTATACATGAAAAATGGTCACTTCGACCCGTCATTCGGGCTCAGTGACCATCTTAAAACAAAAAAAACAGGGCGCTTTTGTCTGGTTTCGAAAAAGCGTCAGTAGAGATTTTTCAATCTTGCGCCAGGGAAATAATGCAGCAGAATCTCGGGAAAGGTTTTGCCTTTAAGAGCCATGCTCTGGGCACCGGTCTGACACATTCCAACTCCATGACCCCAACCTGCTCCGGCGAATTCTGCGCCCTTGATAGAGCCTTTTTCATCGCGTTTCCAGGTAACTACAAAGCAGGAACTGCGAAGCATGCCGAAAAGCTTGCGGATCGCCAGCTCTTTCATGATGGTCTTTTCACCTGTTTCACCGGTAAAAGTGAGGCTGATAATGCGTCCGGAAATATCCCGGGTATAACTGCCGATATTACTGATTTTTCCAATTTCCAGCGAATCCTCGACTTTTTGCCAGTCTTTTCCGGAAATTTCCTTCGTCCAGCGGAATTTGTCAGCACCTTCGACTCCCGAGATCGAACACCAGCAGGGTGGGGGATTGCGAATATAATCTTCAACCTGCTTTTCATCTGTGAGATTGAGCCTGGTCGGTTCAATGGTATCGGGAACTCCCTGCAGATGTGGATCCATCTTCGATGTCCAGATGTTCTGATTAGCAGAGCTGTGGCCGCCGCAATTGGCACTGTAAACGGCATCGAGTGCTTTGTTTTCGTGATTGAACAGCAGCATTCCCCAGGTATTGCGGATTGATTTGTAAATGTAATCGTCACAGCTCTGAATGCCTTTATAGACCTGACAGTGCTGTTCTGAACAAAAATCATAGCCTTCGTTGAAATGCCGGGTTCCCATCTTGGAAAGCATTTCACCCCGGGCAGCGGTGGCCTGTGCCTGTAGAGCTGCAGGAGCCGCGCTTGCAGAAATTTCTGAAGGTACTATGCCCACCAGCAAAGACTCAAGATCCGTGTGTTCAATGCAGTCCAGGCAGTTTTCTGACCCGAAGCGGATCTGAATCCTGGATTTGTATGTGCGATCCGCAAATCCATGCCAGCTGAAGCCCTTTGCGTGCTCAGCCTGTAAGAGCTTGACCCCTGATTTGCCTTCAAGCTGAAGCTCGGCAAAACTGAATGACACGGGTTTGCCGGCAATGGTCAGCTTCAAGGTTCCACGCGCTGGTTCGATGGTTTCCGCAAAAACCCAGCTTGAAATATTGCGTGATGCAAGCTGATCCTGCATCTTTTTCGCTTCATCTTCATCGAAAAAAGTGGCAACGCCGATGAAAACCAGGCGGTTGTCCGGGTAGCCTGCCTGAGGCTCTCGTCCGACAGTGAAACCATGAGTTTTGAATCCCATCTTAATGAATTTATCCATGGTTTCGTCGATTTCTTTCTGATTGTCAGCTGATGCAGAGCCAACCATCAGATGGAATTTTTTTGAAGCCTTCTGCTTTATCGTTCCTGTGATGCGGCATTTTTTGCCGGCAGGAATACTTCCGCTTCTGTTGTTTGAAAGCCATCGTCCACCCTGGGGAAGAACGAAATCGAGGGTTTTCTCATACTGGGCCACCCTTATTCTGACTCTGGGTGCGCCAATCTGTTCGGCAGAAGAAGAGAACCCAAAACCTAAAAATGCAATTAAAACAAAAAATTTAAACAGCAATCTATTCATGGTCAGTATCTCCTAGTGCTTTATAAAGAACCCCTTCGGCTTCTTCAAGTTTTTTTCGTGCCAGATCTGCAGGTAGATCTGTTCTGGCCATAAGAATGGCAAGCTTGACGCTGCCCTCTGCTTCGGCGAGCTTTGCTTCTGCCACGTAATTGGGGACCCGTCCACCCTCCATAACTATTCGCAAGGCTCTTTTGCGCAACTTGATGTTGGTAGCCATGAGGTCGATCATCAGATTTTCATAGACTTTGCCGATTTTTACCATGCTCAGCGAAGAAATCATGTTCAGCACCATTTTGCAGACGGTACCGCTCTTCAGCCTGGTGGAACCGGTTATTACTTCCGGACCGACTGCCGGGTTGATCAAAACATCTACATCTGGAAGATTGCCATAGGGATTGCAGCACAACAATACTGTTTTTATCTTTTTCTGCCGGGCGAACTCAAGGCCTCCGGCCACATAAGGCGTGGTTCCTGAAGCTGTGATGCCGATTACCAGGTCGTCGCAGCATGCTTTAACCGATTCGAGATCCTGACGCCCCATGTCGCGATTGTCTTCTGCCCCTTCAACCGCCTGAGTTACCGCACGATCGCCACCGGCAATCAAAGCAATTACCCGGTCAGGGCTTACGCCGAATGTCGGTGGACATTCTGACGCATCGAGAATGCCAAGTCTGCCAGAAGTTCCGGCGCCCATGTAAATGATGCGACCATTTTTCTTCAACGACAACGTCGCCAGGTCAACGACCTGGGCAATATTCTCGGATACGGCTTCAAGGGCTTTTACAATAGCCCGGTCTTCTTCAATGAACATTTTTACTGCCTGTCTTGTTGATACCCGGTCAATATACATTGTTCGGGGATTTCTCGTTTCGGTCAGCGGCAGTTTCTGATCCTGCGGTTTGTTTTCCTGATTCATGCTGTTTTTTCCTTATTAGGTATGGCATTAAAAATCTTTTTGATTTCTTTGTTTTCCCTGGCAAAATAAACCATTGGCCCCCAGATTGGCTTGAAAATCGGCTTTTTGACATTAATTGGCAGGCCTTCACGTTTGATCTGGTCTGATACCAGCTGGTGGAACAAAGGCCAGTTTTCCCAAAGTCCACCACACCCGGATAGGGGAATGGTTTCAGAATGTTTGATTTTTTCAAGCAAAAGTTTTAATTGTCTGACTAAAACTTTGATTGATGTGTTGATCATGTTTATGGCATATTCGTCCGATTCTTCATAGCAGCGGGTAAGAACCTCGGCAAATTGTCCAAGTTTATTCTGCTGATTAGAAGCCTGATACAGTTCGGCAAGAATCTTCAGAAGGTCGGGTTGATAATGCTGGCGGGCAAATTCCTCGGCTATGGCCAGACGATGGTCTTCACCTTCAAGATGCTCAAGAACAGTTTTAAGAGTCTGGCGCCCCCAAAAAGCGCCAGAAGGAGATTCGTCAAGAAGAAAACCCCAGCCGCCACGACGCTCGCACAGACCATTAAGCTCTACATAAAGCAGAGAGCCGGTTCCATTGATTGAAAGAAAACCCTCCTGGCCCCCAAGCACCGCCGCATGGTTGGCAACATAATCGGGAATCAGATGGCATTCGGAGCCGGGAATGCCAATAGCCGAAAATCTTTCTTTCACTCTGATGGCAGCCTTTTCGTCGGCTGCACCTGCAGCTCCGATCAGCCAGATTACCCGTGAATTCTCCAGATTTGAAAAGTTTTTCCTGATCTGAGAACAGATTTCATCAAGACCCGTTTCCGAAATAGTTCTAATGTTGACCGCAGAAGTTCTGAAATACTTCAATTCTGATCTGTCATCGACTTGAACCGCGCGAAAACTGGTGCCACCCCAGTCAACGCTGATAAGGCTTTTCACTTTACTGCTCCCTGCCGCATTCCTTCAAGCATATAGCGCGAGAAGAAAAGAAACACCAGAACCATTGGCACTGCGGCAAGGGTCGCACCGGCCATCAACAGCCCGAAATCCATCAATTGCTGATCCTGCAGCGTTGAAAGTCCGACGGTAAGAGTGTAGAACTTTTCCGTATTCAAAGTAACCAGGGGCCAGAGAAAAGAATTCCATTCCGCGATGAAAATGAAAATTCCGGAAGTTGCCAGGATCGGCATTGAAAGAGGAAAGTAAATGTGGCGGAAAATCTGAAAATCACTGGCACCATCCATCATCGCTGCCTGAGCAAGGGAAGGTGGGATTGAATCCATATATTGACGCACCATGTAAATGCCGAAAGGTGCAGCCATGGCCGGAAGAATTACTGCCCATAAACTATCGATCAGATTCCATTTTGACATGAAAAGAAACATGGGCAGCATGACGATCTGCCCGGGAACCATCATTGCTGCGAGCAGAACCCAGAAAAGCTTCTCGCGGCCCTTGAACCGACCTGCAGAAAAACCAAAAGCTGCCAGTGAATTGAAGATCGTCTGAGAAATCGTCACCGCTGCCGCGATCAGAAATGAGTTGATCGACCAGCGAAGAATACTGCCGGCTGAAAGCAGAACCTGGAAGTTTTCCAGAGAAAAACTATCGTAGCGCGGGGGGCTTGCTGATAACGCATCGGAGGACACAAAGGCGGTGAAAACCATCCAGATCAGCGGCCCGGCAGTGGGTATGAGGCCAAGAACGAGAACGAAAAGGGCGATTTTTTCGGCAGTGTTGTATTTTTTCATCCGAGATACTCCACTTCCTGATTGGTCAGCTTGCGCTGAATGACGGTGATAATGAGAATGGTAACGAACAGCAGCAACGCCATTGCTGCCGAAAGGCCAAAATCAAAATCTCTGAATGCCGAGGTATAAACCCGATGAACCACAACTTCGGTGGATATTCCCGGACCTCCATCAGTCAGCATCATTACCTGGGCAAAAACCTGTAAAGAAGCGATTGCACCGGTGATCAGCAGAAAACTGGTGGTGCCGCGCAGCAACGGCACAGTGATGTGCCACCATTTTTCAAACGAAGTGGCCCCTTCAAGTTCAGCCGATTCATACAACGATTCAGGAATATTGGCCATCGAGGCCAGATAAATCAGCATCGAACCACCGGGTGATTTGAATACCCCAGTGGCAATTACTGACCAGAATGCAATTTCCGGATCCGACAACCATCCGATCGGCGAAAGGTGCAGCCAGCGCAGCATCGTGTTGGCAAGACCGACTTCAGTGTTGAAGATCCAGCGCCAGACCATGGTTAGAACCACCACAGAGGCAACACCAGGCAGATAATATGCACCCTTGAAAAAGGCTTTGGCCCTGCCATGCAGACTGTAAATGAGGCTGGCAACAATGAGTGCGGTCAGGGTATTGGCCGGAACGACGACCACGCTGTAAAGAACAGTGTTATAGCAGGCTTTGACGAATTTGGGGTCAGATAGAGCCTGGGTGAAATTATGCAGAGTAAAACCACCAACTTCGCCGATGCGGTAATTTCGAAACGCGATAATGAAAGCATCTGCCAGGGGGTAAAACAGAAATATGCCGATAATTGAAATTGCGGGCACGATCATGATCAGATGCGCCTGACCGCTGAACAGCGCGAAGAAAAGAGAAAGAATGGCGAGAATCAGCACAATTCTTCCAAACAGGCTTCCCTTACTGATATCATCTTTGATCGAACCTGATTCTGCTTCAAGTATGCGATCTACCATCACCCCTGCCTTCTGCATGGCAGTTTCTACGGGCTCTTTCCCCATCAGGGTTTCCTGAATGCGGTATTCGATTTCTTCGTCAATCTGGGGCCAGCGACTGTCGTTAAATACCGCCCGCCCTTCACGCAAAATAGCCAAAGCGTTAGACATGTGAAGCCGGCCTTCATAAATATTGCCGGCACTGTTTCTGGTTGGAAACTGGGCATAATGAATCAGGGACTTCTGGTTTTCGCCGATGGTCAGAAAACGCGCAAGTTTCATTGCCATTTTGACTCTTTCCGGGTCATCATTCCTGAATACATAAAGGCCAGAGATCGCAAGAAATGCGGGGTTGATCTGGCCTGGCTGTGAGGGAAAATGAACGACCGAGAAATTCATCGGAAACTTGTCGGTTAGAGCCTGAATTCCCCAAAGACCAAAGGCCCCGGCTGCCAGGCGGTGCTCTCGCCCAAAGGCTGTCCAGATGTCATTCGATGTTCTGCCGCCCGAGTCACCGGGAATTATTCCGCTCTTCTGCAGTTCAAGCAACCATTTGAAGCCCTGATGCAGCTCGCCCCGGTTGCCCGCAAATTTGCCTTCTCTGTCGATAAAATCGCCACCGAAACCCATGAGAAAGGGAAAATTGGCGGTTTCATTTTTCTGAAAGTAGAGGCCGAGTGGGTAGTAGCCCTGATCGGTAAGACTTGGCAAAGCACCAGATTCACCGGATTTCTGGCCCATAAAATTCTTTATCTGCTGCATTGTCGTAGTGAATTCATCGATGGTCCAGCGCCCGTCAACCGGAAGCTTTGCTCCGGCTGAGGCGAACAGGTCGTTGTTAACGAAAAGCAGTTGTCCACCCATATACCATGGCCAACCATAAACTTTATCTTTTACCCGGAATGCGTCGAGGGCAGCAGGAAAGTAGTCGGCCCGGTCTTCTTCGCTGAGATACTCATCGATCGGGGCAATCATGTTTTCTTTGATGAAAAGCAGGGGGATGGTACCCGGTGCAATGTCGGGGTAATTCCCGCCAAGAGCTGCAATTTTAAGCTTTTCCTGACCACGCGACCAGGTCAGTTTTGTAAGTTCGACCTTTACGCCAGGGTTCTGCTGCTCAAATTCAGCAAGTTTGCGGTTCATCCAGACAAAGCGATCCACCTTTTCTCCTGGCTCGAGCCAGCGCGGAAAATCCCAGATCTTAAGGGTCATCTCTGCAGAAATGCCGGC
>JBMOKV010000557.1:0-6585 GCA_049325495.1 Candidatus Rifleibacteriota bacterium | reverse complement strand
CGCCCGAGGCAATGCTTGAGAGATATCTGCTGATTATGATTCTGCCTGATCTTCCCGATTACCCCAGACCGGTTGTTGCCTTTTTTGCTCTGGATGATTCGGGCAATCATCATGAAGAACTGAAAGGCGGTTGGGTGAACATCTATCTTAAGTCACCGGGTTATGACCGGGTGCAGGTTAACCCTGATTTTCCGGTTTTTCCAACCACAGAGGTTCTCTCGATTCCGCTCAAAGAGGCAGGTCGCCTTACAGATGCGCTGCATCGCTCGGGTGGGGCATACGATGTCGCTTTGATTGACCCGGGTCGAAAAGGGGCCCGTATCTGGCATCAGGTTGGCGACCTCGATCCTACCGGCAATATTTACCGGGTCGTTCGGGAGCTGTTGCCTGAAAACCTCAATGATGAAGCGGCCCGATGTCTCGATGATGCGGTAAGTGATCAGCCCTGGCTGTCGGTGGGCTGGGTTCACAAAGGTCTGATGGCAAAGCGTGCCGGCGATATGGCAGGTGCAAGAAAAGCTTTTGAAAAAGCAATTGAAGTGCAGCCCCATGACCCGGTGGCCATTACGAGGCTGGGCGTTCTTGATAAGAATGAAAACCGCATGGAATCATCGGAAGAGCTGCTGTTGAAATCTCTGAGAATTCTGCCGGTGCAGCCTTCGGCAATTTGTACCCTGGGCGCAGGCATGCTGGGCAGGCTCGCCGATGGTGATTCAAAAGCTTTACCTGTGTGGGATTATTATATTGGCGGATTGCATGCATACAACGCAGATGGGCAGGATTTCAGCGAAATTTCCAAGGTGAGCGCTTCGCTCGATCGAAGTCTGGCAACAAACTCAAAGGTAGTTCCGGTTGATTCGGTTTTTTATCTTTAAAAATTTGTTTTAATAGACTAACAGACCGATTAATCCGCAGGCAAGAATAACCATGACCGGGTGAAGCTTGCCTTCAGATGCTACCAGAGCCAGAAATGCCATCAATGCGAGCAGCAGATCAAAAAAGCCGGTAATAGCAATCGAGCCATATGACCAGGTGGCAAAAATTATCAGGCTGAGAACCCCGATCTGAAAACCTGCCTGGACTCTTTTAACATGCAGATTATGGCAGATTCGGTCAACGAAAGGCGCAACCAGAGCCATCAGACAAACCGAAGGAATGACGACGGCCAGAGTTGAAGCCACAGATCCACCGAAACCCTTGATTCGAAAACCTACGAAAGTTGCCGCATTGATTGCGATAGGCCCGGGGGTCATCTGGGCAATGGCCAGCAAGGAAGCCAGTTCTTTGAAGGTCAGCCAGGCCTGAACCGTAACAATTTCATGCTGAATCAGCGGTATGGTTACCAGACCACCGCCATACGCACCAAGACCGACGACTACAAAACTTTTTATCAACTGCAGGTAAGTGGAAATCATTCTGCCGGTTCTTTCTGATTCGATGTCTTCATATCACGGGCCGAAAAAATAAAATAGCCTAGAAAGCCTGAACTGATTACGGTCCAGACCGGGTGTAGATGAATAATGCCCACCAGAAAAATGCCAAACAGGCATAGCAGACCACTGGCAAGATTGCGCAGATTCCGCCGGGCGAATATTAACCCTGAAAAAGCAATCTGGCCGGCAACTGCTACAGCGCAGCCGCGAAGAAATGCTTCAACCTTCGGGTAACTGAAATAGGGCATCGCAAACATGGCGATCATAAGAATGATGATGAATGATGGCAAAACGGTGCCGGCAACCGCCAGAAATGAGCCGACCGGGCCTCGCAGCCTTCTTCCCTGAAGATAGGCCAGGTTAACCGCAATGGCTCCGGGAACCAGGGTGGCGGTCGACATTTCATTGAGGAAATCTTCGTCTTTAACCCATTGATGCTTGAGAACGAGCTCGTGTCTGACTACGGTGGTCATTGCCAGACCGCCACCAAGGGTGAACAGGCCGATACGAAAAAAGGTGGAGAAGATTTCACGGCTGGAAACTTCGTGAGTGGTTGCAGGCTGGTCTGAAGCCGACATGGCAGGTCCTTTCAGACTGAAAATGTCGTTACATCTTAACAGATTGAAGCAAAAAACTAAAGTACGGGTTTATCAAGATTGTCGCAGGGCGACAGTTTATGTATAATTCAGTTTATGTCAGATGAGAGAAGTCTATATAAGCTGTTAAAACTTACCTTTGATGAAAAGGGATCGGACCTGCACCTGAAGGTGGGGAAGGCACCTGCAATTAGAGTAGATGGGGTAATTCGCCATCTTGACGGATTCCGTTTCAACAAAAATGATTTTCAAAAAATCATTGAAATGATGCTTACACCTGAGCAGGAAGAGCACTTCAAGCAGAAACACGAACTTGATTTTGCCTACACTCTTGAAGGTGTCTGCCGCTTCAGGGTGAACCTTTACATGGATCTCAACGGTGCGGGAGCGGTTTTCAGGGTAATTCCCTACCGGGTTATGAGCTTTGATGAGATAGGTCTGCCGCTGGCCGCCAGAAAGCTGATCGAGCAGCCCAACGGTCTGATTCTGATTACGGGGCCTACTGGTGCGGGCAAGACTTCAACTATGGCAAGTTATCTGAATTATGTGAATGCCAACGCACGTCGCCATGTAGTGACCATTGAAGATCCGATCGAGTATCAGTTCGATGACAACCAGAGTTTTTTCAATCAGCGCCAGGTTGGAGTAGATTGCCTGGGTTTTTATGAAGGCCTGCTGACGGTTCTTCGTCAGGACCCGGATATTGTAGTTGTGGGCGAAATGCGTGAGCCCGAGACAATCGCCCTGACATTGAACGCTGCCGAGACCGGCAAGCTGGTTCTGGCCACGCTCCATACCAGTTCTGCGGTTTCAACGGCAGAGCGTATCGTCAATGTTTTTCCTGAGTCACGGCATCATCAGATTCTTTTGCAGCTTTCCATGGTGCTGCGCGGGGTTGTTTCACAGACCCTGATTCCGAAAGTCGATGGCGGTCGAATAGCCGCTTTCGAAGTGCTTATCAATACTTCGGCAGTGCGTTCATTGATTGCCGATGGCAAGATTCACATGCTTCCCTCATATCTGGAAACCGGCACCGAATTCGGCATGACGACCATGGAAATGTCGCTTGCCCAGCTGGTAAAAGACCGGGTTATCAAAAAGGAAGATGCGCTGACCGCAGCTCCCAATCCTGCAGTGCTCAAGAAAATTCTTCTTGAGCCGCCGATGTGAGGTTCGATGCCATGCTGAGAATTCATAAATATTTTGATATAGCCATAGAGCGCCAGGCGTCAGATCTTCATCTTAAGGCGGGAAGCCCGCCGATGATAAGAGTTGGCGGGCGAATAATCGTTCTGCCTGAAGAGCCGCTGGCTTTTCAGGAAATGCCGAATCTTTTTCTGCCATTGATGGATGTTAAGTCACAGGGCGATCTTCGCTCTACCTACGAAACGAATTTCATGACGCGCTATAAGAACAACTGGCGCATCAGGGTTTGCATTTTTCGGCAGCGCGGTTGTCTTAGCGGGGCTTTCAGGTTTATTCCGACCAATGCTCCGTCAATTGACAGTTTGAATTTGCCGGTGCTGCTCAAGGAGATAGCGACCAGGCCACGGGGCCTTTTCCTGGTAACCGGGCCGGCAAACTCGGGTAAAACCCACACTCTTGCCGCAATTGTGAATGAAATCAACCGTTTGACTGCAAAACATATTATAACTATTGAAGACCCGATCGAATTCGTTCATCGTCCGCGCAAATCGGTTTTTACCCAGCGTGAAATCGGCATTACCGCCAATGATTATCATAGTGCGCTGATGAACGCATTACGTGAAGACCCTGATGTAATTCTGGTCGGCGAAATGCGCGATACCGATACGATTGAAATGGTTCTGACTGCGGCTGAAACCGGCCATCTGGTTTTATCGACTCTGCATACGGTGGGTGCGGTTCAGACTATCGACCGAATTATCAACGTGTTTCCCGGTCATCGCCATGATGAAATCAGAACTCAGCTCTCAATGTCGCTGATTGGCCTGATTTCACAGATACTGCTTCCAAGTATCCACAAAAAGGAACGGGTCATGGCTTACGAGCTGATGATCATCAATTCAGCCATGCGCAACCTGATTCGTGAAAAGAAAACCAACCAGCTGAAATCGGCGCTGATGCTTGCCCGCAAGGAAGGATGCAAAACATTGCGCGATTCACTTTCTGAGGTATTAAAAGATGAAAGAGTTGACGGAAAGCTGGTAAGCAACCTGTTGAAGGAGATTGTTGAATGAACGATTTTTCCGATATTGATTCCTTCAGATTTGTCAAGGTTGTTCGCCGTCTGCTTGAGCCGGCCACGGAAATGATGGAAAATCTGCAAAAAGAGGATTGTTCTGATGAACTGCGCTTTGAAGCTCTGCTCAGTCTCGGAAAAATTGGTGATAACCGCTCTTTGCCGGTTTTGACCAGGGCTTTTGAGGAAAACCCTGATTATATTGAGCCGATAACCGCGCTGGGTCATTTAAAAAGCAGTACTCCGGTGCCAAAGCTTCTTGAGCGTCTGAAAGACCCCGATGCTTTGTTCAAGGAAGAGATCGTAAGAGTTCTGGGTGAGATCGGCGACCCGATGGCCGCCAAAACCCTGATGGAACTTCTTCATGACGAAGACCGTATGGTGCGCTATTATTCTGCGCGGGCGCTGCATAAGATGGGTGGCCGTGATGTGGTTCAGAGCCTGTGCAGTCTGCTCAACGACCCGGATGAATGGATCGTCATCAATGTTCTCGAAATTCTTTCAAAGTTAAACGATCCCGAAGCCATTCCCGCGCTGGTCGGTCAGTTTGAAGTGGCACGCGATTCGCGATTGAAGGCGATAATCATTTCATCTTTGTCTACTTTTGCTGAAGGGCGGTTGCTCAAAACTTTCGAAACCGGTCTTTCGTCGTTTGACCCAAGAATTCAGGCAAATTCGGTTGAGGCGATTTCGCGACTGAAAATTCCGGCGCTTGAGATGAAGCGAAAACTCAAGAAATTCTATGGTCACCCGAACAACCGTGTGCGGGGTAATGTGTGCATAGCTCTGGCACAGGCAGATTCAGAAATGGTTAAATCTGAAATCAAACAGATGCTTGAAAGCAGTGACGCATCAACCCGTCGTTCGGCCGCTTTTGTTCTGGCTAAGGTAGATCTGCCAGAACGGGGCGGGCTGATTCATCTGTTATTGCAGGACAGCAATTTCGGTGTGCGTAAGATGGCTTTGAAGGCGGCCTTAGAGCTTGAGGGCAATGTTGGAATAAAAGAGATCATGCCTTTGCTGGCAGATGAGAATCAGTGGGTTCGCAAGCAGGCGGTGGAATGTGCAATTCGTATCGAAGATTTTTCATCGACCAGCATTCTTGAGATGTTTGAAAAAGAGCAGAGTCCGGCAGTTATTGAAAGTATTTTGAAGTTCATCGTGGGCCGCAATTTAAAATCAGCGGTTGGAATGATTTTTGAGCGCATTCGACGTGAGCCGGAAGAAGAGCTGCCATGGTTGATTGCCGCGCTTGGGCACCTGGGTGCAATTGAAGAGCTTGGAAAGGTGAAGAAATTTCTTGGGCCAGTCAGGGCCGAAGTTTTCAGTGAATATTTTCAGGCTCTGCTATTAAACGGAGATTTAACTGTTTTTTCTGAGCTTGGCAAGGTTTTGAAGGATCGCAAGCGCGAGAACGAGATGCTGACCTGGTCAAGAGTTGCGGGTTCGGTTGGAAGCTTTGCCACCGATACGGGGCGGTATTCAAAAACCATGTATCAGGCCCTGCTTGAAGAAGTTCAGAAAGATATGGATGGTGTTGCAGCCATGAGCCTTCCCGCAAAATCTGGCAAAGAGGACCTGGCTGAGGCGATCAGGCTGCATGATGCCGGGGAACATGCCAAAGCGAAAAGCCTGCTCGAGCCTCTGGTCAAGGCGTTTGCTGACGATGATGAGATTCAGTTTTATCTTGCAAGCAGTTGTTACAACCTTGGCGAAGTTGCAAAAGCCCAGAGTATGCTTGAAAAAATACAGCGTCCCGATGGTTATCTTTAGGCTGCGATATTACTTGGGCAGATTTATTTCAAGAAAAAAGAGTGGCGGCCGCTGATTGACTGCTATGAACGCGTCTCTGCGCAGATTGGCGACCAGGATCGGCGCAATGTCATTCGCGTATTCGGGGCACTTGGGCTGGCCTATTTCCATGAAAAAGTTTACGATAAGGCGATCGTAGCCTTGAATCGTGGATTGAAGGCTAATCCAAGAGATCTGTCTTCCTCATATCACCTGGCTCTTTGTTATTATGCAATCGGTGAGACGGAAAAGGCGAAAAAAATACTTGAAAGTCTTCGCAAGACTCTGCCTTCTGACAGCAAGGTGCTCAAGAATGTTATTGAACTTCTGCAGAGAATTTGATTTCTGCTGGTGAATTAATTCTGGCAATCTGCCGATTAACCGGAAAATTGTAGTTGCGAGGTTTTTGATGTCGGATTTGTTTAAAGTTTGCCACGAAGTGATCGGCAAAGGCGGCTCTGATATTCACATATTCCCTGATCAGCCGGTTTTTTACCGGGCCAGCGGCCGTATCGGTAAGCTGGAAAACCTGATTTTAACCGAA
>JBMOKV010000556.1:0-47790 GCA_049325495.1 Candidatus Rifleibacteriota bacterium | reverse complement strand
CCGGCTCGTTGAGCCGGTTGTTAAACCAGTTCTGGATGATTACTGGAAGATGAATCAGTCCGGCAGCGAGCCAGAGAAGGTAAATGATCGTAGTCGCATCGAAATAGGTGGTGGCTTCTTTGCCGACTGAATCCATGATGTTGTAGGCAATTTTGGGACCGATCCAGATAAGGGTGAATGATGAAACGACGTAAAAGATCCGCCAGTGATAAATGCTCAGTCTGAGAATCTTTATGACGGCGATAAGCTTGATCAGGGCAAGGGTCATATAAATCATGGTGGCAAGATTGCCGTAGAATACCGACAAGCCTGAAATTCTCACCTGGTAAAAGGTTACATCTCCGAGAAACAGCATGACAAAGAGTAAAAGCAGTTTGCCGTGACCGGGCTGAACCTTGTTTTTCAACAGATAAAGCGCCATTCCGACCATGATAATTTCGTAAATGTTTTGAACCGCAAAGAATGCCAGAAGACCATGAATCGATATATTGCTTGCCTGTGCGTCTGAGCTGACAAGATGCAGACCCAGAAGCATGAAAAACACACTCAGGAGGTAGAGGGGATTGTTTTCACTGAACCACCCGCCAGGTTCCGGTTCAATATTTACAGGACCATTTTCCGGAGGCATGGAAGCGCTTTCTGGTTTCAGTGCCAGATCGTTTTCGATTTGAGAACCGGTGGTTTCTGACATTTCGTTGCTGGTGATTTCGGGGTCCTGCATATTGCCCTCCTGTTTTTTTTGCCTTCGGCTGGGGTGGCTTTTGTTAGAGCAAAAGGAATGCCAGAATTAAAAGCCTGAATTAATGCTGATTTGTGACGGCAGCCGTGACATTTGTGGCACAATCGGGCTGATGGTGTCGCACTGGAAATGGATTTCATGCATTGATAGAAGTAAAAAACACTAAGTTTTGCCCGGCCGGGGGCGTTGTTGTATACTGCCTGATGCGTGTTATACGAAAGCTCATTCTGTTTTTCTCGAAGGCTGGCATTCTGACAAGCTTTATGACGGCCTTTTTCGGTTGACCATCGCTTCGAATAAGAGAAACGATGTGAATTACCGAAAATTTTCAATGAGCTTTTGTATGGTTTCGACCAAAAAATGGAGAAACGGTTTGACGACAATACGGCAGGGACTGATAGACTTCTGGAAGCTGATCTGGGGAGAGAAAACCAGAATCAGCAGCAGTTTGCCCCTGTTATTCTGGTTCGGTGTGTTTTTCTGCTTCATTCTTTTCCCGTTTTTCCTGGTCGATGTGGGGCTCGACAGCTATCTGGATACGAAAAAGAGCCTTGAAAAGAAAGATCTTTTCAAGAAACTCAACAACCGACTCGAACTGCTGCTGCAGTATGGTAACAGTCGGCACTATTACCACGCGGTTCTAAAAAGAATTGTGGATCTGGCCGAGAAGACATCTAATCCGACAGCTTATCTACAGCGAGCTCTGGCACATCTTAAAAAACGTAACCCCGGAGTGTTCAGATTCATCGTATGGGATGACAAAGGCAGGATAATTGATAATCTGACCGATGAAAAAAGCTATAAATACATAATTAAAACCATGTATGACGCCTTTGCTCTCGCTTCAAAAGATATTCTTGAAAATTATCCGGGAAACCCGGGAGCATTGACTCAGATTGACAAAAAAATCAACCTGCTGCGCTCTTATCTTGGTGCTTTTTTTATTCAGGAGCGCATGAATCTGCCATTCCTGAGAGGTATCCTCGGGGAATGCATCATGGCTTCATCGCTTCCCGAAAGATCACATTTCTGGTACAGGGTGAACGACAGGTTCGGTATTTTTGTGAATATCCATTCAGAAGCAATTGAGTCAAATAATTATTTTAAAAAAATAATAACAGGTCTTAATCGTGACACCTCGGGAATCAAGTGCGGAATGGCAGAACTTATCAGGGACAGGAAGGTTTTTACCGACAAGGTTGTGCCCTTTAAGAGAGAGCTGCTGATTGAACTTGGGAAATTTGCCGGGACTTCAGAATCAGAGGTTGAGACCTCAAATCAGTTGCTGGTAATCAAGCCAATTACTCCATTTGTTCTTGGTTTCTGCACAATTCCTACCAAAGGAAATCTGATAGAAAAAAAAGAGACCCGATACCGAATTCTTGCAGGAACCTCAATAGCATTCGCTCTGGTCGGGATTTTGGCCGCCTATATCATTTTCAAATCAGGTTTTTTTTCGATTCGCTGGAAGCTGGCAGTTCTTTTTATCTACGCCAATGGTCTTCCGCTGTTGATTCTAGGTTTTCTCGGCTTTGATTACATGCAGCAGGTTCGTATGCAATTGCTGGATCGGGCCCAGAATCAGATAAGTGATCTGCTCAAGGAGTTTGACAGCAAATTTGTGCGCATTCTTCAGCGATTTGAAAATGAAGCCAACCAGATTCGTGGAAGAATCAATCAGAAATTTGCCGATGAAAAAATAACTGAGACGGATTTCACTAATTTTGAAGATGAAATCATGAAACTCAGACCAAACGACCTTATCGTTGCCGACAATGTGGGAAAATTCAAAATCTTTCGTTGTTCAGGCCGGCGCGCCGATAAGTTCATTTCGAACATGGCCCAGGGCTTGCTCGAGTTTGCCAACGAAAAAGAGTATGTTCCTTTCGTCAAGTTCAATGAAGACATGAAGAATCGTGATGGCAAAATTAAAGCCCAGACTCTGATGTCAAACAAGGCGATAGTGTTTGACGAAGTTTTGAGCAAGACCAATAAAATTGCAGTTCAGCAGATGGGTTCGGAAGAGCGCTTCTATTACTGGGCTTTTATTGGAAATGAAATTAAACGACAATTTGATTATCTTTGTATGGTTTCATGGTCACAGCATTATCTTCAGGAAGTGTACCTGCAGGAATTTCTCGATAGTTACAATCAAAATGCCCATGGAATAAAGCTTTTTGCTATGGTCGAAACAAATGGGGTGACATATCCTGAATCAAACACAGGTCTGGAGATCGACACTCTTTTCAGGCAGGTTTTCAACCTGAAGGTGGTCAGGTCAGATGCGGTTCGCATTGGTGACGACCATTTCGTTGCCTATGGGTCGGTTGGCAAAATGATGAACAAGGTTGCGATGATCGGAATTTTTCCCGGTCGAATTGTTGATGACCACATTACCTCCATAAAATTTCGACTGGTTATTTTTGCCATGCTGAGTGTTTTCATGACCACGGGAATCGGAATGTTGCTGGCACGGCAGTTTCTCGAACCGGTTAAAGAGCTGGAAAACGGGGTTAAGGCCATCGGGGAACAGAATTTCCGTTATCGAATTCCAATTTCAGGAGCCGACGAATTCGGGCATCTTGGTGGAGTATTCAATCGAGCGATTGAAAGTCTTGAAGATCTTGAAGTTGCCAAAATCGTTCAGGAAAACCTGTTTCCTTCTGAACCAATGGTTCAGGGCAACCTGGAGGTTTTCGGGCGCAGTGTCAGTATGACCCGTCTCGGCGGCGATTATTATGACTATTTCAATATCGATAATGACTATGCAGGGGTTTTGATGGGAGATGTGGCGGGGCATGGGGTGCCGGCCGCTCTGCTTATGGCCATGGCCAAGGCTTCGGTTCTGCTGGCCGATGACGCCCAGCGTCACAGTCCGGGTTTTCTTTTAGAGGCTTTGCACAAGGTGATCTACCGGGTTAAGAGCAGTAAAATCAAGCGCATGATGACCTGCCAGTATTTTGCCATCAATACTGGTGATGGCTCTTTCAAGTTTGCCAATGCGGGCCATTGTTTTCCTGCTTTGATAAAAAACCGTGGTCGGTCGATCGAACAGTTGAAACAGGTTGGAACGCCTCTTGGTATAACGAAAAAGGCAAAATACAAGGAAGAACAGCTGAATCTGGAAGAAGGCGACATTGTATTGCTTTACACCGATGGAATTATCGAATCAAAAAACAGAGATGGCCTGGAACTCGGTTTTGAACGATTCGAACAGCTGGTTCTCGATTCATATGATGATAATCTTGAAAATTTTTATCAGAAAATTTTCGACGGCTATCTGCACTGGACACCAACAGCTGAAGACGATATCACAATGATTTTGTTCCGCTATCAAAGTAAGGGGTTGAAGGAATGACCTCAGGCAACTTAAAACAACGCTATCTTGCCTTTTTCATGTTTGTTTTCTGCTTTGTTATCATTCCAGGCATTCTTCTTGTGACCGGAATATTCTATCTTCGTGATCAGAGCAGGGAATTGCAGCTGAAAAGTCGCATCGATGAAATCAATCGTATGTTTAAAAATATGCAGGCTTTTGCTGATCCTGAAAGGTTCTGGTGTGTCTATTTGAATTCTGAACTGGACGACAGGCTGGAAGGCAACTCTATTGATGAAACTATCGATAATATCAGGAAAAAACTTGTTCGTCTGAATTCCGGGTTGAGTTTCAATCATATTGTATATTTGCCGCAAAAGGGTGTAATCGATACCACAATTTCAATTGAGCCAAAAGCGGACTGGCTTGCTGCCCTCAACGTTTTTCAGCGGCGGCTTCGCTTTGTCCGACGTGATCGCGAATATCCAAGACCGGAAGAAGAAGCGGCGATTGGAAAAGTTTTCGGGCCCCAGATTAATTTGAAACATCTACATAACAGCCATGAAGAGCGATATTTTCTGGTCTGGCCTGACAGTCAGTTCAAAAAACCTCTTCTCTGGTGTAAGACCGTTTCAAATGTTCTGATCGTAATTATGATCGACTATCAGCAATTGACCGCGGTTAACGGCATTTACAGCTTTCTGACGCGGTTCTATGAAGATTCGGGTAAGCACCTGAAGTTTGCCGTGATCAGCGACGACGGGAAAATGGATCTGGTGGACAAGGATACTTCAAAAATCGAACAGCTTAAAGCCGGACTTGAGGCCTGCAGAAACGGCCGTCTGCCGGTTTTTGAAACCAGTGATTTTGTAATTCTTCCAAAGTTTATCAGACCCGATGTCAGCATAATGGGGTATTTCAATCGAGATGAAGTTGCCCCTCAATTAAGCCTGTTACACCTGATTTCTATGGCAGCATTTGTGTTGATCGGCGTTTTTATCTGTGGCTATTCTTATCGGGTTTTTGTTCGAGAAGTCCCTGACAGTCTTTCACTCAAGTGGAAACTCAGGTTTCTGTTTTTCTTTGCCAATGGTCTGCCATTGCTGGTGCTGTTTTTTATTGGAACAGACTATCTGAATCAGAAAAAAGACACGTTATTACAGGAAAATCTCACCCGAGGTATCAATTTTCTGCAGGGTTTTGATGAATCGTTTGAATCTGAGTATGCAAAAATTCTGGTTAATAAGAGATACGCCGAAGAAAAACTGATGAAAAGGCTGGTTCACGAAGAGCTCAATGAGAAAAACCTGATGGAGTTTGTAAATGATATCGGTGATTATGACAAGAAAATTTTCATTGTAGCCAGTCGCAGCGAGACTTTAGGCACTGAAAAAGGGCTTTATGACCCAAAAAGAGGAATTCTGCCAAGAGAGTATCATGATAAAGCAGAACAGAACAGATCACAGCTTGATTTCACCAGAAAAATCGGTCACTATTTTGTTGAATCTATAAATGGCACCAAAATTTCTGACAAGATTGCCACGGAAATAGAAATAATGGTTGAATCGGTTACCCAGAAACCGGTGGTCAATTTTATTTTTGAAATGATGCAGAAGCGAGGGAACTTTACCCAATGGGGTTTCGGCCAGAATGTTCACCCCGCGATCATAGATACCTTCACCCTTGGTCACACCAGAACTGAAGACTACTTTTTTCTCGCCATGTTCCGCAAACAAAGATTTCAGCTGAAATTTCTCGAGAAAACCATTCCGGTAGTGAATCGAAACAACCTTGGGTTAAGGGTGGTGGCCCTGAAAGATCTTGAATATACTGTTCCCCGTGTCAGTTATCGCAATCCGCAATTGCGGGAGTTTGCGTCCACTTTGACTTCCTTCCCTGGTGATGAGTTGAAATTCGTAAATTATTCTGGAGAGAATCATCTGGTGATGGGCTTTAACGGCAATTCACTTACAGAATATTCTCTAATCGGCCTGTATCCGGTATCCCGCATCGATTCTCTGATTCAGAAACAGAAAAAGCAGCTCAGCATTTTTGCCATTCTCAGTCTGCTGGTGACCCTGACTTTGTCGCAATTTCTCGCCCACAGCTTCCTGGTTCCCCTCAGACATTTGAGCGAAGGAGCCAGGGCAATCGAAGAGAAGCGTTTCAGCCATCGTCTTCCAGAAATGGGTAATGATGAATTTGGCAAAATGGGAACAATTTTTAACGAAGTAATGGTCGATCTCGATGAACTTTCAGTTGCCAGTGCCATTCAGGAACAACTGCTGCCTCAGTCGGTAATCAATACGGGAAAATACAATCTTTTTGGCCGCAGTGTTTCAATGGGAGAGCTTGGTGGCGATTATTACGATTTTATCGAACTGGAAGACGGGCATTTCAGCGTAATGCTCGGAGATGTGGCCGGACACGGCGTAGGCGCCGCACTAATAATGGCCATGGCAAAAGCGGGTATCATTCAGTCGGACAATCTTTTAAATCAGCCTGTGAAATTGATCAGCAGGCTGCACAGCCTGATTTACAACTCTAAAACCAAAAAACAGAAAAAAATCATGACCTTTCAATATCTTTATTTGAATGGAAAAAGCGGCAATTGCATTTACACCAATGCGGGGGCCTGTTCGCCGATGATTGTCAGAAAATATCTGCAGCAGGTAGAAGAGCTGAAAGTTACCGGTGCTGCTCTGGGCGCTTTCAAAAAGGCAAGCTTTGTCGAAGTGCCGGTTAATTTTGCCCCCGGTGATGCCATTGTTTTTTACACTGATGGAATTGTTGAAGCCAGAAATGATTCTGGCCAGGAAATGGGTTATGACAACCTGAAAAAGCTCCTGCTGCAAAGCTGGGATATGGATGCGGGGAAATTCTATCAGAACATTTTCAATGGCTATCTTGAACACCTTGGCAATCAGGGGGCGCAGGACGACCTGACCATGATAATACTGGTTTATACCGGTGAAGATGGTCAGTCAGAAATTGTCGCAGAAAAGCAGGCTGCCAATGAAAGCGACCGCTGAAAAAAGAGCTCGTATAGATGCTGATCGACTTTTGCGAACAATTGTCGTCGCATTCTGTCTTTTTCTTTTTCCTGTTTTCATTATTTTTGCATCTTTAACCCGTCTTTATGAGATCCGGGTAGACAATCTGCGTCGCGAAACGATGATCAATTTAGCTCACAACCTCGATTTGATCAATAATTTCAGCTCAAATCGCAGTTATTTTCATCAGCTTTTCAAAAGGATTTTTCAGCTTGCCCAGAAAAGCTCTGAGCCTGAAAAAATTTTAAAATTGAATTTTGAAAATATTAAAAAAAACTATCCTGATTGTTTTGAATTTATTGTCTGGGATGAAAAGGGACGGACAAATATTGAGCTTACAGATCAAAAGGGGTTTAAATTCATTCTTGCAAAGCTGTTTGAGGTTCTTAAAGAAACCAGTGATACAATTGTCGATGATATGAACGTGAGAATAGCTGATCTTCCGGTTTTTGGCAAGAACAAAAGCCTGGTTGGCAAGTTCATGGGGCGGTTTTTTATCGCCGATCAGCTGAAATTTCCTTATTTGAATGGTACTGATGCCGGCGCGGCTCAGGTCGATTTTGCATTGAAAAGATCGGATTACTGGTATCAGATCGGTGAGCGGGTTTCATTTCTGGTTTTCTTTAATAATGATATTCTTAAAGGCTTTGATGGGCTGAAAAAAATTGTTGATGCAAGAAATTCGCAGGCCAGGCGAACATTTTTCGGATTTGCCCGTGGTATGGACTTTGATACGAGCCTGCTGCCGAAAAATCTGGTATCTGAATTGACCGTTGCCCTTGCACGCTATGATAATTTTGACCGCTCGATTATCGAGACTGACCGGTCTATGGTGGCGGTTAAAAGCAGTGGCGAAAATCTGAAAATCTTTGCCGTTCAGCCAAAAGATTCGATCGAATGGTCGGTTTATAAGCAGCGTAATTCAAGTCTGGTGAAAATTGTCTCTCTGTTTTTTCTTGCTTATCTGATTCTCTATTTTTCCGTCATTCAGATGAAGGCGTTTGTTTCGATCAGAATCAGACTTACCATGGTTTTTCTTTTTGCCAGCCTTATCCCACTCATGGTTCTTGCGTTTATTGGTTATGATTTCGTTGAAAGCAGGGCAATTTCTCTCAAGAACGAATTTATCAACAGCTCGATTGAAAGTCTGCAGAGTTTCGACCTGCGTTCAGAGCTTCTTAAAGAAGAATGCCGGGCAAGCCTGGTTAATGCCTGTGAGCAGGTTAACCGGGATTCAGCAGATGGTCTCTTAACCGGAAACCTTATCGGGCAATTGAAAGAAGCGGTTGCATCGGTCAGGCCTTCTGAAGCTTATCTGGTTTCAAGCGGCAGTTTGAAAATTTTTGACTATTTTCCTGGCAATAAAGCTCCGGCCCATTCTAACAGCTACATAGTTCCCATGCTGGCCGCTTCTTTGAAATTCATCAACGGTGACCCGGTACAGGCTGACAATTCTGACTATTTCAAGGCTCTTCTTTCACCGAATCATTCTGAAGTCATCAGGCATGCAAAAAGAAATTCAGGAAGGGTATTGGATCTGAATACGGGTAACAACCTGAAAGTGGCATTTCAATACGCGTTTGGGAACCCGGGGAAAACGCCATATAATTACTACCTTATGATGCTCTGGGACAAGAAAAACCTCGCCAGCCAATATCTCGACCGGTATTTTCCCGTTTTATCGGCGAGTCTTACCGATACCTTCGTTTTTATCCGGTCTGCCAACGGCAGCAGTTGCTGGCCGACCCGTGAAAAAATTCCCGGGGCAGTTCAGGATTTTCTTGAAAGAACCCAGTCCATGTCGCACAGTCTTAATCAGAGGATTCTATTGAATGGAAAACCGCATATTGCGGTAGGTATCAAGGGTCGCTATCTGGAAAACATTATCATGGCGAGTGTTGTTCCCGAAGAAATTTTAAACGGACAAATTGCCAGATTGAGATATGCCATTATTATTGCAATTGTTTTAAATATTATTTTAACCATTGCAATTTCAATGTTTCTGTCCAGGCAGTTTATCGATCCGTTGCGGGAGCTGGAAAGCGCCACCGTGGCCATCGGAAGCCGTGATTTTCGCTATCGGGTGCCTGCTCTGGATAACGATGAAATCGGTTATCTGGGCAGCATTTTCAATCGAGTGATTGAAGGTCTTGGCGATCTCGAAGTGGCAAGAATCGTTCAGGAAAGTCTGTTTCCGGGTAACTCTTTTATTGCCGGTAACTACCGGATCTATGGTCGAAGCATTGTCATGACCACCCTCGGTGGCGATTATTATGACTGTTTTCAGATTGATCAGCAACGCTGGGCTTTGATAATTGGCGATGTTGCCGGTCATGGTGTGCCGGCCGGCCTTATGATGGCAATGGCAAAATCTGGAGTTCTTACCTCTACTGTTGACCAGCAGCTCGATCCTACCAAAATTACCAGTGCTCTGCATCGTATATTTTTTGCAATCAAAAATCCTAATATGAAACGCATGATGACGCTGCAATATTATGTTCTCGATCATCAGGCTCATTGCCTCAGTTTTGCCAATGCGGGTCACTGTTTTCCTCTGGTGATTGACCCGACTGCGCGTATGGGAACATTTATCGAGCATGTTGCCACACCACTCGGCATCGGGGCGAAGCCAAGATATCGCAACTTTGATTTCAAGCTCGAACCTGGCCAGGCAGTCATACTCTATACCGATGGCCTTGCCGAGGCAAAAAATTCTGCCGGTGAAGAGTTCGGCTATGAACGTATGCAACAGATTATTCCCGGGCTTTTTGATCCTGACCCCGAGGTTTATTATCAGAGAATTCTCACCGTTTACAAAAATTGGGCTGCCCGGGCGGACGATGACCTTACCATAATTGTCTGCGTAAGGAGTTCTGAATGATGAAATTTTCGGAAAAAACGCAGAGAGTGCTGGTGTGGGGATTATACTGTCTACTTCTTGCGGGTGTTCCTGCTCTGATCGTTTTTTCGACCATTTACCGTTACTTCTTTCTCTCTGAAGAAGAGTATCTTTTTTCAGTAAAGGCGGCGGTCACCAATGTTGCGGTGCAGTCACGTCTGATTGTCGATCAGGAGGTTTTCTGGTGTCGTCTTCTTCACAGCAGTTATCTTAAATTCAGAGACAGTAATGCATCCCATGAACAGATTGAGAAATGGGTAAGCAAAACCAGAGAAAATCTGAATAACGAATATGAATACATTTCCTGGGACAATCAGGGCAATATTGTTAAACAAACATTTGGTTTTGAGTATTCTTCAGAAGACTGGCACAAAGTATTCAATACCCTGGCCCATTTTTTTCCTTTCTGGAATCTCGTTGAATATTCAAGAAAAGTTAAACATGATGTTGAAGTAACCAAGAAAGTTATTGGCGACCAGTATCTGCCGGAGTTTTTCCAGTTTACCTTTGATCAGAGGCATTATAGTCTGGCATATACCGATGCAACGATGAAACGGCCGGTTTTTTTCTGCATGTTTTTCAATAATTGTGCTTATCTTTTTGCGTTCAAGCCAGAGGATTTCAAGAATCAAAGCGGATTGAAACAATATCTGCAGAATTTTTCCCTGACGTCCGGCTTTGAATTGGGAGTGTATAAGCCAGACCGTCGCCAAGTATGGCGGACTTCGGCTGATTCAGATAATCAGGATTCTGAACTTGAAAGCAGGCTGCAAAAATGTGAGTCTGAGAATTTAACATTCATTCAGGTTGGTGACCGGTATCTTTTTTACCGCTTTATCGATGGCGCAACCAGGATTTTTCTGGTAGCCAACCAGAAGTATTCAGACTGGACAATTTTCAAATATTCGTTTGCCGGCTCGCTTCTGGTTCTTTTATTGCTTTTTCCGGTTTTCAGTTTTCTTTATAAGACCCACGTTTGCGTGCTTCCCGGCGATATTTCCATAAGAACCAAACTGGCTTTCCTTTTCGCTTTTGCCTCAGGGATCCCTCTGCTTGTTCTTGGGATTGTTTCACAGGAGAACTATGGTCATAAGAGAACTGAATTGATCAACCGGGGCCAAAGAGAACTTACTGAACAGGTGGTCAACTTTGACAATCGTTTCAGCTCACATCTTTCTTCTCTAGCCATGGAAATGCGGCATTTCTTTGGGAAATTGTCAGGAAACCTGAAAGAAGGCATGACTGAACGGCAGGCTTTTGATTCGATCAGAGAGAAAATGCAGGGAGTGGGAGCGGACGTTTTTTTTGTCGTGTCAAGCGATACGAAAACTCTTTTTTCTTATGTTGGCCTGATTAAATTGAAGGGTAGTCTTGAGGATTCGAAAGTCGATGAAGAAACTACAGTATTTACGCGTGCATCGGTCAGCCCTGCCATTCGCTCAGATTTGAACACGGCAAATCTTATCGGAAAGAAACTGCTCAGCGACCTGAACAACTCACCCTTTCCTCTTGCCACGGTAAATAAACTTGAACTGGTTGCTGAAGCAATTATGCAGAAACCTTTCGTTGAAATTCTGCACTCAGTTGTCAGCAACTTTGACAATATCGGTATATGGGGGTTTGGCAGAGCTCAGGATTATGGTTTTTCAAATCTTCTGTCGGTAAATTCTGAAAATCTTTTTGATTATCTTGCCATGGTTTTCTGGCGCCCTCCAAATATTCAGACTTCTTATGTTCGTCGCTTTATTGAAGTAGCGGCGCGCAATGGAGACGGTATGCGTCTTTATGCCTTCAGAGATGGTGATGACTTTATGTTGCCTGAAGGTGAAAAGGTTTCTGAAGAATTGATTGCGTTCAGCAGGGTTCTTAACGACCGTCCGAATGAGGACCTGCAGATTGTTTCCGTCGAAGGACAGAATTTCATTATTGTTGGTTTTCAGGCGCAAAGATTGAGTGAATTCAGGCTGATTGGTCTTTATCCGCTCAGAGGGGTGGATTTAAGCATTCAGCAGCAGCGCAGCGAGATTCTGCTATTCAGTATTTTCTGTCTGCTTTTTTCTCTTGGGCTGGCGCAAACATTGTTTCGCAGCTTTCTGCATCCGGTTGATGAGCTTAAAAACGGTGCACTGGCCATTGAAAAACGAAATTTCGAGCATCGGGTTCAGGTTACCAGTAAAGATGAATTCGGAAAGATTGCCGACATTTTCAACGATGTAATGGTTGGACTCGAAGAACTTGAAGTTGCGAAAATCGTTCAGGAAAGCCTTTTCCCGGCCCCTGAATTCGATTACCCCCATTTCAGGGTTTACGGGCGAAGTATAACCATGTCAGAGCTGGGTGGTGACTATTTCGATTTTATCAGAATAGATGAGAAAAATTTCGCTGTGCTGATGGGGGATGTGGCCGGGCATGGGGTGGGAGCTGCAGTTCTGATGGCAATGGCAAAAGCGGCGGTTTTGAATGCCGAAGGGCTTGTGCAGAAGCCTTCAGAACTTCTGCTTAAGCTGCATCAGATGATTCTGTCTGCCAAAAGCTCGAAGCAGCGCAAGGTAATGACCTTTCAATACCTGTGTGTAAACGATGAGCTTGCCACAGGCATGTATTCCAATGCCGGAGCCTGTTCTCCGATGCTGATAACCGAAAAGGGAAGTGCCGTTTCGGAGCTGACGCTTGCCGGGCCTGCGCTTGGTGCTTTCAAAAAGGCCGCTTATCAAAGTGTTGATCTCAAATTTTCGGTCGGAGATGCGGTGGTTCTTTATACCGACGGTATTGTTGAAACGCGTGACGAGAACGGCGTGGAGATCGGCTACGATGGCTTTAAACAGATTCTTCTCGATTCCTGGAATGAAGATCCTAAAATATTTTATGATAACGTTCTGGCCGGCTACCACCGCCACCTGGGATCACAACAGGCTCAGGACGACCTTACTTTCATGATCATGGTCTGTTCAGAGCCCCGGGCATAATCGATTGCCGCAGGTTTTCTCATCATGTCTTCATTTGTTTTTAATTCGCTTGACATTCGCCTTTTGTTCGCCTATAATTTTTAGTGAAGAACAATGACCGGAGGCGCAATATGACACCAGATCCATTGACCCCGAAACAGAGAAGCGTGCTAGATTTCATTCGCCAGTTTTTTGCCCGTTGGGGTTACGCTCCCACCATCGCTGAAATATGTGATGGAATGGGTCTTTCTTCTACGGCTACGGTGCATAAGCATCTGAAAATTCTGGTAGAGAAGGGGCATCTTGATGCTTTGCCGCGAAGGTCGCGCGGGTTGTCGGTAAAGCCCCAGGCGCCGGTGGCGGTAACCGGTGTCGAAGTGCCGATGCTGGGCAGGGTTACTGCCGGTCAGCCGATCGAAGTTAATGAGGTTCCTGAAACGATCAGCCTTCCAGAGTCGATGATCGGTCGGGGTGAGACTTTCGTTCTTCAGGTTAAGGGTGATTCGATGATCGATGAGGCAATCAAAGATGGTGATCTGGTCATCGTCGAAAAACGCAGTGCCGCCAATAATGGTGATATGGTGATTGCCTGCATCGAAAACGAAGAGGTGACCCTCAAGCGAATTTATCGCGAAGGCAACCGGGTGCGGCTGCAGCCATCCAATCCGGTTATGCCGCCAATAATCATCGAAAATCGCGATGTAACCATCAAGGGTATTGTTATCGGGGTTTTGCGCAAATATCGTCGTCATTGAGGCTGATTATGCAGAATCGTATTGCCTGTCTTGATCTCGATGCTTTTTTTGTCGAAGCGGCGTTGCTTGAAAATCCGCAATTACGTGGGTATCCGGTGGCGGTGGGTGGTTTAAGCAACCGCTCGGTTGTCTGTTCTGCCTCATATGAGGCAAGAAAATTCGGAATCAGCTCGGCGATGCCGGTGTGGCAGGCCCGCAGTCGCTGCGCAGAGCTCAAACTGTTGCCGGTTCCAGAAAATATAGGCAGACTTTCTGAGGCGGTTTGCCACCTTCTGATGAGGTTTTGCCCGGTTGTCGAGCAGGCTTCGGTTGACGAATTCTTTCTCGATTTTACGGGGTGTGATCGTATTTATCGGCATAATCTCGATCTTGCCGAAAAACTGGTGCGGGCCATTGGCTCTGAAGCCGGGTTGCCGGCAACAGTTGGTTTCGCCACCAACAAGCTGGTTGCTAAAATAGCATCAAACCTGGGTAAGCCCTGTGGCATACTCGAAATCATCCCCGGTGCCGAAGGTAATTTTCTGGCGCATCTGCCGATCAAAGAAATTCCCGGTATCGGCAAAAAAATGGAGCCGACTCTGCAGGCAATGGGGGTTTATTATGTCAGCGACATTCTGCTTCTGCCTCAAGAAGCCTGGCGTGCAGCTTTTGGCAAAACCGGTGACTATATTTTTACCGCTGCCAGAGGCATCTGTGAGAATCTGGTTATTGCATCAGAAGATAAACCGGCACGCAAAGGTATTTCACGTGATACCACGCTTGCTGAAGATACCTGTTCAAGGGCAGTTCTCCTAAGCCACCTTTCGCGTCTGACTGAAAAGGCAGTCTACCAGCTGCAGAATGAAGAGATGACCTGTGCCTGCATCACCGTAAAGCTTAAATACGCCGACTTCGTTACAAAGAGCCGGTCTTTAACCATTGCCCGCACCAACAGCGAAAAAGATATATTTCCCGCCGTTGTGCGTTTATTTACCCAGCTTTTTCAGAGACGGGTAATGATAAGAATGGTTGGTATTCACCTTGGTTCCATTCAATCCGGTGGTATAACCCCCGACCTCTGGGATACCCTGCAACCTGAATGTAAAAAGAATCTTCCCGAAGTAATAAGAATAATCAGGGCCAGGTATGGTTTTAATTCGCTTTTACGAACCAGGTCGGTAGTTACGCAAAGAAAGAGGTCTGGTTATGTCTGAATCAGAAATGGTTACGGTAAAAGAATTCCTGTATCAGGCAATAGAGCTTAACCGCAATTTTCTCGAGCTGAAAATTGCCGAACTTGCCCGGCAGCTGCTTCCTCAGGAAGCCCTGTTGCGTCGCATGAAAGAGCAAAGAACGGCCAGTTCCGAGGTGCATCCGGCGATTATAAATCGAGTTGAAAGCTTGTTGCGTTTAAAAAGCGAACTGCGGCGTATGCAACGATTGCAGATGGCGATTGAACAGGCTTGACAGAATTCTTGTCAGTTGGCAGTCTGCGTATTAACATAAGATTATCTGTGAGATGAAAATACGGAGAATACTTGCGGGAAAGAGGAATAACCAGGCTGCTGACCAGGGCGGTTTCATATATTGGAATCATCTTCTGTTTTGTCGTTTTTCCCGCATTCGTTCTTGATACAAGTCTTACCAGCCTGTTCGAACTTAAGCTTGAAAATCAGCGAAAGGCTTCATATAAAGAACTTTCACGAAGAAATGAGCTGATTTCATTTTTTGATGATGAGCGAAAATACTACGAGCGGTTACTGAAAAAAATCTTTGTTCTGGCTCATCGCCAGAAGGACAGTATTGCCGCAATAAGTCTGCAGATAGCGCAACTGAAAAAAAATTACCCGGGTCAACTTGAGTTCATCCTCTGGGACTCCCATGGCCAAATCATTGAAGAACTTACTGATGAAAAGAAGTATCGCTATGTACTTAAAAAACTGTTTGAAGTTTTCAGAGAAGTCAGAGAATTTATAGTATCAGAGAACCCAATCGAGATAAAAGATATTGCCGTAGTAAAAAGTAATTTGAATATAATCAGGCAGTTTCTCGGTCGGGTTTTTTTGCCGGAAACGCTGCGGTATCCATATCAATCTGAAGGCCGTTCAGATCTGATTCTTGCAGATTACGGGCGTGAACGACCATATTTCTGGTATCAGGTTGGCGAGAAGTTCAGTGTTCTGGTATTCCTCAACTGGGATCTGATAAAAAGTTATTATGGGCTGACCAGGCTTTGCCAGGCGGCAAACCAGAGATATCCCCAGCAATTTTGCGGCTTCAATCATATCAGCGATCTTACCAGGGTTTTCCCCGATCCACCGAGACATCTCAAAGATGAAATTTTGACTGGTCTGGCACGTTTTGAAAACGTTGGAGAGCAGAATATCGAGCAGAAAAACACTTTGATGAGCATTCATCAGCTGAATTCAAAGATTCGCATTTTTAATATCAGCCTGAAAGATTCACGGGATTTTGCGGTAGAAGACCGAAAAAATCAGATAATGGCAAAGACTGTAACCCTTTATTTATTGGGTTTTCTGCTTGCATTTTTCAATTTCAGGATAAGAAAGGCTTTCTTTTCAATACGATTGAAACTGCTTCTGCTTTTTCTTTATGCCAATCTGGCACCGATTTCGGTGCTTTGCTTTATTGCCTACGATTATCTGCAGCACCAGAAAATCGCTTATCGCAACCAGGTAAGTATGGCATCAGAGCGTCTTTTACGTGATTTTGATGCCCGTTTTGAGCGGCAAAAGGCTGATTACGGTCGTCGCCTGCGCAAGAAAATCACGGATCTGAACCGTCGTGGGGCAATCGATCTCACTGATGAAAAAGTTGAGGAAATAAAGAAGTTAACCTATGAATTCAAGGTTTCTGAGTCTTTTCTTTTTCAGGATGATGGGCGAACAATCTTTGCGCTGAGTTCTTCCGGCAAGAATTTAAGCAGCACAGTCAGATATTTTAAAACCATTGCTGAAGGGGTTTTGAAATATATGAATCGAATCATTCAGAAGGCTGATAAGGCAGACGTTCTTTCAAGAATTACTTCTCCGGAAGATTCGGATTTCATCAGAAACTCAATCAGAGACAGTCGTAAGATATGGCCAATCAGCATCGGTGACACAATTAAGCTTGGCTACTGGGATTACCTTGGCGATCCGGAAAATTACATCAACCGCTATTTTTTGCTGTTGATGTGGTCTGAAGAAGTTTTGCAAAGTGTTTATCTGCAGAACCATCTTAATGATATTTTAAAAAATCCAATGGGAATAGAAGTCTTTGCCCGTTCGATAAAAAGTGGAACTATGCTGATTGCAACTGCAGGAGAATCTCCAGAGATCAACAGGTTGATGCGGCTTATCGAAGAGAAGGGAATGGTTGCCGACAACTCGGTCAACATTTCAGGAAAAGATTGCATCGCAACCGGAATGGTTGGAGCTCAGCTTAACCAGATCAGCATTTGCGCTGTTTATCCAGAAAGCAGGATTGAGCAGAAAGTAGCATTGATCGGGAAGACCCTGGTTGGCGGAGGAATTTTAAGTATTCTTTTAACTTCGGTGATCGGTCTTCTGGTGGCAAGCCAGTTCATGCGTCCGGTGCGTGCTTTGGGTCTTGCGGCAGATGAGATCAGAAAACAAAATTACCGATATCGGGTCAGTGGTCTTGATAATGATGAATTTGGTCATCTTGGTCTGGTTATCAATCGGGTAAGCGAAGGACTGGCCGATCTTGAAGTGGCGAAAGTCGTTCAGGAAAGCCTTTTTCCTGAAGAGATGCTGGTGCGCCAGCGGTTTTCAGTTTATGGCAGAAGTGTTGTAATGACCACTCTTGGTGGAGATTATTTCGACTATTTTGAAATCGATGAGGACCATGTGGGGGTAATAATTGGTGATGTTGCCGGGCACGGGGTGGGTGCTGCATTGATAATGGCCATGGCCAAGGCAAGAGTCAGTTTGACCAGTAATCAACAGCGCCTGGATCCTTCTTTGCTGACCAAGCTGGTGCATGAAATTCTTTTGGCTTTAAAAAGCCGGAATTTGCGGAGAATGATGACTTTTCAATATCTTGTCATCAATACTGTGACCGGCAGAGTTTCATTCAGTAATGCCGGTCATTGCTATCCTTTGCTGGTTAACTATGAGAAAGGCGAGTCGAGCTATATTCAGCATATCGGCAGTCCGCTGGGGGCAGGTCGTAGGGTAAATTACCAGAATCTTGAGTTCAATCTTGTTCCGGGCGAGTCAATAATTCTCTACACTGACGGAATAGTGGAAGCATTGAATGGTGAGGGAAAGCAGCTGGGATTTTCAGGTTTTCAGAAACTGGTCCTTGGTTCATTCAATGAAGATTGTCAGAAATTCTATCAGAAAATTTTCAATTCTTATGTTGAATGGTCTGGGGTTGCGGGTGATGATACAACTCTTATTGTGATCAACAGGCGGGCAGAATGAGAAAAAGAAGCAGGCTGTCACTTCTCAAGGCCATGATCTGGCTGCTTCTGTGTTTTTGCTTTGCCGGAATTCCTGCGATCATTCTTAATTACAGTTTCAGCAAGTATTTTGAAATGGCTGATGAAATGCAGAGAGAGCAGGTGAAATCTGAACTGCAGCTGGCTCTAACCAGATGCTCGGCCGCCGGCGATCTTGAAAAATTCTGGTGTCGCAGGTTGAGCGACCAGTTTCAGGCTTTTTCCCGAGACAAGACCCAGCTGGCAGAAGTCAGGCAATGGCTTTCCGATAACCGGCAAAAATTCAATCAATGTTTTGATTTCATTATCTGGAAGCCGGATGGAAAAATTTTCGAAAACCAGACTTCAGAACATCATTCAGAGTCTGACTGGCATCCGGTTTTTCAGGAACTGGCGGCAGTCAGTGAAAAATATAAAGAGCGCAGCTGGTCGGTAAAAAGGCCGGCCAGTCTTGACAAGGTCAGAGAGATTCTGGGCCCGCAATATGTGGGTGAAATGATCGAAAGCAATACGCATGCAAAACTCTATGGTTTTGCATGGACGGACAGCGCAAGAAAAAAGCCAATGCTCTGGACTTTTTTCAACGATAATGGTGGTTGTCTGCTGCTGTTTTACCATCAGAAACTTTTTTCAGATTCATTTTTGCGAAGGATGATAAAAAATGAATCTGAAGACCGAACAATGCAATGGGGGCTTTTTGATTCTGAAAGTTCTGGCGGGCGGGTGTGGTTAAACCATTCTGGATCATATAAGACATTGAAACAAACGCTTGAAAACTGTGAAGAAAATCTTCTGGGATTTGCTGAAACAGAGGAGTTGATGGTGGCAATTGCGTTTTTAACTCCTCATCAGCGAATTTTTACGGTAGCAAGGCGTGAATTGAGTCAGGCTCAGCGAACTCTCAATGCCAGGCTGGCAGCTTTCATTCTTCTGGTTTTAATGTTTCCTTTTTATCGCTACACTTACAGGACTCTGGTTCTTGAAGAGCCCGGTTCGTTAGGTATAAGACCTCGTCTGGCCTTTCTTTTCTTCTTTGCCAATGCTTTGCCGTTTCTTGGAATGTCTATAATTTCACAGGAATATTATATGCAGAAACGCTCGGCTTTTTTGAAAGATCTGCATAAGCGTTCAATTGACCTTCTCAAGGATTATGACCAGAGACTTACATCTGTTCAGAGCGTATTCGAACACAAAACCCAGACTTTTTTTGATAACTGGGTGGCTGGTCTGCGGAATGGCTTGATCGATAATGAGAGCAATGAGCAGATCAGCCGGGTGGCAAAGGAAAACCAGGTGGACAGGTTCTATCTTGTTTCAAGCAGCTCTTCACTGGTCGGGACATTTTCGGGGGTCAAAAAAGTAGAAGAGAGTCTTGAGGTTAAAGAAAAGAGTCAGAATGATGGAATGACAAAAGAACAATTTTCCATCGACAAAAATGATTCGCTTAGTGCGCAGATGTTCAACCTTATCGGGAAAAGGATTCTTGGTGAGTTGAATGGAGTAGCGAAAAGCAACCATGCAGCAACGAAAATTGAGTTGCTGATGGAGTCTCTTTTGCAGAAATCTTTTGCGGAAATTTCTCACTCTTTTATCAAGGCGATGGGTGGCATTTCAGTCTGGGGTTTTGGCAAGATCCAGAATCTGACAATGTTGAAATTCATGAGTATTACCGGATCAGAGATGGTCGATTTTATGGCAGTGGTTTTATGGAATGCGAAAACGATCCAGAACTATTACATTGACACGACATTGACTTCGATAAACCGTAACCCGACCGGCTTAAAGGTTGTGGCCCGCATCGATTTTTCCCGTGAATTTTTTCCCCAGGATTTTAAACCGGATCCGGGGCTTGCTCAATTCGTTGATCGGGCAACCGACCGGCCGAATGAGGAAATTGAAATTATTGATTTCAATCAGGAAAAATACATGGCGATTTGTTTCAGTGGCAGGCATCTTGAACGCTATAAGCTGTTGGGGCTGTATCCGTTGAGCCGCCTGGATCGGGTTATCGGCAGGCAGAAGAACGATCTGGTTACGCTTGGAATTTTGAGTATTTTATTGGGTCTTGTGCTGGCTCAAATGCTTTCGCGTTCTTTTGTCGAGCCACTGCAACAGTTGAGCGAAACGGCAATTGCCATCGAAAACCGGGATTTCAGCTTCAAGCAGTCAGAGCCGGAAAAGGACGAATTTGGTGAGATTTCGCTGATTTTCTCTGAAGTTATGACTGGCCTTGAGGAACTGGAGGTTGCAAGGGTTGTTCAGGAAAGCCTTTTTCCTGACAATAGGCTTGCCGTAGGCGATGTGGAGGTCTATGGCAAAAGTATAACCATGGCAGAACTTGGGGGCGATTACTTTGACTTTTTTGCTATCGATGATCAATCGTGCGGGGTTCTGATGGGGGATGTGGCCGGTCATGGTGTGGGTGCGGCATTGATCATGGCGATGGCCAAATCTGGGATTTTAAGCAGTCGCGAGCATCTCAATTCGCCGCAGCGCCTTCTTGAAAATCTTCACCAGCTGATTTACAGCTCAAAAACTTCAAAGCAGAAAAAGGTAATGACCTTTCAATATCTGTGCCTTAACAGTCAGACGGGAAAGGGCAGTTATTCCAATGCGGGGGCCTGTTCTCCGATTTATATTTCCGGTTCAGGCAGTGAAGCTAGAGAATTGACGCTCGCCGGCGCAGCACTGGGTGCTTTCAAAAAAGCCCGGTTCTCTGAGTTGAACCTGGAATTCGCTGAGGGTGATGCTCTTGTTTTCTATACTGATGGCATTATCGAGGCGAGGAATAAATTCGGACAGGAGCTTGGGTACAACCAGTTTGCTCAGCTCGCCAGGAAATGCTGGAACCCTGATCCTGAGAAAATTTATAAGTGCCTGTATCAGGCATATCTTGAGCACATCGGAGGTCAGGCTCCGGAAGATGATCTTACTATGGTGGTAGTTGTTTTCAAGGGTCGCAGGCCAGAAATTAAAATAGCTTAGGGTGCTGCAAATAAGTAGGTTTTGCGTTATACTAGGCAGGAATTTCAGCTATTCAGGAAAATCATGAAAATTGTAATTACCGACAAAAGCGGACAGATTCTTTATGAAGGCAGCCCCAGCTTTCATGGCAACGGCATCAAGATTGGCAGTGGCAATGATTGCGATATTCCCATCAATAAAATGGGAATTGCCCGCGATCATGTTCAGCTGCGCTTCAATGCGGATGGTTATCTGACTCTCCAGGATCTCCAGAGCCCATACGGCCTGATTGTTAATGGTCAGAAACTTCAACCGGGCTTTTTTACCATCATCGAGCCTGGTTCTTATGTCGAACTGGCAGAAGATGTTTTTATGCTGCTGCAGCCTGAAGCGGGCGAAAGCAGTGGTGATGAGGCCCCGGCAGGAATTTTTCCATTCTTTCTCAATAACAATGAGCAGTTTGTAAGAAAGCTCTTCGCTCAGATTCGCAGTAAGCTGCCGCGTCAGCATTATTCTGCCCTGAGTGCCGGCGAAGGCGAAATGATGACGAAAATTCGCGAGCTTTCAGCGATTCTTGAAGTCACCTATGCGTTAAACTCGATTGGCAGTTTTCACCGCCTTCTTGAATTTACTCTCGAAATGGCTCTGGCAGTAACCGGCGGTGAGCGTGCCTTTATCATGCTGTTCAACGAAGAACTCAATCGCCTTGAAACGGTTTCGGCGCGTAACTTTCCGCCGGCCGAGATCACCGAAGACATGGCCGCTACCGCTTCTCTGGTAGGAAAAGTGTTTGAGAGCGGACAGGGCATGATTGGCCCAAGCCATAAGTTCAGGCCCGAGGGGCGGCGGGTTGGAAAAACCCCAGAAGATGCAGGAATTCTTTCAATTGCTGCGGTGCCTCTGGTCGAGCTGGGCAGTATTATCGGGGTTCTTTACGTTGACACCAAGCATTCCGGCAAAATTTTAACAGCGCGCACCGATCAGCTGATGAAGATTTTTGCCGCGCAGGCGGCAGTAGCGATTAACCGCGCAAGAATGTTTCATAATGCCACGACAGATCCGCAGACCGGTATTGCCAACCAGAATTTCTTTCTCAAGCGTCTCGGTGAAGAATTCTGTCGTGCTCAGCGGCATCAGAAGCCAATGTCGTTGATTCTCATGGATCTCGATCATTTCAAGAAGCTCAATCAGATCCACGGAGAAAGCAATGGAAATCGGGTTTTAAAGGAAGTAGGCCGGATTTTCAGATCGGTAACCCGCATTCACGATCTGGTTGCCAGATCTGGCGCCGATACTTTCGCGATGCTTCTTCCCGAGACGGCATTTGAAGGAGCCAAAGTCGTTGCGGGAAAACTGAAGTCGATGCTTGATTCAACCAAGATAAGGGCTGGCAGCAGAACTCTGCAGATAACTGCCAGTTTTGGTATTGCCAGCACAACCCGCAGTACCACCAGACCGGGAGATTTGCTTAAAACTGCAGAAAAAGCTTTGAAACAGGCGCGAAAACGTGGTGGCAACCAGATTGCCTAGTTTTTATCAATAATTGAGGAACAAAGACAATGATCAACCCTCTTGACGATCTTAAATTTTCTCGAAGCAACAAGGGCCTGGATGAACTGGAAAAAATGGTGGGAATTCCGGTTAAGGACAAACCCAAAACCGCCGTTGATGACATTGCCAGTAAGTTAACCCAGAAAGCATCGAAATCCGGCGAATTCAAGGCAGTGCCCGAACAGGATCGTCACTGGGAAATTCATAAAAAGTTTGCCGATCTTTACGAGCAAAATGGCCGGGCTTTCGGCATGTTTGTCGGCGACCTGCTTGACATTATTCTGAGCGGGCCAGTTCAGACCAGACTCGTAAATGAAATGATTGAAGAAAAGATTAACCGCATGCGCAAAGCAAAAGAGGCTTCGAGTGAAGTGCCAAGCCATAAGGTTAATGTGCCGGGCAAGCGCAATTCCAAGTTTGATGTGATGATTGGCGGCGAGAAGCGCATTTTTGCCCGCAACTTTCTCAAGCGCAAAGGGTTTTTGGCAGCTCTTTTCATCGACAGCGAAGAATACTCTTCCTATAAAAAGCTGATCAAACAGATTGAAACCGTGTGCCGCGAAGAAATAGAAGAGTCGCTTCCCGAAACTGAAGAAAAAAGAAAAGAAGCGTTGCAGGCCATTATTTCAGAGCTCAAGTTCGAGATCAAAGCGCATGACGTTATTAAAGCCTGGGCTTTGCTCGAAGCAGACTGTTTCAAGAATCTGGATTGGATTTATAATGAAACCAAAAGTTTTCATCTGGTTCGGCCGAACTTTTACGAAGACCTTGACAAGGCTTATCGCGAAGGCAAAAAGCTGATCAAACTTCTCAAAGAAGAATTTGAAAAAGAATTTCCTCCTGAAGATGAAAAGCAGGATGCCATCATTGATTACCTCAGCGATATTCTCGAAGTTTATACTCACCATCATTTTGTAACCAAATATTTTCACCAGACCCGGCCCAGCATTTCTTTGAAAGAATTTGTCATGACCCGTGAAGAAATGCAGGAAAAAATCGATGACCTGCGTGAAGAAACGGATGAGCTAAAGGCTGCGATCAGGCAGTTAAATACTGAGCGAGATACTATGGCATCGGAAATACGAAGCCTGAAAAATTTAAATGAAGAATTAAAAATTAAAATTGATAAGCTTGATCCGGCCGAGGTGCAAAAGCAGCTCAAAATCGCCGACGCCAGGGTAAATGCTGCTTCGAAAGAGTGCAAGGCAGTTGAAGAAGAATATAACAATCTGCGTGACGATCTGCGCAAGCTTGACGATGAAAATCAGGAGCTGGTTAAGAAGCTGCAGCAGCTGCATGCAATCCCCGATGAAAATGCCTATTCAGTCGAAGGCCTTCTGGCAGGAAAAAGGGTTGCCATTTTCGGTGGAGTAGGTCGCGACCATTACCTGCCGATTTTAGAAGAAGCTGGGGTCGAAGATGAAGATTACGAATGGTATGAAGGCTACCACACAATCAGTCAGGCACGTACTGCCGAGATTGTCGGCCGATGCGACCTGGTGGTTGTGGTTACCGCCTATGCCGGGCATCTTCTTCTTTACCAGGTACGGCCATGCATTAAAGAACACCAGCATTTTTTCAAAATTCATAAATCTGGTGCCGGTTCGCTGCGCAAAGAAATTTTGCGTACCTTCAAAAAATAGTAAATCCGCCAAAGAATTGAATCGTTATATCTGATGGAAACCAATCCTGAAAAAATCTGGCAACTGGCAAAGGCCGGTAATCAGTCGGCCTGGCAGCAACTGTACCAGATTTTTGGCGGAAAGGTTTTTCAGTTCTTTCTTAGAAACACGAGAAACCATGAGCTTGCCATGGACAAAGTTCAGGAAGTTTTTCTGAAAATCTATCGAAACCGCGAATCGTTCAGTTATGGTTCGCTGAAAACCTGGATATTCAGAATTGCCAAAAACACTCTGATCGATGAATGGCGGCGCTCAGGCAATCGTGAAATTCTTACCGATGTGATTCCAGACGTGGTCGAGGCTGAAACCAGGGTTGAAGAGGAAGTCATTGCGGGAATCGAGCAGAGGCAGATGTCCGTTCTTATCGACCAGTGCCTTGATCAGCTTGAAGAGCAGGATAGAATGATTGTCTGCCTGGTTTATCTGGGCGGGCTTTCTATACCTGAGCTCGCAGAAGTAATGGAAACGCCCCTTGGAACTGCCAAGACCAGGGTCAGAAGTGCCAGGTTGAAGCTTGATGCAATGCTGAATGAGAAACTTCAGTTAAAAAAAATCGAGAAAAGCATATGATTTGCGAAAAGTTTAAAGAGAAAATTCGTGAAACACCTGATTTAGAGATTCTTGAAAAAGATCAGGAGTTCTCGCGACATCTTGAAAAATGCCGCGATTGCTGTGGCTATTTCGCTTATGAACGTTCATTGCGCCAGGGGTTTGCCAATATGGCCGATGAGCTGCCACCGGCGCAGCTGGCTGCCAGAATTTTCGCTATTCCCGAAGAGAATAAGGTTTCAGCAGAGGCTGATGAACCTATTGGACTGATCAAAATCCTGTTGCAGTTTTTCAGTGGCTTTCCTTTAAAAACTGCAGCTGTGTCATGTATGATCGGATTCCTCGCTGCCATCATGCTGCAGAACCAGACGGTCAAAGCCCCGGAAAACTTTCAGGGCAAAAAAGAAGTGATTACTGGCAGGGCGGCTTCTGAGCCAAAAGGTGTTTTGCAGCCAGACCCTGGCAGTGAGCCGATACAGCTGGCCAAAGTTGAAGCTCCGCCTTCGCCGACCCCGGAAGTTTCGACTCGTCAGAGTATTCCGCTGAAAGATAAGAGCATAGCGCGAGAAGAAAGTTCTGAAAGCATACCTGGCGCAATAAGCTTCTCTCTGGCAGAAGACGAAGTAAAGTCTCAGGGTGCTGGTCAGAACGCAGATTTTGCAGAGATGAAAAAATCTGCGCCAGTTCCTTCTATGGCCATATCGATGAATGAACTGGAGTCTGATGCTGATGTAGCGGTTCAACTTCCTGAGGAGTTTTCTGCAAAAATGGATAAAGAAATTGCCAGGGCTGCGGCAGAAGATCCAAGGAGTGCCGAGCTTGAAAACCTGTTAAAGGGCTATTCCGATGAAATCAGGCCTGGTTTTTTGCAGTTGAGAGATCTGGCGGCCCGCGGAATTATAGAATCTGACCGCCTTTCATATTTTTCCCCTCCCCCCGGGATGGGGTGGTTTGTCGAAGTTGAAGGCTCAGAATTTCAGATTGTTTTGAAAAACGAGAAATAGTTTTCACATTTTTGCTTCCCCGTTGATTTTATTTTGAATCTGCATCGGGGAGGCGAAAATGAAAAAAACAATAATACTGTTTGTGGTTGCCTTTTTTGTTATTTCTGGCAATTTTTCTTCGGTTGGTGAAGACTGGCGGCAGAAAAAACAGGCCGCTCTCATGTGGGCTTCTTTTTGCGCAGAAGTTCCGCCAGATCAGCTTTTTGTCCGGTCAGTCGCGATGATGCAGGAAATTGGGGCAGGGTACGACCGCGACAATGCGGTCTATTTCCATGATTTTTCGTCTGGAAACCGGGCAGGCAAAGCTGATAATCTTGCGGAAATAAGGTTTCTGGGCATGAACAGAGTCAAGGTGCGGCTATTTCCACCAGAAGAGCAAAACCGCGCTTATCTGATGATGAATATTACCCATACCGGAAAAAGAATAATTTGTCGCGGCATATTATCAGATGGAAGTGCGACGGTCAGACAAAATTATTGAAAAAGCCTGTTGTTATAAGCTTCTTGTAATATAGAGGCAAAGATTGTATCCTTTGAAAATTGAATTATAATTTTCGGAGGAATTATGGCCAGAGAAATAGACTCAAAAGAATTCACTGCAGAAGTTCTTGAAGGAAGTGGCTCGGCTCTCATCGATTTCTGGGCACCATGGTGTGGACCATGTCGAATGCTTGGCCCCATCATCGATAATCTTTCGCACAAATATGATGGTAAGGTTCTGGTTGCCAAGGTAAATGTTGATAACAGCCCGGATCTTGCTGCCAAATTCGGCATTTCTACCATTCCGACCATTCTCTTTTTCAAGGATGGGAAAATGATTCATTCAGCGGTAGGGGTAATGCCTGAAGCTGAGTTCGACACAATGATCAAGGAAAAGCTTCTCTGATTTTTCTGCCCGGCTTCAGAAAAAGAAGCCGGGTTTAATTTTTAACCTGAACAGGAGCAAATTGCATGGATCAACTGATTAAGAAGGAAGCCATAGAAGCTATTATAAGAACAGATCATCATGATCCTTTCCAGATTCTGGGAATGCACGAAACAGAATACAAGAAGAAACCGGCAGTGGTTGTTCGGGCCTTTCTTCCGGATTCGATCAAGGCAGAAGTCGTCGATGTAAGCAATGGAGAGACTTTTGTGATGAATCGGCTGCACGATGCGGGTTTTTTTGAAGGAATCATTACTTCGAGAAAACAGGTTTTTGCCTACCGTTTAAAAAGCCATTATTCCAATGGTGCAAGTGCTGAATTTTACGATTCTTACTGTTTTTTACCTACTATCGGTGAAACTGACCAATACCTCTTCAATGAAGGCAATCACCACCAGATTTATGAAAAGCTTGGCGCTCACATTAGATTTTTCGATTATGCTGACAGCAAGCTCGGAGGCATTTCTTTCGGGGTCTGGGCTCCTAACGCAAAAAGAGTAAGTGTTATCGGTGATTTTAACGGCTGGGATGGCCGCCGCCATGTAATGCGATCTCTTGGTAATTCGGGAATCTGGGAGATCTTTATTCCCGGTCTGCAGGCTGGCCAGAATTATAAGTTTGAAATCAAAATGCAGAGCGGAGTTCTGGTTGAAAAAGCAGATCCCTATGCCTTTTATGCTGAAGTCAGACCGAAGACTGCCAGTAAAATCTATGACCTTTCCGGTTATGAATGGAAAGACGAAAGCTGGCTGCATAATCGCGCCGGAAAAGACTGGAAGCGTGAGCCGGTTTCAATTTTTGAATGTCATCTCGGGTCATTTATGCGTAATCTTGAAGAAGGAAATCGCTTCATGACTTACCGTGAGCTGGCCCCCATCATTGTCGACTATGTTAAAAAACTTGGTTACACACATGTCGAACTGTTGCCGGTCACCGAGCACCCTCTCGATATGTCATGGGGTTATCAGGTAACCGGTTATTTTGCGCCGACCAGCAGATTTGGCAGCCCCAAAGATTTCATGTATTTTGTTGATTATCTGCACCAGGAAAACATCGGGGTTATTCTCGACTGGGTACCGGCCCATTTTCCAAAAGACGGACACGGTCTGGCCCAATTCGATGGTTCAGCGCTTTATGAACACTCAGACCCGCGCCAGGGCGAGCATAAAGACTGGGCAACGCTTATTTTCAACTTCGGCCGCAACGAAGTGAAGAATTTTCTTATCAGCAGCGCATTGTTCTGGTTTGAAAAATACCACATCGACGGAATAAGGGTCGATGCGGTCGCTTCGATGCTTTATCTCGATTATTCAAGAAAAGATGGCGAATGGGTTCCGAATCGCTATGGCGGCCGGGAAAACCTGGAAGCCATTGAATTTTTGAAATATTTGAACAGCATCAGTCAGGAAAAGCATCCGGGAATCATGACCATCGCAGAAGAATCTACGGCGTTTGCCGGGGTTTCCAAGCCATGCAGTGAAGGCGGCCTTGGGTTCACCTTCAAGTGGAACATGGGCTGGATGAACGACACTTTGACTTATTTCCAGAAAGACCCGATTTATCGTAAGTTTCACCATAACAATCTGACTTTCCCCCTGATTTACGCGTTTCATGAATATTTCGTATACGTCATGTCGCACGATGAGGTTGTGCACGGCAAGGGCAATCTGATCAACAAAATGCCCGGTGATTTCTGGCAAAAATTTGCCAATCTGCGCCTGTTGTTCTCTATGATGTGGACAATGCCGGGCAAAAAGCTGCTGTTCCAGGGAACAGATTTCGGTCAGTGGAATGAATGGAACAGCAATCAGAGCCTTGATTGGCATCTGCTCGAATTCGATTCCCATTCAGGGGTTCAGCGACTGGTTGCCCACCTGAACCATCTCTATCGCAGTGAGCCATCGCTGTTCCAGAAAGATTGTGATTCCAGCGGATTTGAGTGGATTGATTTTCAGGATGGCGAAAGCAGCATAATCAGCTGGGCCCGCAAAGGCGACAGTCATGATGATCTGACGATTTATGTGGCCAATTTCACTCCGGTGCCCAGATTTGGCTTTCGCCTTGGCGTTCCACGGGAAGGCTTCTATAAGGAAATCCTCAATTCAGATTCGGAAATGTATTTCGGATCAAACATCGGGAATTTCGGCGGCCGCTGGTCAGAGCCCCAGGAATGGATGTATCGCAGCCAGTCAATAGTTATTGATGTGCCGCCGTTGTCTCTGGTTGGTTTTAAATTTTCACAATAATTGCTGTTACCTGCTGGCCTTTCATTCCGTAAAATTCCAATGAATGAACGGCCGGCAAAGCGGTTGAAATATGAACACCTTCGCCCGACTGGTTCGGGCGTTTTTTTCTTTCGGATAAAAAAGTTTTTCTATCGATCATTTGGATTCACAGATTTACTATGATAAATTGAATCAATGCAGGATAAAGCAGTAAAGCAGAGCTATTCGCAGCGCTTCCCGGTTCTGTCATTTCTGGGAATTGTTTTTTGTTTCATTCTATTCCCGGCCGGTCTGATAAATCTTGGTCTGGATCAGGTATTGAGGATCAAGGCAGATAACAGCCGTGAGCAGCTTGAAGATCAGATAACCCAGGTATTGAAGACGGTTGAAAGGTTTGCTGACAATGAAATTTTTGTGCATCAGCTGTTGCTGCAGGTAAATAACCGTCTTCTTCGATCCAGAAATCCAGAAAAGACTTTCCGAGTTCTCAAAAATCATCTGCAGAAAAAGTATCCGGACGCATTTACTTTTGTTTATTGGAATGGCCGTGGTGAGCAGATAAAAGATCTTTCCGACGAAAATTCATATGGATATATAATTAAAAAAACATTTCAAAGTTTGAAGCGTGCATCAGAGCTTTTGGGAAACTGGGATGAAAAACATGAAGAAGTGACGCTCGGCACTCTTGCTGATGTTGATAAAGACCTGAAAATTCTGCGAAACTTTCTGGGAAAACTGCTGGTAACCTATCAGTTGAGATATCCATGGATGAGTGGGCGCTTGGGAAAGCCGCTGCAGACTGCTCCTCCAGGTCCGCGCAGCCGTATCTGGTACCGGATAAACGAGAATTCTGGCTTTCTCTGCTTCATTAATGACCGCTTCATTCAAGGAAGCGCAGGTGCAAAATTTGCTCTGGATCTGGTGAAGAAAAAGTATCCCTTGTTTACCGCCCATTTATCAAGATTTCCAGCAGATGGAAAATTTTTTCCACCGGCTCGAGCTGATATGATTCCCAGACTGGTTGTTGCTCTGAGTAAATTTGAAAGCCTTTCTCCCGCCAAGTTTGAGCGGATCGGTGATTATCTGGTAAGTTGTGGCATGGTTGGTCAGAGAGATCGAGTTGTCTGTTACTGCCCGGCCAGTCTTCTTTTCTCTCCGTTACGTGCAAAATGGGAAATTCTTGGAAAAATCCTGGGAATTCTTTTGCCGGTTTTCTTTGTTGGTTTGATCTGGTTTAAAACCAGAAGAGAAACATTTGTGTCTATCAGGTTCAAACTGGTTGGTGTTTTTCTTTATGCCTGCGGAATCCCACTGTTGATAATGGCGAGTGTTGGATTTGAATACATTGAGCAGAAAAAAGCGCAGATGGTTTATGATGCGCAGACCCGGGGAATTAATGTCCTGAATAATATCGACAGAAATTTTACTGTTTTTCTGAGTGATCAATCCGAAATTTTAAATAATTATTTTAAAAAACTCAATAAAGAGTTTGGCCAGAAAATTATCGAACCTGCAAATCTTGAAAGAATCAGGAAGGAAGTTCTTGACAACTCTCAGCCCGAATCATTGCAGATTATTGACGAGAAAGGCCAACAGCTGGTAAGAGACAGTGAGAAAACAATTTTTACCGATTATACAATTACCAGCCAGATTGCCCTGGAAATATTGAAAGTAGTTAATTCCTCCGATGAGAATGAAATGGAGAACAATCTTCTTTCTTCCGAAAAAATTGGTTTGAACAAAGTGACCAGCAAAAAGAGAATCAACTATGTAGGTATTGGCGCCCATGAGCTTTACCATTTTTTTGATTTTCTTGGGAACCCCGACAAGTATCAAAATCTGGCTGCCGTTCAACTATTCTGGCGACTTGAACGCTTGCAGAGAACTTTTTTTGAAAAATTTGAAAGGCTAAGGTTTGCCGGTAAAAAGGAAGGGGCTTTGAGAATTATTGCCTATTATTCAGAACAGGACCTGCTTTCTGAAAACCTTTCTGATAATGATTTTCTAAAAAATCTTGGACAACAGGCTTTCAGCACTATGGTTTTTAGAAAAGACCGCCTGCGGATCGGTGAAATAGATTATTTAGGGGTTGGAATGCGGGGCTTGAACTTGAATAAGATTTCTCTGCTGTATTTTTTTCCCCTTGAAGAAATAGAAAACTCTATAGATGAATTGGAAAAGCAGCTGATTTTTTCTGCATGTATTTTTATGCTGGTGGCCCTTCTGATGTTTCGCTTTCTGGCAGATAAGTTTATTGGGCCGGTATCGGAGATAGAAAATGCAATTGATTCGATCGATCGGCGTGATTTTTCTTACCGTCTGCATCTTGACGCCAGCATGGAATTTACTGAGCTGGCCCAGACTTTCAACAGTTCGCTGGAAACCTTGAAAGATCTGGAAACTGCCAAAATTGTTCAAGAGAATCTGATGCCTTTGAATGAGGCCTCTATTGGGAAAATGTTTCTGGTAGCCAATTCTACTCCCTATTCAAGAATTGGTGGCGACTATTTTGATTTTTTCACGATTTCTGACAGCAGACTTGGTGTATTTATCGGTGACGTTTCCGGACATGGCATTTCGGCAGCTCTGATCATGGCCATGGCCAAGGCAGCGGTCATTTTCGAGAAAAACGATTTTGTTTCCATCGAGAAAGCGATAAATTCTCTTGATCAAATGATTTTTCTCAACCGCAAAACCGGCACCCGTGAATACATGACTGGTGTTATGCTTGAGGTGGACGGCGAAAACGGCAACATGAGTGTGTTGAATCGCGGTCATTGCATGCCATGTATTATCAGCGCTGATGGCAAAAGAATAGAAGATATCAGATGCGGTGGGTTGCCGCTTGGATACAATGCCCCGGACAAAAACCGTATGATCAAAGTGGATTTGAAGCCGGGGGAAACAGTCTGCCTGTTTACCGATGGTCTGGTTGAAGCTCGTGATGCTGATGGCGAAACTCTTGGCTATGAGGGGTTTAAAAAGCTTTTGCTGGAGAACTGGGGAAAATCTGTTAAAGAACATCTTGAGGCGGTGCTGGGTGCTCACAGTAAAGCCGCTTCAGGGTCAGAGGATGACCGAACCCTGATATTGTTGAGGTTCGAAAACTTATGAAAACTGGACTGGTCAGGAAAAAGGAAATGCCGGCAATTATACCGGCTTTGGTAGTTTTTCCCCTTTTCTTTTTTCTGATTTATCTTGGGCTATACAATATTGAACAGCAGCATTTTGAGAATGAACTGCGGCTTTTTTCCCAGGAGTCATCGGGTCTGCTCGACCGCACCAACCACTTTTCTGATTCTGAAGAATTCTGGTGCCGCACTTTAAACAAAGATTTCGATGATGTTAACGGTGATTATCAGGCTTTTTACAATATGCTTCTTGAATACATGGCCGCCTCCGGGGAAGATTTTCCGTGCCTGATATGGTCTGAAGACGGCAAACTGTTTGTGAATACACATTTCAAAGCCAGTGAATTTACAGAGCATCAGGCAAAATTGTTTTTAGAAAATTTGAAAGAGCTGGAGAAGGTCGGGAAAAAGAAAGCCCAGTCTCAGATCAATTTTTTGCGGCAGTTTCTGGGACCACAGCTGGTTGCAGGGCGGGTGATCTCGGCGATGAATTTTGGCTGTAACAGATTTATCAGGCCTGATTCAGCAGGTAAACGGCCGGAATTCTGGTTAAAAATCGGCGAAAAATTTACGGCAATGGTGTTTTTTGACCGCAGCAAGATTGATACAAACAGTGGTTTGCGGGTTTTCAGCAATAAAAACAGCACCGGTGACAAGAAAATTCTGCTTATCGACAACAGGGAAAAAGCTTCTTCATCTTTGGGCAGACTGGCCAGATTTGTCGAAAATCTTGAACGGGATGGCCTTTTGGCAGGAATTTCAGATAATCTGCTGATCTCAGGTCGAAGGATTTCAGGTGGAATTACTCTTGCGGTAATCAGGAAATATCATTTTTTGCTTCAGCCTGAAAAAATGACACTTTTGCTGGTAATAATCAGTTTATTTCTCCTTCTGACGGTTCTTAGAAGTTTGCCGGGGCGGGTTGGCATTGAGAGTCTGTCAGTTAAGTGGCAACTTCTGCTTATGCTTTTCGTTACTACGGGTCTGCCCCTGCTTACCATGGCCATTGTCTTGTCGGATCACGTTGTAAGAAAACGTGCTGTTCTTATTAAATCAGCCTACCAGAGTTGCATCAGTTTTCTTCAGCATGTTGATGAGAGAAGTCTGGTTAACCATGCAGACATAATGCATCGAACCGATCAGGCGATCGATGATTTGAGAAAAATATTGCCGGAGAAATTTGGTAAGCCAAAAGTTGTTTCAGTGATTAGAAACAGGCTCAAAAGAATGCATCAGGATATCCGCATCATTTCAAGTTCTCCGGCCATTCTGATGACCGAGTTCGGAGTTCTCGATTCCGGGCATTTTCTTGCATTCAAAGACAATAAGAAGCCTGAAAGCAAAACAATGCTTGAAGTTAAAATGTTTCTTGATATCGCTTCCTATTTTCTTTCAGTTATTAATAACCGTCCTGTGGGTCTCGAAAAATTTTCTGAAACAGAGCTGTTTGCTGAAATGGTTTATCAACGCCCATTTCATGAAATCATTCAGAACATGATGCTGGCAAAAGATACAATTATCCCCATGGGTTGGGGCGAAAAACCTTACCCGTTTCTTCTGAAGCTTGTTTCTTTGCGAAAAGATAGAATTGTGGATTATTTTTTCGCTGTTCTTTTTAACAGCACGGTTGTTCATCGGGAGTTCATGATCAGGCAGATAGATAACCTCGAACGTAATCCGCTGGATTTGAAATTTACCTTTACTTCAGCCTGGTTTTATTCGAAAAACTTCGTTCGCATCGAAGATGATCCATGGTTTAAAAAGATATTTGAAAAAACCGGACGTCATCCAGCTCTTGAACCATGCTTCACCACAATTGATGGTAAAGAACACGTTTATGCCGGCATGAACGCCCAGAATCTGGACAGCATGTATCTGTTCGCCTTTTATCCAATTGATAAAATTGACAGGCAGATTGACGAAGAAAAAAAGTTTCTGTTTGCTGCGGGTTTTGTCGGCATTTTACTGCTGATTGGGATTGCACTGGTTTTTTCTTCAAGTTTTGTATTGCCGCTTGGTTCATTACAGGCCGGAGCTCTGGCTATAAGAAACCGGGATTTTTCGTTTCGGTTGCTGGGTTTGTCTGATGATGAATTCGGTCGAATGGCGCGAGTTTTCAATTCCAGTATTGCAGATTTCGAAGAGCTTTCTCTTGCCGGGATCGTTCAATCTCGCCTTCTTCCCGGTGATGGTATTGTGGTCGAGGGAATGTCTCTTTACGGCAGGAGCATTCCCATGGCCGAACTGGGCGGCGATTATTTCGACTATTTTGCACTCGATCAGGAAAATTACGTCATTCTTGCCGGGGATGTGGCAGGTCATGGAGTTGGTGCTTCTCTAATCATGGCCATGGCCAAAGCTGGAATTATGCAATGCCGTGATTTTCTTAACGATCCGGCCAAGGTGCTGCAAAGGCTGCATCGCATGATTCTAGAAACCAGAACCAGGGCCCAGAGAAAAGTAATGACCTTTCAGTATCTGTATTTCAATCGGTTAACCGGCAGTGCAGTTTATTCCAATGCCGGAGCATGTTCTCCCATGCTCGTAGATAAGGTTGACGGGAAAGTTGATGAAATAAAGCTTGGGGCACCGGTTCTGGGTGGATTCAAAAATTCAGTTTTTTCAAATTTAGACTTGAAACTTGCCCAGGGGCAGGCTCTGGTTTTTTACACGGATGGCATTATCGAAACCACCAATAGTGATGGTCTTGAAATTGGCTACGAGAGATTCAAGGAAATTTTGCTCGACTCTTTCGATGATGACCCAAAAATGTTTTATCAGAACATCTATTGCAGATATATGAATTGGCTCGGAGACAGGCCGGCTCAGGATGATCTGACCATAATTATCCTGGTGCGGACATGAAAGATTTTTTCAGAGCCGTAATTGACAGGCTGTTTGAATTTTCGTTGCTGAAGGTGGTGGCAGCGGTTCTGTGTTTTATTGTTTTCCCTGTGGTGGTGGTGAATTCAGGCATCAGCCGATTTTTCAACAATCGTTATGAACTTGAGAAAGAAAAACTTAATTTTGAGCTGCGTCAAAATCTAAGAGTGATGGAAAGATTTGCTGACAGCCGTTATTACTCTCATTATCTGCTGAAAAAAATGTGTGTGAATGCGGAAAAATCAGAAAATTGGCAGAAATCGATCAGGGCGGGTATTTCCAGCTTGAAAAAAAGGTTTCCCGATTCATTTGTCTTCGTTGTTGCTGACAGCAGGGGAAGTCTGATTGACCATCTTTCCGAAACAAAAGACTATCGTTTTCTTTTCAAAAAAACATTTCAACTGGCAGCTGATTTGAAAGCATCTGTTTTAAGCGATTTTCCTGGGCATCCAGGGCAGATTGCAGATATTGAAAAGAGGGTAAGGGTTCTGCGTCCATTGCTTGGAGAAATTCTTGGCCCGGAGGATATGTGTCGACCTCTGCTTTCTTTGTCTCAGGGGCGAAGTATTATTGCCTCAGCTGACCCCAAAAAATACAATCTCTGGTATGAGGTTAACTCAAAATTCAGCATGCTGGTTTTTATCAGCAGAAGTTTTATTCAGAAAAAAGATGGCCTTGATTATGCCCTGAAGATGCTCAAAAAGCAGCATTCGTCAAGAGAATTTGGTTATTGCTCTTACCCTGCAGATGAAGAAAAGATAGTACCTGGCGGGATTCATTTTGATAAAAGTCGCATTGTCATGGCATTAAGCCGTTTTGAAAGTTTTATGCCGGAAGACCTGCTGCGGGACAGGAATAAGGTTATTCTTTGTTCGCCATTGAATCAAAAATTAAGGGGTTTCTGTATTGCCCCGGCGCTGGCAGATCCGGCAGAAGCCAAGATGAAATTCATTGCTTCAATAATCAAATTTTTTGGCCTTTCAGTATTTGTTCTTCTGATGGCAAATCTCAGAATTCGCGTGCAGTTTTCAATAAAACTGAAGCTGGTTGTTCTTCTTTTGTATTCAATTCTTGTTCCAGCCAGCATAATGTTCTTTCTTGCCTGGGATCAATATCACCAGACACGGGTAGAACTGGTTAAAAACGAACACGAAACCAGTCTGAAAATCCTTCAGACCCTGGATAGAAGGTTTGGTGAGTTTTCTGATGTGCTGAGCCATAATCTGCGGAACTTTTTTGATTCTCAGGTGAGGTCGGGGAAGAAGTTTTTTGATCACCCTGACAAGATTTCATTGCAGAAAAAATATTTGGTCGACCGATTTTTTGTGGATGCCATTCTTCTTTTTGATAAAGAAAAGAAAGAGGTTCTCAGATTTGATCGTGATGGCCTGATAAAGAATTCGGCAATGCTTAAAATGCTTGGCGGGACATTTTTAAAATTTTCGCTGGGTGAAATTGAGCAACTAGAAAAGGATCTGCGGACCCTTGATTTTTCTGAAGAATTTATTCGCGACGAAAACAAGGTCAAGTTTCTTGGACTGGGAAACTTTTCAAGCTACAGCTTTTTTCGAGTCCTTAAAGGGGCGGGAAATGGTGGCGAGGATCTGGTAATGATGATTTTCTGGGACGCCGAAAGATTGCAGAAAATTTTTGTGCAGAAATTTTTGGCTGGTTATCGGCAGTTATATATGCCCAGAAAGATTTTCTCTGCACTAAAGCATGACCTGGTGCCTATTTTTGGTGATTCGTCAGATTTCATGGAAATTTTGCCGGCCATGAATGATGCCGGCCAGGAAAAATTCACGGTTTACAACAGTTTTCGCCTTAACGGAAAAGACCACATTGCGGTCTCATATATAGGAAGAGAGCTTGATCGTATCGCTTTTTCCCTGCTGATGCCTTCATCCTATATTGAAAAGGAGATGGAAGGAATTTTTCGCGGCGGGCTATGGGCATTGTTTGTTTTTTTGTTACTGGCTTTGGGAGCTATGCATTCTGCCCGAAGCTATCTTCTGGTTCCTTTGCGGGTATTGAGAGAGTCGCTGGAAGCATTTTCCCAGAGAGATTTCCGTCATCGGGCCCCGGTCATCTGTGAAAATGAACTGGGAAAACTGGCTAAAACATTCAATCATTCATTTGAGACGCTTGAGGATCTCGACGTGGCCAGAATTGTTCAGGAAACACTGTGTCCCCAGGAAAACCATAGTTTTCACCAGATTATGGTTCATGTTTATGGAAAAACCATGTCAAGACTGGGTGGAGACTGCTTCAGCATTGCCAGAAAAAATGATAGGCAGTTGCAGATTTTTCTCGGGGATGCGGCTGGACATGGCGTTCCCGCAGCCATGAGCGTTGCAATGGCCAAATCGGTTCTGCTCTACGAAGAGAATGAAAGTTTCGTTTCAGGCAACACTCTGGAAAGATTGAATCGGGTTTTTGCAGGCAGCAGGAAAAAGAGAAAAGCAGATTTAATGACTGCATTATTACTGGAGATTGATGGCATTTCAGGGGAATTTGATTTTTTTAATGCCGGCCAGCTTTTTCCATTAATCGTTGATTCAAAAGGTTCCCAGACAATTTATCTTGAAAAATCCGGTTTTCCTCTAGGATTCAGGCTTGAAAATTCTTATTCACCATTACAAGGCAGGTTGCTTCCCGATGAAAGGCTGATTCTTTTAACCGATGGCATAATTGAAGCGACAATGCCTGATCAGACTCCACTGGGGTTTGAAAGACTTGAAAAAATGCTTCTTGAATCTTTTGATAAAAGCCTTGATTGCTTTAAAACGAAAATTTTAAACAATCTAAACAACTCACAGTTGCAGTTTTCCGATGATGTAACTCTGATAATGGTGGAATATAATGCTGAAAAAAACAGATAAATCTCAAGGTTTTGCTGTAGAATCACTGTTTCTGTTTTTTGCCCTGCTGATTCTGCCTGCCTTTTTTTTCTATGAAGCGGCCGCCTTTTTTGAGAAGGGCCTGGTTGCAGATGAGAAGACAATGGCCAGTCAGAATCTTCTGAAGATTTTTCATTCTTCGGCTAATTTTTTCCGAGAAGAATTGTTCTGGCAGAATTTCCTCAGCAACTCTTTTGGCCAGAGCAACAATGCAGAAGAATTTTCAGAAAAAATGAAAAGAATTGCCATTCTAACCGGCATTCACCCTGAATATGTCTTGTGGAATGACCAGGGCAAAATTGAGACTTCCAATTTAAAAGACCCCGGCGTATTGAAAATGCCGGAATGGCAATCGGCCTACCTGGACATTAGAAATATTCTTTCAATTAATCCGGATTCAGACAGTTACAGAAGATTGAGAAAAATTTTTGGCCACGAATTCATTATTAATCCTTTCAGTCAGAGATGGAAATTTATCCGTGGAATTCTTCGACCCGTGAGCGTTGACAAGAGTAAACCACTGGTTTACCTGGCCAAGAACGATGATTTTATGGTTGCGGTTTTTTTTCCAAGAGAATTAATTGCCAAAAAGGCAGGTTTTAAAAGCTTTTTTCGCTTCTGGCAGAAAGATATTGATGCTTTTGCCACATTTGAAAACGGAGAATTGAAGGAAATACATGGAGATGTTTTGCCTGCGACGGCAAAAGCAGCCTTTATCAAGTTGAAGAACGGTTTTTTTCAGCAGACTCTTGAGCTTGATAACCGGGATTTTATTCTGGCTCCGGTAAATCAAAGAAAAACTGTTCTGGTTGCGGGTCAGAAATACAATATTCCGCAAACAGGAAAAAAATACCTTCTATTAATGCTATTCTGCTTCTTCGGATTAGCTTTGATAATCAAAGGATCTGGCGCAGGAGCCTTTCTTCCTGGAAATTTTTCTCTGGTCCGGCAGATTTTTATCATGCTTTTCATCGTTGCCGGTTTGCCTGCCCTTTTTCTTGCGATTCCTGCGGTTAAATATTATGCCCAGAAGCAAAGCCTTCTGATGCATCAGAAGACGAATGAATTAACCAGATATCTTCAGATAATCGACCGTAGCTCTTCCATCGAAATTTCACGGACAATAAACATTCTTGACCGATTTTATCGGATATTGAGCCTTATGGTTGCCGAAGATTACCACCCAGGAGACATAAAACATAAAGCTATTGAGGTTTTTAAAGGCAGGTTTTTTATGGATTATGTTTTTGTCGATCAGAAGAAAGACCTGATCAGTGATTCTAACATCTTTTTTCAAGGCGGAAAGGCCAGGCCGGTTGTTGAAGAAAAGAAAACATTTCCATACAATATGGACGAAATTGAGACGCTTAAATCTCTTGGAGACCTGATTATCGGCCTTCACAACGGTGAAAGGTCGAAATATGAACTCTCACCGGAAAAGGGCTATATATTCGAAATGTTCTTTCAGGAAAGCCCGGAAATGTTTGCGCGAAGATTGATTGAGAATTTTGAAAACATCTTTGAAATTGGATGGGGGAACGTGCCGCTCAATGTCTATGCCAATGTTTTATCGGGAAAAGGTGAGAAGAAAAAGAGCATTTTCATGTTGACCAATTTTGCCAGGGAAAGCTTCGACAACAGTTATCTGAGGCGTAATCAGATCCTTTTCAATAATAATCTTCTTTTCACAAAATTCTTTGCGAATCAGCAGGGCGATATTTTTCCCTCGAGTTTGCGTGATCATCCGCAGATCGATCAGCTTTTCGGCTATGTTTCTCCATATCCGACAGTTAAACCTATGGTTATTGATTTTGAAAAAGAGAAATTTCTGATTGTGGGAATAAAAGGGCGATTTCTCGAAAGCACCAGTCTTATTGCTCTGTACCCGATGAATCGCATAAATCTTGAAATTCTGGCAGAGCAGCGCTGGCTTTTAACAGCTTTGACCATCGCAACCCTGATTATTCTTGCGCTTGCATCTTTGTTTTATTTCAGTCTGCTGCGCCCGGTAAGTCAGCTTCAAAAGGCAGCAGAAGCGCTGGAAAAACGTGATTATCGATTTCGTCTCGGGAAAATTTCCGAAGATGAATTTGGCGAAATGGCTGAGATTTTTGATGAAACGATGGGAGACTTTGAAGAACTTGAGCTGGCGTCAATGGTTCAAACCAGACTTTTGCCTGCAGAACCGGTTGCCCTGAAAAATTATCAGGTTTTCGGTCGCAGTGTTTCAATGGCCCAGATGGGTGGTGATTATTTCGATTATTTTATTTCCGGGGAAAATCATCTGTGTGCCTTGCTGGGCGATGTGGCTGGTCATGGTGTCGGTGCTGCGCTGATCATGGCCATGGCTAAAGCTGGAATTGCCTGTTCTCCCGAATCTCTTGCCGATCCGGCCGCTTTGCTGACCGGTCTTCATCGAATGATACTCAAAACCCGCAGCCGGACCCAAAGAAAAATCATGACCTTTCAATATCTATGTCTCGATGTTGCTTCGGCAAAAATTGTTTATGCAAATGCGGGCGGGTGTTCTCCACTGATTGTTAATTGTTCCAGAGGCTTTGTTGAAGAATTGTCGCAGACAGCACCGGTTCTTGGTGGATTCAAGAACTCAAAGTTTTCAAATATTTCATTGAAACTTGAAGATGACCAGGCAGTGGTTTTTTATTCTGACGGTTTTATTGAAGCGAGAAACGCAGAAAACAAGGAAATGGGATATGAGGGGTTCAAAGATCTGGTTCTTAGAAATTTTAACGATGATGCAAAGATCTGGAATGAAAAAACCTTCGCCGATTTTTCCCGGTGGCTTGCCGGGGCTTCAGCCCAGGATGACCTTACTCTGGTAATTCTGAAAAAAACAGATTCAGGATATTTCGCTATTTAAGGCTTTGCTGAAGAATTTTTTCGACCGTTTTTTCGTTGGCCTCAAGGCAGAAATTCAGAATTCTCGATGGATCAAACATTTCGGGCAACAGTCGCAATATTTCTTCTTTTGCGGCGAATAGTGCGATTCTTGAAGAAAGTTCGAGATCAGAGAGAAGGCCTTTTGTTTTGTTCATCAGAGGCAAAAAGTCATGAGGCAAAGCATTCTCGCTGTTTTCAATAATTGCCTTAAGGGTGAATGAACAGGCCAACCCATGGGGAATATTAAGCTTTGCGGTCAAGGGATAGCTCAGGGCGTGGGCAATAGCAGTTTTTGTGGAGCTTATCGCGATTCCTGCAAAAAGGCTGGCAAGCTGCATTTTTTCCCTGGCGGCCAGGTCACCGGGTTTGGCCAGAACTACGGGAAGGGCGGTTGTAGCCAGTTCAAGAGCTTCTCTGGCGTGCAGCAGACTGATTGGGTTACAGGCATGATTCCACATCGATTCAAGGGCATGTGAAATGCAGTCGAGCCCCGAAAAAAGAGTTTCATTTTCGGGTAGAGTCAGTGTGAGTTGCGGGTCGAGAATTGCCTGGTCAGCGAAAACGTGGCGGCCGGCCAGCGAATACTTGCTGCCGGTTTGGTGATGCCATATTGTGGCATAGGGGGTGACTTCGGATCCGGTTCCGGCAGTTGTGGGAATGGCAATCAATTGGGGGCGGTGGCTGAAATCACTGACTTTCTTCTCGATAAGAAGCTCATGCAGACTGGCGGGTTGGCAAATTCCTGCCGCAAGAGCTTTTGCCGCATCGATAACGCTGCCGCCACCGATGGCGATTATCGATTCAATCTGCTGTGAGCGCAGTTTGATAATTGCTTCATCAATATCTGCGAGGTCTGGGTTCGGCTCAACCTGGTCAAAGACGATCAGACTGTCGGGCCGGCATTTTTCGGTGATCTGCCTGGTCAGGCCGCGTCTGGTAAATCCCCTGGTCGTAACCAGCAATGTATTGCCGCTGTGAGACGAAAAAAACTTTTTTACGAAGCTCAGAAAATCAGTTCGCAAAACCTCGACCGGATTGAGAGATGACCACTCAGACGGATTGTTCATCAATAAACCTCATCAATTCAGCCTTGTTTTCTGCAGGAGTGGAAGTGGGGCGCCCAAGATTCTTTCTCGAACCCGGTTTTATAATGGCTTCAATAAAAACAGGGCCGGAAAGGCTGCCAATCGAAGAAAAACACTGCCGCATGGCAGTTTCACTATTTGTTTTAAAATAATGTTTGAAATTCATTGATTCGGCAAGTCTGCGTGTATCAATCATCGGAGCCGCAGTTGGTTGTCCGCCAACCGATTCATGTACTCCGTTGTTCAGCATTAGGTAAACAAAATTTTCTGGTCGGGCAGTGCATGAAATGGTGGCCAGAGCTCCGAGATGCATCAGCATTGCACCATCACCATCCAGGCAGAATACCCGATTCTTCGGTCGACTCAAAGCGAGGCCCAGAGCAATTGAAGATGCGTGACCCATGCCGCCGACGGTGAGAAAATCGCGCTGGCTTTCACCCCGTTTTACCCGTAACTCAAAAAGCTCACGGGAAGCTTTTCCGGTAGTTGAAACGAGCAGGTCGGTCGGCTGCGTGTGGTCAAGTAAAAGCTCGATGGTGCGTTCACGGGTTGGCAGGTCAAGGTCAGGAACTTTTTCAGACTGTTCGGTTGCCGGTGCGAAGCAGTCTTTCTTCACGATTATCGCTGCTGGCCCTTTTTTTAGACATTCGAAAAGCGGTGAAACCGTTTCTGTAAGATTTGAGCTGGCAGCCAGAATTGCGTAAGGAATTCTCATTGTTTCGAGGAGACCAATGGTGATCTGTCCCTGCAGAAGATGCTGTGGTTCGTCTTTCATGCCGGGCTCACCGCGCCAGCCAATGATCAGAAGGGTTCCGATGCCGTAAATTTCAGGCGCTGCCAATGAAACCAGTGGATTAAGGGCGTTACCAAGCCCGGAATTCTGCATATAGACCGCGGCGTAGCGGCCGGTGCCAAGATGATGGCCGATAGCCGTGGCAACCGCATTACCTTCATTGGCGGTAATTATGTGCCGGCACGGGTGCTGATCGAGTTCTTTGCAGAATTCTGCCAGCAATGAATCGGGTACGCCAAAAAAAGCGGTGATCCCATTAGAAATCAGATAATCAATGAAATTTCCGGGCGAAATCAATTCAGTTCCCTCCCGGTATCAGATTGATGATTTCCTTGATCGGCATCATGCGCGATTCCGATTCATAAGCCCGATGGTTGCGAAGAATTTCCCGGGCGGTCTGAACCATTGCCGGGTATGCGCTTCTGATCAGCTGATTGGCGTAAGCGATAATATTTATGCCATTTGCGATCATGTCTTTTTCGAAAGTTGCGCTGTAACTGCTTGGCACTGCCATCAGCGGTCGGCGTTCGGGCAATTTATCGTATCGCCGGCAGAATTCAAATACTTCGTCAGGTGTTTTCTGGCGACTGTGAATCATTATTGCATCGGCCCCGGCCTCGATGTAAGACTTGGCGCGCTCGATCGCGTCATCGATGCCTTTTCCCAGAATCAGGCTTTCGATTCTTGCGATGATCATAAAATCCCGGGTGGCGCATGACTGTTTGCCAAGACTGATTTTGTGGCAGAAGCTGTCAATGCTGTCCTGAGTCTGCTCGACATCGGTACCGAAAAGCGAGTTTTTTTTCAGACCGGTTTTATCTTCGATGACAACGGCAGAAATTCCAAGCCTTTCGAGAGTTTTTACGGTAAAAACGAAATGTTCGGGGCGTCCGCCGGTGTCTCCGTCGAATACAACTGGTTTGGTGGTCACTTCGAGAACATCGTTGATCGTATTCAGCCTGGAAGTCAGGCCAACGGCTTCGATGTCAGGCTTGCCGCGGGCAGTGGCATCGGTAAGAGAGCTGGCCCACATGCCGTCGAATTCAAAGCGGCCGTCTTGGGTGGTCTCGGCAAGATGCTCGATTAGCAGGCCGGTCAGGCCGTTATGGACTTCGAGCAATCTGATGGCGGGTTTAGATTCAAGCAAACGTTTGAGTGATTTGAGGCGAATATCAGGAGTTGTTCCGATTTCTTTGAGGGCATTATGCAGCTGCGTCGATGAAATGCCTTTGGTGTAAGGCACTTCAACCAGTTCGCCGCCCCATTTTGCCAGAGCATCGATGACGCGCTGGCGGGTCTGTTTCTGTATTCCTTCGCGCCAGTCGTCTCCATGTACGACATAATCAGGTTTGATTTTTTCGAGGTTGGGAACATAGTCGAGAGTTTCCTGGGCAACCACGCTGCTGACCCCTTTTATGCTTTCAACGATTTCTCTTCGCTGATCGAAGCTCATGAATGGCAGACGCTTGTAGCTGGCAATCGCTTTGTCGGTAAGCAGGCCGATGATTACTTCACCAAGCTCAGCTGCTTTTTTTATAATGTTTAGATGTCCCGGATGGATTAAATCGGCACTCATTCCGACATAAACTTTTTTGCTCATTGTACTGAACCTTTCTCTGACTTTGAAACGAATCGATAAATATGTTCTGCCATAACCGATGCGCTAGAACCGGTATTGAATATAAATTGTCGATGAAGATCGGCGAGTTTCTGCCGCCATTGGGGGGCCTGGGCGTGCATTTCTTTAACCGTTTCAGGCAGACTTGCCAGCTGGTCAAGCCGAAGAACCGCTCCGGCTAATGGGCGGATACTGTCTTCAAATAAGGGAAGTTCGATGCGATCGCGCCCGGGATTATGGATTTTTGCCGGCGTAGCAATTGAAATTACCGGTTTTTTCAGTCCCAGCGCAAATTCGATGCCAGAGCCACCATGGTCGGCAATCATCACATCGGCCTGCAGCAGCGAATCGGTTGCCTGAAGCTGCCGGTCAAAGGTAAAAAAACCACCGGATGAAAATCTTTTTTCAAGCCTTTCTGGCAGCTCAGGCTGGTGACGGAGCGTCATCGGGTGCAGCCGCAGAATGGTTTTAATTTTTGCATCGGACAAAATCTGCAAAATTTCTTCGAGGCATCGATCTACCATTGAAGATTCACCCCAGGTTGGTGAAACCAGCACAATCAGTGGTTTGTCGGCGGTATTTTGTGTGTCAGGGCTTTTTTCAATGTCATTCATCAGCTGATCAAGTCGGCAATAGCCGCCTTCAAGAAGGTTTTTCGGCCTCAGGCCATAAACTTTTTCCTGAAATCTGATTTCATCAACGTGGTATGGGCCGACGCAAAAAATGCTGTCATAGCTGTCAAATGCGTGCTGGCGGTAAGCGGCATGGGAACTGACCAGTGCATGAAAAATGTAAAAATAATGAACCGGATTAATTGAACGTTTTAAATAATACACGTCAAGATCGGTCAGGGTCATTACCATGGCTTTGGCTTTGAGGCCTTGAAAGAAAAGGGTTCTGGCCGTACCGTCGCCGATGAAAAAAGTTTTCATTAAAGGGCTGTCGTTGTTTAGAATCGGGTCATTGATATCCGACGTGACGCAGACCAGTGGCTGATTATGATTGTCAAGAAGGCATCTGACGACCTGACCCATATGAGCCCAGTCGGCGTTGCTTTCGGCATAGAAAACCAGTGAGTCTTCCGTTAGTTTCTGCAGGGCAAAATATGACTGCCATGCAGTAATCACGCGGCTGAACCAGGATTTTGACAAAACTTGACCTCTGAAAATCTCAGTGAAATTGCAGAGTCAGTTTACTATTTTTTCGGGAATTTGTCAGTGAAGTTCAGATCGCGAGCCGCAAGTTTTTGCGGCCTCCCATCCAGGTGTTGATCTGTTCAAAAATTCCGTTGGCGTCAAGTTTCAGCATGGCTCGCAGTTCGTTCTGAGAACCGTGGGTGACAAAGCTGTCGGGAATGCCGATGCGTAGAATCGGGGCGCTGTTGCCAAGCTCTGCTGCGGCTTCGAGAACCATGCTGCCAAAACCGCCGGCGAGAGCATGTTCCTCTATGGTTACGATGGGCGTTCGGCGTCTGACAATCTCGGTCAGCACGCTGCGATCGAACGGCCTGATAAATCTGGGGTTGATAACCTTAACACTCAGGCCGGATTTTTCAAAATCGGAAGCCGCCTGCAACGCCGGCTGTACCATGTTGCCAAGCGCAAAAATTGCCAGGTCTGAACCATCGCGCAGAATTTCGGCCTTACCTGAAATGATGGGTCGGCGGTCGGCGGGGCTCTGCCCAGAACCGATACCGTTGCCACGGGGATAGCGAAGAGCTACGGGCCCACCGGCGGTGGATGCGTATTTCAGCATTATTTCAAGTTCGACCTCGTCGCGGGGTGCCATGAATTCAAGGCCGGGGATCATGCGTAAAAAGCTGATATCGAATACGCCGTGATGGGTTTCGCCGTCTTCGCCGACCAGGCCGGCGCGGTCGAGGCACAAAACCACCGGCAGTTTCATCAGACAGACGTCATGAATTACCTGGTCGAGAGCTCTTTGCATAAAAGTAGAATAAATTGCGACGAAAGGCTTCAGGCCGCCTCTGGCCATGCCGGCAGCCATGGTTATGGCGTGCTGTTCGGCAATGCCGACATCGTAAAATCTGGCAGGATGCTCGGCGGCAAAACGGTTCAGGCCGGTTCCTTCCTTCATGGCGGCGGTAATGGCGACGATGTTGCGGTCTTTATCAGCCAGTTCGCTGACCACATTGCCGAATACTTCTGTATAAGAAGGCGGTGTGTTAACGGGTTTTCTGGCCTTGCCCGTTTCTATTTCGAACGGGCCAACGCCATGAAACTTGTGGCATTGCTCCTGGGCGGGGGTATAGCCGCGGCCCTTGGCGGTCAAAACATGAACCAGTACGGGGCCGTTGCGCTCGCGGGCACGAATCAGTGCCCTTTCAAGAGTTTCGAAATCGTAACCGTTAACTGGGCCGAAATATTTGAAGCCGAATTCTTCGAACAGCATTCCCGGGGTCAGCAGATACTTAAGGCTGCCCTCGATGCGGCTCAAGACGTTATACAGGCGCGAGCCGAAGCCTGGAATCTGTTTGAGAATATAGGCCAGGTAATCTTTGGGCGTTGTGTATGCGGGCTCAAGCCTGAGGCGATGCAGATACATGGACATGGCACCGACGTTGGGTGAAATTGACATTTCGTTATCGTTGAGAATAACGACAACATCGTTTTTCTCATGGCCGGTAAAATTAAGGGCCTCGAAGGCCATGCCACCGGTAAGGGCACCGTCACCAATTACCGCAACGACTTTGTTGTTGCGGTTGAAATGTTCGTTGGCAATGGCCAGGCCCTGGGCGGCAGAAATTGAGGTTGAGCTGTGCCCCGTATTGAAAATGTCGTGTTCGCTTTCGCAGATTTTGGGGAAGCCGCTAAGGCCGCCAAAAGTTCTGATCGATGGGAAACGGTCGCGGCGACCGGTGATGATCTTGTGCACGTAACTCTGGTGACCTACATCCCAGATTATTTTGTCGCGGGGGCTTTGAAAAACCCGGTGTATGGCAAGCGTTAATTCAACTATGCCCAGGTTGCTGGCCAGATGCCCGCCATTGCGTGAAACCACCTTGACGACAGCGTCGCGTATTTCATCGGCAAGCTGGTTCAGCTCTTCGTATGAAAGAGATTCTAAATCCTTCGGATCATTTATTCTATTTAATATCATTTATGTTGTCAGAACCTGAGTTAATTTTTTTATTATAGCACAAACATAATGATTATTGAAAAATAATCAATGGCGCTCACTACTAAGGTTTAACGCAGGATTAAGCCGGCCGGGGTCTTAATTTTCGTTGGATGGGGTGTCGTTTTCTTCCGGGGGTGGGGCTTTCATTTCGTCGAGAACGTGGTGGCGGTCCTGCAGGGCTTTGTTTGATTCGAACAGAAGAACCCAGACGGTCTGGAAAACTATCTTGATATCGAGGATCAGACTGTAATTATCGAGATAGAAATAGTCGTAGGCAACTTTAT
>JBMOKV010000555.1:0-6598 GCA_049325495.1 Candidatus Rifleibacteriota bacterium | reverse complement strand
CTCACCAAGCGAATTGAGAATTCCCATGGCAATTGCTGCCCATGAAATCGCGATCAAAAATGGAAACATGATGCGGGTCATCGTTACCGTTGCCTCAAATTTTTCGGGATGAGAGGTAAATTCAGGAGCAATCAGCCCGACAATCAGGGGACTGGCAATAATTCCCGCTACGGTAAGGGTTCCAACGACAACCAACAGAGCTGAAAGAGTCAGGTTGGTAAGTTTGAAAGCCTTTTGCTGACCCTCTTTCTGCAAAACAGAATTGAAGGTGGGCACAAAAGCGGCGCTCATCGCCCCCTCGGCGAAAAGGTCACGCAACAGATTGGGAATGCGAAAAGCAACATTGAAGGCATCGGTCCATATTCCAGCGCCAAACAGGTAAGCAAAGGTCTGTTCACGTAACAGCCCGGCAATACGGCTGAAAAAGGTGGCAATGCCCATGACGAACGCCGAGCGTGTAATTGATGTTTTAGCAGAAGGAGTTTGACTCAAGATTTAAATTCCAATCGTATCAATTTACCGGGTTAATGATGAGAATTTTATCACTGCTGATAATTTTATGTTTTCGTGGATTGACACTCAATTCTTGTTTTTCAGGCTTTATGGCAACAATGAGGAAGCCGAATTCTTTCTGCATCAAAAGATTGGCTTCGCCGATATCCATGTTAAGAATCTTTTCTGGTGGTTCAATGAAAGAAAGAGTGTTACCTGATTCACGCGAAAGCAGATCCTTGAAAAAGGCCAGAACTCCTTCATGAGTCGCAACTTTCGCAAGCAACTTACCTGAAAGCTCACCCTGAATAACCACATCGTCAACCCCGCCCATCTTCAGATGAGAAGCGTATTCTTCGTTGAATAGCTCGGCTGAGGTATGAATTTTAGGGTTGAGTTTTTCAATGGTTAGAGCGGCGAGAATAGTGCGGGCATCGATATCCTGAGAAGTTCTGTTTTCGCCAGGCTCAGAAAGAATAACCGCAACAGTTGCCTTCATGACACCCGCCTTTTTCAAGACTTCCATTTTGGTAAAATCTTCTTTTAAAACGCTTATTCGATCAGTGTTAACTTTTCGTGCCCTCAGATCGACCAAATCTGCCTTCTCTGAAACCAGAAGAATTTCAGTATTGGCAAAAATCGGGTCAAGCAGAAATTCCTGCACCAGAACCGCGACCTTGCTGCTGTATCCACAGATCATCACGTGATTATTGAGTTCATCAGGACTTGCTGGCTTGTGCATAGTAGTCTCCTTGAGTTTTTCAACCATGATTGCCGAAAAAGTACCGGTTAACATTGCGAAAACACCCATTTGAAAGATCAGTAGGGTCAGAAACACCGCCTTACCGCCAAGAGACTGCGGATAATCGGCGTATTCTCCCGCCATGAGTGAAAAGAGTGATTTCCAGAAGGCATCGACCGGGTCGAGAATGTCTTTGCTGATTCCGGTTTCAAACTGTGAAAGCCCAACCGCACCAAAAAAGACGGCAAACACGACAAAGCTGGCAATAACGCAATATTCGACCCATCTTCCCTCGAACAGGCGGTTAAAGATGGCAAAACGCCGCTGAACATTGGCACCGAGAGAAAAAATTCGAAACAGCCGCAGCAGTCGCAGCACTCTTCCGAGTCTGAAAACGCGCAGCATCGGCATAACCGCCAGAATGTCGATCCAGAATGTGGCAAGAAAACTACGGGTAGTTGAAGCAATCAGCCAGCGCAAAGAAAGTTCGATAATAAAAATCAGGGTAAACAGGTCATTGGCCTGCTGAACCTGTTCAAAGTGCAGGGGCGCCATGGGAACGAAGGTTTCAATGATTATCAGCGCAACCGATGCCAGAATAAGAAAAATCAGTATGCTGCTGAACCAGGCCGAGTCGAAAAGCTCGCGCAAAAACCGGTACGGCTTTGGCCGATTCTCGACTTCGGTAAGAAATTTTATTCCGTTACTCATAATGCCAGCATTGTATTAGAGTTTCTCGGGTTGTGCAAGCCGAGTTTGCGTACAATCAAAAGCATGGACAAGGCAAACCGGGCAAGGGTATAATTGAGGTTATGCTGCCTGTATTGTGCAAAAAAAAGGGAAATATAACGATCATTCTGCTTGGGCTGATCAGCATCATGCTGGTCATGGTCTTTGCCCTTTCGCGCAGAATGAGTGGGCATACCCAGTTGCTTACGCTGAGTGACCAGACTCAGATTACCCGGTATTTTCTCGAATCTTATGCCGGCGATGTGCTTCAGCAGCTCAACGCGTCGGCCAACAAGCTCGATTCTGAGAATTTCAAGGTATTTCGCGAATCCGCCCGCAACAAGAAAATCAGCAGCAGCTTTTACACCCCGTCTTCGATGCTGCAGGAGCTTGCGGAAGAGCTTCAGGCCGAAATGATTCTGCCGCCGGAGATAGTTTTTTCACAGGTTGAAGCACTGGAATATCCCGAAGGTTTTGACTGTCCCAACGAATTAAAGGGCCAGGAAAAGAAAGGCCTTCTCGAAATCGTCTGCAAGGCAAAATTTCGTGACCGTGGCTACTCTTTAAGGGTTCAGTACCCTTTTACCGTTGTTCTGCGCCTTACCCCGGTAATAAAAGATTTCGTGCTGTTTGCCGACCGCATTGCCCGCGAACAGGGGCGCGAGAAAATCGGGCCAGACGACAATCTGAACGTGATTTACACCAAAAATGGTGAGCATCCTGAGGTAATTGATTCTGATGTGATGTCTCGCATGCCGCACCGACGCCTGAAGCCCGGGGTAAAGTATCGCCCGCTGATTCTTCTGCCACCCTGGGATGCAACCGAGTTTGGCAACCCTCGTCTGAGTGGCAAGGTTTTTCTCGGCCCGACCAATGAATCGGTATTTCTTAACCTCGCCGGTGACAATCGCGAAAAAGCAGAAACCAGTATGGGCGAGCTTTTCCTCATATCTCCAGAGACTTTTAAGGTTGCCGATGAAAACACCGCCTTTGAACACGTTGGGGTTTTCATGAATAAAAGCGGCGGCTTCATTCAGATGCTGGGCATGAATATTCCGCTGAAACACAAGCACATTGCAAAAATGGGAATAATGGGTTTTTCATATGAAATGGTTCCAGAGCTTGGCCCATTGTTTGAGGGAACCGCATATCAGCCTTCAGATTTCTTCAATGCCGGAGGTTCTTCGAGTGAGTTTTACCAGAAAATCGAAGGTTTCGGAACTGGATTCATGGCCATGGCAAGTGGTCTGAAGCTGATGGGAATAAAAAACAAGGAAGGGGCTCTGCCCGCCCGTGAAATCTACGGCAGCGTCATGTCGCGTTTTTTTGTAATGACTTTCTGGTGGCCGCCTTCTGGCGGTGGAGAGCCGTTGCAGTATGATGAATCGAGGGGGGCCAACGATTTTCCATCGCGTGAGGTTTTTGGGGTGACCACCTATCACTTCGAACCGGAAAATCCTGATCAGAAATACCAGGACTTCATGTCACGCATGGTCTCGGGCAAAGACTGGCGGCCTCGACCGGGCGAAACTCCACAGGGTTTTGTTCCCTATAATATCGACGCAAAAGTGACAACCGGCCGACAGAGCCGAAAAATTTACAATTTTGCAGATTTTACTTCCAATGATGGTTTCAAAGCAAAAGCAGACCTGGAAACTCTTGGACAAAGCTGGTTTGGCGTCAATACCAGAAGCACCACAACGCAACCCAGCGGAATCGAGCGGCGGGTCGGTCGGCTGTTCAGCAACGGCGCAGAGTTTTTGAAAGCAGCAGGAATTGACAAGGGTGAGTTCAACGTGAATGGCATGGTCTATGTTGCCGGACCATTGAAAGTTCCGCCTCTGACCATGCCCAATGAGAAGATTGGCGGTGGCGTCGTTCTTGTTGATGGCCCAATCGAACTTCAGAACATAACCCGTGGTTACAACGTCGATACGACTGCATTGAACATCGGCGAGGTGGGAAATCTTTACCAGAAATGGCGCACCGAAATCACCCAGGACAGCTTTCTCACTTTTGTGTCATTGAAGGGTGACCCGATTACCATCAAGGGAGAAGCTCTTCTGGGCGTTCATCTGGTCAACCTTATCGATGGCTTCGGCCAGCCATACGACCAGATCATGTGGAGCAGTTCCGTCAACAAAGAGATACTTTTTTGCGGTGGCATAGCCTGCAATTATCTGAATCTTCCCGATCGCCTTAAAGAATTCGGGCAGATCGAAAGTGCCTGCAGCATTTTGAAAGCACCTTTTTTCCTGTATCATTCTGCCATGGCTGCAGACAAACCGGCTTATGCGGTACAGATCATGGAAAACATGCGGGGTTATCGACTTACCGCGGGAAAGGCCGGCGATGAAGAATCTTAAAAACGGTCTTTCCATGATCGAGCTGTTGATCGGCGTAGTAATCTTTGGGCTGGCTATGGTTCCGCTGATGTGGATGGGAACCACCCAGACCCGTGGCGCTTATTCAGTTGGCAAACACATGATGGCGGGACAGATTGCCGCCAGCTTTCTCGACAGTCTTTTAGGCCTGCCATACGATGAATGCCTTGAGAAGGTGCAGAAGCTGACTAAATCAGGTAAAATGAAGGTTCTTGACAATGAAGAGCTGAAAGAAACCCTTCAGGCGGTTTCCAATCAGGGTGTCGAAAAAGATATGCAGACTTCTTTCAGACATTTTAAATATAAATTTGACTTTGCCCACGACGAAGACAAGTTGATACTCCGCCTCGACATCGAAGTTTTTTACCGGGTTGACGAAGGGGTTGAAAAATCAGAGCAGTCGTTGAAACTTTCGGTGTTGAAGCATGGTGCCAGAAATGGTTGATTTTAGAAAAAAAACCGAAACCAGAAGGGGTGTAACCCTTTTTGAAATCGTCATCGTTGCCGCAATTTCAAGCATGGTTTTGACCATGGCTATGATGATAATGAATCGCACCACCCGCCATTTCAAAAAAGGCACGGATATGCTCAACAATCAGCGCCTGATGGATAACATCGTCGAAAGAATAAGAACTGATGTTAGATCCTTGAAGAAGACCATTCCAACGGAGTGCAACGAGAATTCTTTTTCTTTCATGGCAATTCGTGACGGAGTGGAAAAAAAAATTCGGTACCAGTATGACACCACACGTCAAACTTTGTTCAGAAACGAAGCTGGGAAAGAATCGAATTTTCACGGTGCCAAACAGGTTAAATCGTTCTCTTTCAAGCCTGAATTCGACGGCAATGGCCGGTTCAGAGTGCTGAATGTGGTTATGCAATTGATTTCTGACGAAAAGGGGGGCAACCAGGATGTTGCCTCTACTCTATCAATAATCTGTCAGTTCTACTCGACCTGTGTTGAAGCAGAACTAGACATCGCAAAAATTAGAAAGAAAAGCAAATCGCCCTGACGCGGAGGTTTTAAATGTTCATATCAAAATTCCGGGTTATTTTTCTGATGGTTCTGGTCACCCTTTCTGTCTCAAGTTTTGCCGATGAAGAGGCAATAAAGAAAGGGCGTGCGCTGCAGCGCGAGAAAAAATTCGAAGAAGCTCTGCAGATTTACAAGGATGCGATAAAGAAAGCGCCGACAGAAGATCTATTTATCGAATCGGGCTCATTACTTGGCAAAATGCAGAAATACGAAAATGCCCAGACTATTCTTGAAAAAGGCTTGCAGACGTATCCTGACAGCAAGTCGCTTAAAAATCTGCTGGCGTTGATTCTGATCAGAAAAGGCGACGCGGCAAAAGGCAAAGCTGTGCTTGAAGAGGTTCTGAAAGCTGATCCAAACAACAGTTTTGCCAAAAGCTGGATCGAAAAAGTTAATAAGGGCGAAACGGCAGATGAGCCCGAATCAGATGAAGGAAAGCCGGCCGACGAAAAGCCTGCCTCAACAGGCACAGGCAACAGCCCAACCTCAGTCAGCGGTGCTTTTAATGTTGACAACAGCCTTTCCGAGGCTGAACAACAGGAGCTTGCCAAAAACCTTTATAAGGAAATGATGGAACTGGAAAAATGGGAGCTGGATTCTTTCAAGGAACTGCATCGCAAGGTAATCGAGAAATGCCCGCTGACAGCCAATGCAGAAGAGTCATGCTGGCGCCTTTCCAACCTTTACATGCTCGGAGAAGATCCGCCGGACTTTCAGTCGGTGATTGATGTTCTCGAACATCTGCTCAAGCAGTACCCTGATACTCCGCTGCTTCCTGATGCAAAGAACCGCCTTTTGATCGCCTGCCAGCAGACAAAGCAGATGGATAAAGTGGTAGCCATTTACGAAGAGCTGTTTACCCGTGACCCGGAGCCGGCTGACGACAAAACATTCATGGTCAGGGCACTTGAATTCGGCGATGCTCTTTCAGCAGTCGGCCGCTCTGCCGATGCCCAGGCATGGTATCAGAAAGTAATTGCCCGCGATGACGGAAAAGACGGCCTTGAAGCCCGGGTTGCCCGCGAAAGACTTGCGGGTGGCCAATAAATGGCACTTACGGGTTTAGGTTCTAATCTGTTATCATTATGATATCCTGCATTAAGTGTACATTGAAAATTTATTTCTAGCTACAGGGGGAGCAGAATGAAAATATCATCTAGAAACAGGATTTTAATTATCCTTCTCGCGTTCTGGTTGGCCTTTGAACCCTTTGCC
>JBMOKV010000554.1:0-6604 GCA_049325495.1 Candidatus Rifleibacteriota bacterium | reverse complement strand
TGAGCCTCTGCGACCACCCTCTTACCCCGCGCTAAGCGAAAAGGTCGAGACCCGCTTCCAGCTCACCAAAGTTTTTCCCTATTCCCCAACCGAACGCAACATTTTCACCCGGGGTGAAAAGAAAATCGAAATCATTCCGCAAATAGTTGATGAAGAAGAAGCAGTCGAAACCTATGAAAGACCGGATATCAGCTATCATGGATTTTTCAGCATTGGCAGCGACCGCATTGCCATTCTTAAATCGGCTGACGAGCTGATGCTGACCCGCATCGGCAATATGCTTAAAAGCAGTCCGTTCAGGCTTGGGTCCGTATTCCCGGACCGCGTGGTAATTATCGATACCAGCGAGACCAGTCGTGAATTTGAGGTGGCATTGTCAGAAAAGCCTTCAGAAGGTGGTAATAAACCATGATCGATTACCCAACCCTGAAAAGATTGTTCCAGGATCGAGATAAAAGTGTCAGGCTTTTCTGCCTGAAATGTATAAATCGTGATGAAGTCGACGACGTCGAAGAATTTATTCTCGAAGGCTTGAAAGATGGCCGCCCTGAGGTGGTCGTTGCCGCGCTTAAAGCCTCGCGTAAGAGTAACAGCGAAGAAATTCTTGCGATGATTCTCACCTATCTTGATTCCGCCAATGCCGCCCTCAAAAGCGAGGCGCTTTACAGTCTGATCGGCCGCCCCGGCCGCCTGATAAAAAAAGCAGTTTGCGACTTTCTTAAAAGGGAAGAAGACCCAGCTCTGGTTGCTACGGGAATAAGGGTTATCGGCTCTTTTAAGAGTGATGAGTTCATGCCTCTTTTAAAAGCATTTTTGAATTTTGCCGACGAACGGGTCAGGGCAAATGCGGTAGAAGCGATTGGCGACATCAACCATCCTGAAGTCGTCGAAGTTTTGAAAGTTTTGGTATCAGACCGCAACAACCGGGTTAGAGCCAATTCAATAAAGGCTCTCTGGCAGCGGGGTATTCGATTTGGCCTTAACACTCTGCCCGAAGAATTGAGATCGCCAAATTCAAGAAAAAGAGCTTCGGTTGCCTATATCCTCGGCGAAATAGAAGAGGAGCGTTCGCTCGATCTGCTGGTTGGGCTTTTAAGCGACATTTCGCCCACCGTAAGAAATCGGGCGGTTCTAAGTATCGGAAAAATCGGCTCTTCGCGAATCATGTCGCAGCTTATCGACGCTTATGCCAAAGAAGATGAAACCTCGATTCGCGACGTGATAGTATCCACGGCTCTCGAAATCAACCCTGATCTGGCTCTCGCCAGGCTGACCGAAAAATTCGTCAGGGAAGAAAACAGCAGGATGAGAGCAAATTTGATAAAAAGTCTTGGTATGACCGGAAATTCCAAATCGGTTATTTTGCTTACCAAAGCCCTGAAAGACCCCGACAGCAGGGTCAGGGCCAATGCCGTTGAAGCAATCGGGCAGCTCAGCGATCCCCAGTTTTCTGATCTGCTTTTTCCATTGCTGCATGATTCCCACAATCGCGTCAGAAGTAATGCGGCCGCTGCCCTTTGGAAACTGGGTGGAATGGGTGCAGTTCTTACTTTGAAGCAGATGTTGCGGTCATCTCACAAACAGATGCGTGCATCGGCTGCGTGGGCTCTGGGTGAAATCGGCGCATTGCAGTTCAGCGACTCGCTGCAATACCTTACCAACGATTCTGACCCGGATGTTAGAAAGTGTGCACTAAAAGCACTGGCAAAACTTTCAAAAATAACTTAAACTGTTAAGCGGTCATACCCAGAGGAGAGAAGGACCTGATGAACCGCTTTAAAAAAGTTATCTGCTGCGTTTTCGTTTTTTTAGCTGTACTGGCCTGCAGTGCCGGTCTTCAAGCCCAATCACAGGCTGCCCGCAAACTTAACCTCGATGGTCTGAATGCCATCAACAGTGGGCGCTATCAGGAAGCCATTCAGTTTCTCAAAGAAGCCATGCAGCTCGAACCAGGCTGGGCCGAGCCGCATTTCAACGCGGCCAAACTGCTTCGTCTTCGCAACAAGCGGGATGACATGGTTCGACAGTTGAAAAAAGCCCATGAGCTTGAACCAGCCAACGTCACCTATGCTGAAGAATTTGCCAGGGTTCTTAAAGAAGATCTCGCACTTCTGGTCAAATCCGGCAAAAAGCAGGACGCGGCAAGTTTAAGAAACGATATCATCAAGGTTAATCCCGCTGAAGTTGAAGTGGGCCTTGAGATTTTCAACTCCCTGGTTGCAGATAACAAAGTTGACCAGGCTATGGACCTGGCAGAAAACATAATAGAGAAAAACCCTAAACTCAGGGTTAAATATGATTCTGAAGCCATGGGACAGCTTTATTACCGCATGGCAGAAATCGAGCTCGAGCGTAACAACCTGGTTAATGCAAAAAGTCACGCCGACAATGCTTCCAAATATACATTTGCCACCAAGGAAGTCGCCCGGGATCTGGTCAACAAAATCAGAGAGAAACAGAATGCAGCAATTGGACTTCTGATGCAACAGGCCAAAGACCTTAAAGCCGCAGGAAAGACAGAAGAGGCAATTGCCACCCTTAACCGTGCCAAAGAAATCGACCCCTACAGCGAAGTTGTCGAAGAAGAACTGACGCGCATTGTCGATACCCGTGAAGCAAAAACCGCATTTTCAGAAGCCCAGGAAATGGTTAAGAATGAGAGCTGGCTCGAAGCTCGCGATATGCTTGAATATGTGGTTTCTGCTGACCCCGGCAACCAGAAGGCAAAGGATCTTCTGCAGCAGGCGACCGCCAAAGAAGAAGAGCTGATGAAAAAGCTTGGCCGCGCAACCAAATTGCCCCGTACCACATCTGACCGCGCGGCAATGGTTGAAGGTTTTCTGCGAAAAGGCAAGGATTTTTCCGCCGCCGGCAACAACCAGGATGCAGAAGTCAGTTTCAGTCGCGGAATGATGATGATCGAGCTAGACAGCGGCCTGAAAAGATATAAGGCGGCTTTTGCAGAAGAACTGGGTAAAATCAAGAAAACCCATAACGAGAAAGATTTATGGGAAAAGGGGCTGGAAGCTCGAAATGCCTACGAGTATGAAGAGTGTCTGAAATTTCTTACCCAGCTGCCGAAAAGCTATAACATTCAGCTGCCCAGCTATCTCGCCGAAGCTTACTGGAAAACGGGCAACACTGAAGAAGCGATGTCGAATGCCAGATATCAGCTTACCCTTCAGAAGGAAAACAACCGGGCCAAATTCATTATCGGTTCGATTCTGCTCGAACAGGGTGAAAAGCAGCAGGCTTTCAATTACTTCACTGAAATCTATGATACTGACCCGGATTATCCCGAAATTAAAGACAAACTGCTGGCTTCAAGCACTTCGAAATGGCTGCGCTATCTTCCAATCGTCATTCTGGTACTGCTGGCCTGGATTGCATGGGCCCTTTACAAATATCTGCCCGAATACAACAAAAACTCCTCGATTCGCAAAGCTCAGAGTTTCCTGAAAAAGGATATGACTGAAGAATGTATTGAAGAGCTGATGAAAATCAGAAGATTGCCAATTTTGACGCCTTTCGATGGCGCAATGATTTCGCGAATTCTGGCCCAGGCATACCTGAAAAAAGGCATTTACGACAAGGCCATCGGCGAGTGCAAACATCTGCTGTCGATCAGCCAGCAGGATGAAGATGCCCACACCTGGCTTGGTTATGCCTATCTCGGTCGGCGCATGGTTTCACCCGAAAGCCTGCCTGAGCTTTTGCGGCTTTACAACAAGGACTCGCGTAACATTGCGCTGGTTTCACTTCTTGGTTCCCATTACACTCAACAGAAAGTACTGACCGACGAAGGTGTCAAAGTTCTCGAACAGTGGCTCAATCTCGACCCCAACAACCCGGAAGTGCTCAAGCCTCTGGGCAAATACTATCTGAAGAAAGCCCGCAGTGATGAAAAAGCGGTCAAAGTTTTCCAGAAAATGATGGAATTTGGTTCGCCAGAGCCTGAATTTATGCTGGGCGTTGCCAAGATTCACCTTAAACTTCGCCAGTTCGATGATGCTCTGCGGCTTTGTGAACAGGTTATCAATCAGGATGTCAACAATGAACTGGTTCACTCTGTTCTTCTCGAAGCATATAACAAACAGAACCGGCTCGATGACCTGCTTGAAATCTATCGAAACTTTCTACAGAACAACCCATATAACGTTGCGTTTCAAAATGGTTTGAAAGAGGCCCAGAAGATTGCATCCCAACCGGGCAGGGCCCAAAAAGCCACACAAAATGCAGCCGAGACATCTTCTCAGGTTTCCTGCCCCCATTGCCAGAAACCGAACAATCCCGAAGAATATTATTGCCAGCATTGCGGTCAGAGTATGAGCTGAAAGGGAATGAATCTCTGTCAAGATTTAAAAAATACATTTTAAATACCGCAGTCGTATTTCTGGTCCTGGCTTCAGCTGTCGTTAACGCAGCCCCGAATCAGGATTACCTGACTCTTCGCAAATTTCTGTCAGCCAGAATGTATGGCGAAGCCTATATGGAAATTCTTCGCGCCGAACTGGCCCGCGACGAATTTGACCCGAAACTCGACAAGCTCAAAGGCGATCTACTTGACCGAACCGAAGAAAGATTGAAGAAGCAGGCACGCATCAATCCTGATGACCCGGCTATTTTCACCATTCTTGCCGACATCAACTTTCACAAAGGCAAACTCGACGAAGCCTCCAAATTTGCTTCAACCGCGATAAAGAACCGCTCAGGACCTATCGCCAATTATGTTTTTGCCAAAATCCTTTTCAAGAAGGCGAATTACAACCAGGCATTTGAACAGATGGGCAACGTTCTTGAAGCCATGCCCGACTCTCCCGTGGTTTTTGCCGATTTCCAGTTCCTGTATTCCTGCAATAATTATGGACTGGCAACCGCAAAGAAAATCGTCAAGAACACCAACTTCATCAAAAGAGCAACCCCGATTGCCGGTGACGCCAACATTGTCGAAGTTCCCGAAAGTCCTTTTGAAAATGACCCGACCACGCCTCCCGAGACGGTTAATCTACCAGCTGATCCGGTTGAAGTTGCCGACCTGCCCGATGACATTGCCAATGCTCAGGTAAACCCCGCCGACAGTCAACCAACCGGTAACGACCCACTTCCCGATGAAGTCCCGAATCCTGATGAAATGCCTGATTTACCTGATCTGCCCGATAATCCTGATGGTGATAGCCCAATTGACCGGCCGGTGCCCATGGATGAACCTGACAAACCGGAGGAACCGGTAAAGCCACCGGCTGACCCCGAAGCCGAGTCGATCAAGAAGGCAGAATTCTGGATCAAACAGGCCAACAGCAAATTCGACAGCAAAAGTTACGACGACGCCAAGCTGAACCTGGAAAAGGCGATTGAGCTTTATCCGGGCGTATCCGGCAAGGACGAATTGAAGCAGAAGCTGGATATGAAATTCGACCTTTTCAAGAGATACAAAGAAGCACGCAACCTCTTCGAGCAGGAAAAATATGAAGAAGCGCTGCCGACAATTCAGGAAGCCTATGATCAGGAACCGGATCGATTCAAGGAAGCACCCTTCTACATAGGTAAAATTTATCTGCTCAAGCCCGAACCAGAGAGAGAGACTGCACTCAAATACCTCGAAATCGTGCTGCGCGACAAAAACCTCGACCCGCTTTTCCGCCGCGACATAGAATGGACCAAGCTTGAAATCCTTTTCGAACTCGAGCGCTATGAAGAAGCAAACGAAATTTTTAAACAGTTTGAGGCAAACGAGCTTGATTTTGCCAAGAATCAGTCGGATTTCAACCAGTTAAAATACGGTATCTGGTATAACCTTAACAAATTGTGGGTACACATCGGTCTTGGTATAGCGGCATTTCTGTTTTTTATTGTATTCCTGCTGCAACTGTTACCGGCGCTTACCCTGGCATTCATGAAGGCGGAAAATGTCGCCAAGCGATCGTTTGAAAAAGGAAACTTTCAAAAGGCAACTGCCATGGCAGAAAAGGCTTTGGCCAAGAAGCAGCCGGTTCAGGTAGAACGTGAAATGCTGGAAATTCTGGTTAAATCACATTTTGAAATGCGAAATTTTGTAAAATGTCAGGATTTTGCCAGAGAGATTCTTGAGAAATTTCCGGGCAATCATATTGCCTGGGGCTATCTGGCAAAAGCTTCAATTGCCTGCAATGACAGTTCAACTGAAGCCATTTCAATGTATGAAACCATTTATCGTGAAAATCCCGATAAATCTGAATATCTTCCGATTCTGGCCAGACATTACGCGAAAACCAGAAATTATACGGTTGAAGCGATGGGTATTCTGTTTACCTATTTTCAGACTGGCCCCGACGAGCCACAGATCGCTCTGGCCCTGGCCGAAGGATATGTTCAAAATCGCAGCATGGGCAACGATGTTATCACCATTCTTGAAGAAGCACTCAAGAATGAGGATAGAACAGAATTCCGTGAACTTCTTGCCCGCAACTATGCCAAATCGGGGCGTTATTCAGATGCGGCACGAGAATGCCTGAGGGTCCTTGATGAAAACCTTAACAACATGGGAATTCATGTTGTTTACAGCTCTTCAATGAAAAAACTCGATATGCTGCCCGAAGCAATCAGGCAGTATGAAACTTTCATGCAA
>JBMOKV010000553.1:0-6620 GCA_049325495.1 Candidatus Rifleibacteriota bacterium | reverse complement strand
TCTGGTTTTTCTGCTGGTTTTTCATGATTTTCGTTCTGGTTTTCCAGAGTCGCATGAACAGTTTCGGTATTCGTTTTGGTCTGATGGGCGCCAGCCTTTTTCTGGCTTTTATCAGCAGTTTTTTCATGCCGCTGGGCCGGTTCATTCTTTATAAGATAACCAATCTGCTTGGCATGGGCGGCTTTGCCGAGGTCAGTCGAAAAGACATCAGCTCTTCGGTAAGTTTTACCGATGCCAAGATTCTTGAAGCCAAAGCCATGAAGCTGACCACCCAGGATGACTGGGATGAAGTTGTTATGACGGCGAGAAAGGTGCTGGGCAGCCATGAAAAGAAGACTTTTCCCCAGTTGTGGAAAGCGATGATTCTGGCTTTGATTGCCCGCGAAGATTTCATCGAAGCACAGAAATCGGTCAGTGAATTCCTTGACACGTTTTCAAATTCAAATTTGAAAGAGTCGGGGCAATTGCTTGAATCATATCTCAAATCATGTCGGGGAGATTATGCCGGCGCTTTAAAAATTATCAGGGGTTTCGCCGATGAGCGGATAAAAGGTTTTTCCCCTGATGAAGATGCTTTGTCTTTGCTTGTTCTCGGGCGTTGCGGCCTGTTTTATAAGGAAAACGTTCAGGCCCATATCGATCTCAACAAAGCGTTTGGCTGTGCCAAATTGCCATGGATAAAGGCTGAAAGTCTGGTTGAGCTGATGGAACTCGATTTTAACATGAGATCCAAAGATGCCATCGGGAAATGGAAAGAGAAGATCAACGAGGTCAAGGGCGGCAAAAAGTCAGAAGCATTGAAAAAAACGGTTCTTTCGATTGCGGCTCTTTCAGCGGGAAACAATGAAGAATCGTTAAAGCTGGCCCAGGAAGCCTGTAAGATTGGCGGGCGCAATGGTCGATGCTGCGCCTGGTTAGGGCATCTGCTGTGTCTTTCAGGCCGGAGCAACGAGGCTGAAGAACTGTTGAGCCACATGACTCCAGACAGCGCCGATGCCAACCGATTGATGACAGAAGTCACCGGAGCTTGAAATCTTTGGTCTTTTCTGACAAACTGTAATTGTCATATCTCAAGACTCCGGTATAAAAATGGCTGAAGGCGCAGAAGAAAAAAAATCCGCAAAAGAACGACTTCCCGATCTCCTCGGATTGATCGGAAGCGTTGCTGTTCTGGCCGTAGCCTTCATGGTTTATACCAATAAAGTTCCCAAGAATTTCTGGTCATATTTCTCATATTTTTACATTTTTGCCACGATTGGCATTCTGGGTATTCTGGGAGAAAAAATAGCCACCAGCCTGCTGATGTTCGTTCTGCCGGTTTTACTCGGTGCAGCAACCCTTGCGTTCAAGCTCAAGCCCCAGAAATACCCACTCGAGGACTGGTGGGAAATCTATTCGGTGCTGGTTCTTTTTTCAGCTGGTTTTTTGATTTATGTCTTTTTCCGTTTTGAGCAGTTGAAAACGGTGGGGCAGGGCCAGGGATCCGGTGGCGCCATTGGTGCGGCCGGTGAAGACGGTAACCTGAAAGCCAGGGTTGACCCGAAAATTGCGGCCAAATACCGCGAAGAGGTTCAAAAAAAGCAAAAAAGCAAAGAAAATGCCATGGATTCAGCATTGAAGGGCGATGCTGCATCAGGAGCGGAGGGTGAACCGGGTGGGGCTGAGGGTAATCCTGCAGACGCTGAAGCAGAAGGCAAGCCGGCTGAAGATAAGCCAGAAATAGTTGAGTCCGCTGAAGAGCGAATGGAACGCGAAGTGCGCGAAATTCGCGAAGAGTTCAGCAAAAGATCGATGCGTCTGACTACCACTTTGATGCGCATTAAGAACCTGGCTAAAAGCCTTGATCGCGACCAGATCTTTTCAAACATTGTAGAAATCATCGCCAAAGGTATGGATGCAGATAAAGTTCAATTGCTGCTCAACGACGAAAAAGAAGGAAAATTTCGAATCGTCAAGGCGGCGGGGTCCAAACCAAAGGATTATAAAGATATCGAGATCAATCATGAAGAAAACAGCATGATCACTTTTCTGATGCGGCAGAAGATGAACGAAGTTACCGGTGGGGTGGGTGCTCTTGGCGTTAAAGAATGCGAAATGGACCCGAAAACCAAAGGTCTTGTCGGTCAGGGAACTTTAAAAAGTGTTATCTGCGCTCCGATTTACGCCGAAGGCAAACTATTTGCGGTTATCAACGTAGAGAGCATGCGCAACCCCGATTATACAAGAGATGACCAGAACCTGCTCGCTACCTGTGCAGACATCGCAGGCCTGGTTATGAAGAATGCCAAGCTCTATTCTGCTACCATGGATGACCTGGTTTCGGCTCAGAAACTCAGCGAAGACCAGCTCAAGAAAAATGAAGAGCTCAAGGGAAGTCTGTCGCGCATCGTTTCGCCAAGCGTCGCTGAAATGATCATGTCTGACCCGTCTGGTTTGAAGCTGGGGGGCAGCAAATGTGAGGTAACCATGTTTTTCTCCGATATCCGTGGTTTCACGAAAATGTCAGAAAGCATGGACCCCACCGATATCGTTGAACAATTGAACGTCTATTTTACCCGAATGACCGACATTCTTATGGCACTCGACGGAACTCTCGACAAATATGTAGGCGACGAATTGATGGCTTTGTTCGGCGCCCCCGTTTCCCGGGAAGACGATCCGATCAGAGCGGTTCTCTGCGGTGTAAAAATGCTTGAAGCCCTCAGAGAGCTTCAGGAAATCTGGAAAAAGGAAAACAAACCGGTAATTCAAATTGGTATTGGAATCAACACCGGAGAAGTTACAGCGGGCTACATGGGCTCCGAAAAACAGCTTTCATATACGGTCATCGGCGACAACGTCAACCTTGCGGCCCGCGTTATGTCGGTTGCCAAAGGGATGCAGCTTTTCATTACCCGATCTACCTATGACCGGGTCAAGGATTTTTTCATCATTGAACAGCGGGAATCGATCATGGTTAAAGGGAAATCGATGCCGATCGACATTTTTGAAGTTATGGGAATAAATCCAGAAGCTGATTTGAGCGAATTCCTCAAACATGGTGCGGGCAAGCTGGCCGGCGGCGCTGCGGGTTCTGCGGCCCATGCCAAACCTGCTGCCAAATCTTCCGGCCCAGTTTCGTCGGCCATGCCCCAGGACGAAAATTCAATGAAGCAGAATATCAAGATCGATGATAAGCCCAAAGTGATTGAATGTCAGAATTGTGGCACCCAGAACGATATGCAGGAAAAATTCTGTGTAAAATGTGGAATGCCGATTTTTTGATCTGACCTGTCTAGGCAAAATTGCCGATTAAATGTATAATTATCCAAGAGAATAAATGAGGGAAATTATGAAAAAATATTTTAAACTGTTGTTTATTACAGTTCTGTTGTTGCACCCTTTACAGGTAATGGCAGCCCTTTCTCTTGAAGCTCTCGAGATCGTTGAGACAATGCGTCGAAACCTGAGCCAGATTTCAGCTCAGAAAGAAGCCGACCTTCCCGTTCCTTCTTCCGAGAGCTATGTTGTCGGATCACAACTGCAGCAGGCTTTGGCAAAAATGCGCAGTCAAATTTATGGTCAGGCAATCGAGGCTTCACCTATTCCTTCTCTTAAAGATCACAGTGAAAAAATTGCCCGGGCGGTCGATGAAGTTGAAATTCCAGAACTGTATATTCCCGGGTCGGCCTTACGCATCGCACTGGATAAAATTCGCTCAACCCGAGACCCTGGTGAAATTTGTATTGATGAGTTAAAAAAAGATTTTAAAACAGCCGCAAAAGATGAAGCGGCCGTTGCAGAGCCGGCAGTAGAGTCTGCCACTCCCGTTGAATCAAAACCTCTTCAGGAACCGGTTGACAAAGCTGAGCCAGTTTCTGAGCCTCAAGCAACTGAAATTGAAGAACCCGCAGCTTCAGAAGAGTCGGATCTGCCATCAAGACTCGAAGCTTTGAAACAGAAGTATCAAACCGACAGCGCAAATGAGGTTCCGGCTCAATCTGAAAAGCAGGATGAGCCTGCTGCGACGAAAAAAGAAGACACGGAAACCGATGATTTGAATCTTAAGCTGAAGAAGCATGAATTCAAAATGCCCGGCAGCTATAGAATAATCGTTCGTTAGTTTTTTGCTCAGGCTTTGCTTGCCTTCTGCCTGATTTTCAGTTTAAACTGAAGCTATGAAAAACAGAGCAGGTTCCGTTCCAACTTTTGCCTGGCCGATTTTTCTGATTGTTGCGGCTCTGGCCATCTTGATGCTGTCGGTTGATCAACCGGAAAAGGTTGAAACTCCTCTTCCGCCACAGCTTTACTCTTCGAGTTACCAGCTGCTGGCCACCGGCAATCGCCTTGGAACTTACTACCCGGCCGGGCATATCCTGGTTGACTGGTTTAACCGTAACCTTGAAGGCACCGAAGAAATTTTTCGGGCTATCGAAACCAATGGCTCGATTGACAATATCAGTCTGCTGAAAGAGCGTCGGGTTGCACTGGCGATGGTCGAAAGCCGCATCGTTCAGGAAGCCTGTCGGGCTGAGCCGGAAGTTGATCTTCAGCTGGTCTGGCCGCTCTGGTCTGATGTGGTGCAGCTGGTAAGGTCTCCTGAACTGGCATCGGCGAGTCTTGCAGATCTTGATTCGGGGTTTTTCGGGCAATTGAATTCCTCAACTTTTCGAACTACCGAAGAGATTTTTTCGTCATTTAACCTGCAGCCGTTGCGCAGCAATGTTTCGCCAGATCAGGTTCTGGGTGAACTTGCTTCTGGTCGTATAAAATTTGCCATGATTCAGGCCGGCATTCCCAATCGAACCGTTTCTGATGCGCTGATTTTTCATGACTGCAGTCTGGTCGATTTCGACGAAGAGCTGCAGAAAAGACTTTTGCCAAAAATTTCTTCGGCGCTTCCGGTGATGATTCCTGCGGGATATTATGGCGAAAAACAGCCGGCGGTAAGAACATTTGGTATTCCCAACATGCTGGTGGCCACCAGCAAAACCTCTTCAGCTACAATAGAGCTGATCTGCGAACTGATCAGCAAATCTGCTTCGACGTTGAATATAAGACACCAGGCTTTTGCTCAGGTGCCATCCGATGCAAAACTGGCTTTAAGCGTCATGCGCGAAACCGGGGTTCCCATTCATCCGGGCACTCTCGCCTGGCTGAACCGGCAGAACCTCATTCCCGGGGCGACCGCCACTGAAACCGCCCAGCCAGAGGAGCAGAATAAGCACTGAACCGCCGGGGGATCATAATTTTTGTGGTGCTGGGTGGCATATTCGTTCTGACCATTCTGATTCTGTCTTACAATCATCTGGTGCAGGGCAAGTTCAATGAAAATCGTGAAATCCTGACCCATGTTCGCGCCATGAAAACTGCTCAGGCCGTTTCAAGGTTCATAGTCGAAAAATTAAAAGCTGATTTGAAAGACGTGAGCTCCATTGAAAAGAACTCCCCGGGGAACATTCTCCGACAGACGGTTTTTATCGAAAACGATGCCGGCAGGCTTTCAGAGAAAATCAGCTCTGCCTGGCTTGAAAAAATCAATTTTACCGAGTTGACCAAAACTCTTTTCGGCAGTATTTCCACCCGCGATGTATCGGTAAGTGCCGAAATAAGCTTTTCTGACCTTATTCTGCTCAACGACATGAAGAAGGGTAATGAGCTGTTTTTCGATTATGAAAAAGCCGGTAAAATGAAGGTTCAGGTTGAAGTTCTGATTGGCAATACGCGTGAAGAGTGGGTTGAGGTCAGGCCATTTCGTGTGGTAAATCCTTTTCCTTTGCCCTTAACCAAATTTACCCTTTATCTGCGCGAATCAACCACCAATCTTGATCCGGTGAAATTCAATACGGTAGCGGTCGAATCAGCGGCAAGCGGCAAGGTGGCTGCGGGCTCGAACCGGCCGATTATAATCGACAACGGTTTCCCCAGCGATAACCGTGAGGACGATGTCTGGATGAAACGAGGCTGGATTCACCTTGGGGGCGGAAACCTGATGTTGAACCGTGCTGCGGGCAATACGGGGGTTGGCCAGAGATTTCATTCCTACTACAACTCCCAGATTCCCATTGCTCTGGTTTTGAATTTTCCTGATTTTACTCCTTTGCCGGTAGGCTCAAAAAATCTGGAATTCCGCATGGCACGGTTTGGCTTTTCCAATTCACTGCTTCAGGATTCATTTGCGGCCATGTGGAAAAGTATTCTGGCCTGGAATATGAAAGAACATTCCCCGGGAAAAGACAAGAAATGGTGGGGCAGCGGTTCTTTGCATCTTTTTGGCGAGGCGGGGGGAAGTCCGACGGACAATAAGATCAGCATTACCCGCGTCAGTGGTAAGGTTTACGACCGGTTTATCGAGCTGGGCTATATTTTTCCTACCGGGGAAGGCGAAGCACCACTGGGTGCGGTAATCGGGATGGGGGAATCTGATTTCGACCAGACATCGGGTAAAAAAAAGAAGACTCTTTTGAAAAAAATCAAGGATATTCCTGATTCCATTCTGGCCGATACGTGGGTGGACAAGAAGATCATTTATCTGCCCGGAAAAATAGATGGCCGCCTCGGAGTGCCTGATCTTCGGGAAATGGAAGATTTTTTTGAGATTTTGCCCTATTCCCGTCAGGGATTGGGTGTCAGTTATGAAA
>JBMOKV010000552.1:0-6621 GCA_049325495.1 Candidatus Rifleibacteriota bacterium | reverse complement strand
CGCCATTCTCGAAAAGATGGCCGAAGAACTCTACCGCGAATGGTTTGTGCGCCTGCGCTTCCCCGGCCACGAAAAAACAAAAATCAGCAAAGGCATCCCCGGAGGCTGGGAAATAAAACGACTGGGAAATATTGTAAATGCTATTATGGGCCAAAGCCCACCATCAGAGTTCTACAACCAAGCTGGTATTGGACTCCCCTTTAATCAGGGGGTTGGTACTTATGGGCAAAGATATCCTCAAAAGATAATGTTTTGCAAAGCAACAGGCCGAATTGTTGATTCTGGGACTATCTTAATAAGTGTCAGAGCCCCTGTTGGCAGATTAAATATTGCCGATTGTAAAATGATTATTGGTCGAGGCTTAGCTGGTCTCAATCACAAAATGGGTTTAAACTCTTATCTTTTTTATCTTCTTAGGGATAAATTCAGTACTGAAGACCTAATTGGCAATGGGTCTGTTTTCAATTCTGTAACCAAGGATGAACTGCTTGGATTAAAAATTCTTTCCCCTTCAAAGTTTCTGGTTGAAGAATTCGATAAAACTGTTTTGCCGATTGATAAGTCAATAAGTATAATTTTAAAAAATAATGACTGCTTAAAAACATCTCGTGACAAGCTGCTTTCGCGGCTGATGTCGGGCAAGATCGATCTTGAGAATCTTGATATTCAGTTTCCGGCCAGCATGCAGGAGGGTGAATGAGCGAAATCTTCTCTGCTGCCGAATATAGAACCTGGTTTGCCGGACTGAAACAGAGAATTCAGATCGCCCGGCAAAAAGCGGCGCTGGCTTTGAACGCTTCTTTGCTCGAAGTTTACTGGGAACTGGGCAAAACCATCGTTGCAAAAGAAAAAGAAGCGGGCTGGGGTTCGGCTTTTATCGAGACGCTTTCGCGTGATCTGGCCAGGGCTTTTCCTGATATGCGCGGGTTTTCACGCCGCAATCTATACGCAATCAGACAGTGGCACCTGTTTTATGCTTGTAAATCTCAATTTGTGCCACAGGCTGTAGCACAAATTCCCTGGGGCCATAATCGTCTTATCATCAGCAAGGTCAAAGATGTTGAAGAAGCACTGTGGTATGCGCAGGCCACCGTCGAAAATGGCTGGAGCCGGGATGTTCTTGAACTCAAGATCGAAAAGAACGAATATCAGCGGATCGGCAGGTCGTTGACCAACTTTTCACGCACCCTGCCGGCAGCCAATTCAGAACTGGCGGGTGAAACTCTTAAAGACCCGTATAATTTTGACTTTCTCGGCCTTGAGGACGAAGCACAGGAAAAAGCCATAGAACTGGCTTTGACCACAAAAATCACCGATTTCCTGCTCGAACTTGGCAAAGGTTTTTCTTTTGTGGGCCGACAGGTCAGGCTGCTGGTAAGCGACACCGAATACTTTATCGATATGTTGTTTTACCACCTCGATCTGCGCTGTTTCATCGTTATCGAGCTTAAAGCAGGCAAATTCAAACCGGAATACGCGGGAAAACTGAATTTTTATCTTTCAGCGGTCGACGAGCAATTCCGCAGACCCGGAGACAACCCATCGATCGGCATAATTCTCTGCAAGAAAAAAGACAGTATCGAAGTCGAATATTCATTGAGAGACATCAATAAACCCATCGGGGTCAGTGATTACATTCTAAGTCAGGCGGTTCCGCTCGATCTGGCCGGGAAGCTGCCGACCGTTGAAGAGCTTGAAGAGGAGCTTGCCGGAAAACTCGACCTGTTACCTGACCCGGAATAAGCCACGGAGAAAGACAATGCCAAACTTCATATCAGAGGATCAAATAGAAAAAGCCGCAGTAAGCCTCCTCGAGCAAAGCTATGGTTATCGCAGCATTAATTGCTACACCCCTGATCTTTAAAACCTCAACGACAGCTCAAACCGCAGCTCAAAAGCCGAGGTGGCTTTTAAAGATGTTCTCAAAACCGTGGCCGTAAGGCTTAATCGCGATATTCCCGAGTCGGTAATTGATCAGGCCATTGAAACTCTGACAGCACGGCGCGTGGCCATGAGCCCGATTCTTGCGAATAAGGAAGTATACAACCTTATTCGCAACGGTGTTCCTGTGCAGTTCGAAAACGCACAGGGAAAAACCGAAAAAGGCATGGTCAGGGTTATCGATTTTGAAAACCCTGAAAGGAATGATTTTTGCGCGGTAACTCAGCTCTGGATCAAAGGAGATCGTTACCCGCGCCGGCCTGATATTCTGATTTACATCAACGGCCTGCCACTGATATTCATCGAATTAAAAAATTCAAATGTGAAATTGAAAAATGCTTTTGACGACAACCTTTGCAATTATAAGCATGACATTCCGCTATTGTTCAATTACAACGCCTTCTGCGTTTTGTCTAATGGTATTGAAACACGGGTCGGCAGTATAACCTCCGGGCATGAACATTTCTTCAGATGGCTGCGTCCTGATGATGAGGCCGAAAAGGTTGACCGTGAAAAAATCGAAGACGAGGGCACCAGTCTCGAACGGGTACTGCACGGAATTTTTCCCAAAAACCGCCTGCTGGATTATATCGAAAATTTCATTCTCTACCACAACGACAGCATAAAAATTGTGGCGCAGAATCATCAGTTTATCGGGGTAAACAAAGCAATTGAATCTTTTGCCGAGCGGAAGCAGCGTCAGGGTAAACTTGGCGTATTCTGGCACACCCAGGGTTCTGGTAAAAGTTTTTCGATGATTTTTCTCGCCAGAAAAATCTTTCATAAATTTATTGGCAATTATACCTTCGTTATTGTTACTGATCGCAATGACCTCGATGGTCAGATTTATCGTAATTTTCTCAACACTGAAACGGTAAAGAAAAACGAAGCGGCGCAACCAGGTAATTCAAACGAGATGCGAGACTTTCTCGGGCGCAACATGAGACTGGTGTTCACTCTGATTCAGAAATTCAGATTTGACAAAGGTAAACAATACCCGATTCTTTCTGAACGCGACGATATAATTGTCATTGTCGATGAAGCTCACCGAACCCAATACAACACCCTGGCTGAAAACATGCGCAAGGGTTTGCCTAATGCGCAATACTTCGCTTTTACCGGCACTCCAATTCTTGGCAAGGGTGATCAGCTTTATCAGGGTAAAACCTATGATTGGTTCGGCGGTTACGTCAGCCAGTATAATTTTGCCCAGTCTGTCGATGATGGTGCCACAGTGCCGCTTTTTTATCAGAAGCGTGTGCCTGAAGTGCTCATTCAAAATGATAATTTGAGCAATGAATTTTATCAATTGCTTGAAGACGAAGAGCTGGATACGGTAACCCGAGAAAAACTTGAAAAAGAATATGCAACCGAAATAGAAGTCATCAAGCGCGACGACCGCCTTGATACCATTGCCCGCGACATCGTCGCGCATTTTCCCAATCGTGGCTATCTGGGCAAGGGAATGGTGATCTCGGTCGACAAGTTTACTTCTGTAAAAATGTATGACAAGGTGCAAAAATACTGGAAAGAAGAAACCAAGAACCTCGTAGGCCTGATTAATAAAACACCTGATGGTCAAAAAAAAGAAGTTCTCAAAAAGAAACTTGAATACATGCGTTCAGTGGAAATGGCCGTGGTAATTAGTGAAGAAGCCGGCGAAGAAGCCAAATTCACCAAACAGGGCCTCAATATCAAGATTCATCGCGACAAGCTGAATGAAATAGATGCCAACGGCCATGATATTGAGTATCGCTTTAAGGACCCAGATGACAAGTTGCAGCTGGTATTTGTCTGCGCCATGTGGCTTACCGGTTTTGATGCCCCGACAGTTTCGACACTCTACCTCGACAAGCCAATGAAAGACCATACTCTGATGCAAACAATAGCCCGGGCCAACCGGGTAACTTCTTACATTATAAATGGCGTGAGCAAAGAAAATGGCGAAGTTGTAGATTACTACAATGTTTTTCGCAACATGAAAAAAGCTTTATCCAATTACGCGCTTGGTGATGAAGGCAAGACCGACGGTGATGCCGATGTTCCTGATAAAGGCAGGCTTTTTGAACTGCTTGATGACGCGATTCTGCAAGGGGTTGCGTTTTGCAAAAAATTGTCTATTAACCTTCAGTCTGTTCTTGATGTCGGTGATGTCTTCAAAAAAATAAGCCTGTTCGATGCTTTTGCAGACAAGCTGCTGGAAAAGGACGATTACTGGAAGGAATTCAAGGTCTACGAAAACACCATCTCTTCGCTTTACGAGGCCTGTAAACCTGAAATTCTTGATAAGCAGTACCGACCGATGATTCCGGTTTTCCAATATCTGAGGGGGGTTGTCGAAGGGTTGTTTGATCCGGAAGCCCTCGAAAAAACGCGAATGAAAATCGAAAGCCTGCTTGATGAAAGTGTTGTTGCCGTTGATAAAAAGACTGCAGAAGAAGGGCAGAGCTATGAATTTCAGATCGTCAAAAGAGGCAAGACGCTGGATTTGAGTAGAATTGATTTCGAGAAGCTCAAACAGGATTTTAAAGAGAAAAAATACAAAAACATTGAGATTGCCGATCTGAGAAGTTTTATTGAGAAAAAACTCGAGCTGATGCTGAACGAAAACAGCACCAGAACAGATTTCGCTCAACGGTTGCAGGAAATTATCAACAAATATAATTCCGGAGGCATGACAACCGAAAACTTTTACGATGAGCTGGTTAAATATACTGAAGAAATGAAAACCGAAGATGAGCGCTATGCTCGCGAAGGTTTAACCAGAGATGAACTGGAGATTTTCGATATTCTCAAAAAAGAAAAAATGACCAGAGATGAAGAAATTCGGGTTAAAAATGCGGCGCGACATCTGCTGAAGAGACTTGTAGAAGAGCAACCGAAAGTTTTGATCCAGGACTGGTTCAAGGACACCCAGAGCAAGATTAAAGTCAAATCTGCAATTGATGAAGTTCTCGACGATGAATTACCCGAAACTTATGAGAAAGAGATGTTCAAGCATAAAAGTCTGAAATTGTTCAATCTGGTTTTTGAATATTCGTCCAAAGGTTTGAAGTGGGCTGCATAAGTTGAGAAAAGAACAACTGCTTTTTTAATGCGTTTTCGCTGTCTGATCTGTAGCAGCTTGACTTTGCGGTGAATAATCACTATATTCTCATTAGATTATGCGGAGAATAGCAAAATATATTTATCAAAATCCTGACTGGCCCAACTTTTTCTGGGACTCAGAAAAGCTTTTAACCCTGCTTACTGAAGTAAGAAACAGACAGGGGCGCATTGTCGGCAAAATGAGCGCTCTTGGCTTCGAATTGAAAAACCAGGCCAACCTGGAAATACTGACACAGGATGTTTTGAACTCTAATGAAATTGAAGGAGAAACCCTGGATAAGAATCAGGTACGTTCTTCTATTGCTCGAAGATTAGGTTTGGAAGTTTCAGGACTTGTAGCTTCCGACCGCAATGTCGATTCGGTTGTTGAAGTCATGATTGATGCAACAAAGAACTTTGATAAACCTCTAACAAAAGAAAGAGTTCTCGGTTGGCACAATACCCTTTTCCCAAGCGGATATAGTGGTATGTACAAAATTCAAGTCGGCAAATTTAGAGATGGAAATTCTGGCCCAATGGAAGTTATTTCAGGCCCATTCGGAAAGGAAAAAGTTCATTTTCAGGCTCCATCCGCAGAACTCTTGGAAAATGAAATGAATCTGTTTCTAACATGGTTTAACGGCGAACAAAAAATTGATCTGGTTATCAAATCTGCTCTGGCTCATTTGTGGTTTGTTACTCTTCATCCTTTTGACGATGGCAATGGCAGGATCGCACGCGCATTGGCTGATATGATATTAGCCAGGTCAGATGGCCAGTCTTTTCGTTTTTATAGCATGTCATCGCAAATTAAAATTGAACGCAAGAAATATTTCGAGGCCCTGGAAAAGACACAAAAAAGCTCTCTAGACATTTCTGATTGGCTTGAATGGTTTCTAAGCTGCCTACTTAATGCCATAAAAGCCTCTGAGTCCATTCTTGAGAAGATTGTTTTCAAGCACGATTTCTGGCTGAAAAATTCTTCAAAGCTTGAAAATGAGCGGCAACAAAAGATGATTAACATGCTTCTGGATGGATTTGAAGGGAAACTGACCTCCTCAAAATGGGCCAAAATCTGTAAATGTTCACAAGATACGGCTCTTCGCGACATTAAGGCTCTATTGGAAAAACAGATTTTGAAAAAGCTCACAGGTGGCAGTCGCAGCACTGCTTATGACCTTTTTTAAATCATAAAAGCTTCATTCCTGCCGGCATCTGCTGCTTTGAACCGTTGAAATGAATTCGGGTCAGATTACCTGGGTTTCGAAATAGAAATAATTCTGCTATCATTGCAGCACAGACTATTGAGGAGGACAGCTTTGAGTCAGGCAACGCCCAGTCTTTGCCGCATTCTTTTCATTGATATCGTGGGTTTCAGCAAAAAACCATCCCACGATCAGAAGCTGCTGATCCAAAAATTGACCGAAATGGTCAGAACAACCCCGCAGATTCAGCAGCTGGAAAAGAGCCGGCGGGTCGAACTGCCTACCGGAGACGGCATCGCGATCGCTCTCTGGTGCGATGCCTGGCAGACCCTCGACGCGGCCGTTGAACTTGCAAAACTGATAAAGCTTCACAATAAGGCCTGCCCTC
>JBMOKV010000551.1:0-6657 GCA_049325495.1 Candidatus Rifleibacteriota bacterium | reverse complement strand
GGATAGGAATTGAGCATGGCCACGTGCCCGAATTCATGCAGAAACAGGAATGTTTTGCTCTCGTTATTGGTAAACCTGGTCACATATTCATAAATATTCAGATTGTAACCGTAATAATCTTTCGAAGAAAAAGAAACACTGCTGCGATCACTTAAGGTAAAGTTCAGGGGTTTAGAAAGATATGGAGCAGTGTTTTTAACATATTCGTAAATGGTTTTGCCGTCAGGCAGCTTCTGGTTTAAGTAATCGCGCCAGGGAGATCCGTAGGGTAGATCGTTGATCGAGTTGATTCGGGTGGTTCGATAGCCGATCGCATTACCGTAAGAATCTTTGACAACCTGCTCGTAAACCAGGTTCAGCTCGCCGGCGACGGCGGGCAGGGCCATTGAAATTATAAGTAAAAAGGCGATCAACCAGGAAAACTGTCGGCCTCTTTTCAGCTGCATTTGCGCTTTTCTCCCTGTGTGGCGATATAATAATATGTTAATTATAAGAATTACTTTGAAGTACGTCCATAGGAATCATGAAAAAATCGGCAATTGAGAATTGTTGTTAAATCTGCTAGATTAGCAGAGTTCAAAGAGGTTTAAACATTTTAATATTACCAGATTCCAGATGACTTCAGAACTGATTAACGGCTCAATAAGAGTTGCAATTGCAGCAGGCATATGGGGAGCTGCTTATCCTCTTACCAAGCTGATTTTATCCGAGACACCCCCGATAATTCTTGGTTTTTTACGTTTCAGCATTGCCGCTTTTGTTTTTATGCTGATAACCCGCAGTCTGCCGATGAATGGGGTGGTGGAAGAAGACCGGCAAACTTTTTACAAACTGGCATTCTGGGGAGTTTTTATCCTGATTCTCGGCATGAATTTCGGGCTGATCTGGGCGCCGGGAATAGCGGCGTCGGTTCTTTCGGGCACTCCCCCGCTTTTTACCGTTATTCTGGCCGCTTTTCTTCTTTCAGAACCAATGCTGTTAAGGCATTTCATTTCTATCGGTTTTGCCATGTCGGGTCTCTGGTTGTTAAGCAGCGATTTAAGCGGGTCAAGCATGAATCTTCCGGGCTGGAAAATTCTTGCTGGTTGCCTGCTGACTCTTGTTCCGCAATTTTCGTGGGCAATGTATGGAATTGTGGGAAAGAAGCTTAGTGAAAAATATGCCTGGCCGACCATCTGCCGCGATACTTTTTCCCTTGGCGCTTTAATGCTGCTGCCTTTTGCGGTTTTTGAAGGGTTACTCAAAGGGCCGGGGCTGTGGAACCAGAAATCAATACTGATCCTCTTTTATCTCGCAATAATGAACTCGGTAATCACCTATTCACTGTGGAATAGTGCGCTGAAAATGATCCCCGTTTCCACTGCCAGCTTTTTGATTTATCTGCAGCCAGTTTCGGGGGCGATTCTTTCTTTCTTTCTATTTGGCGAAAAGCCCGGCTCTGCCGGTTTTTTTGGCATAGGACTGATTTTCACAGCCCTTTTACTTGCAGTCAGAGCCGCCCCCCAAACAAAACCTTTACCCGAACCGGCAGTTGGTGATAAATTGTGACAAGTTATCCAGGAGAAAATCATGCCGATGAAATCACTGTTTTTAATCTTTTGCTTTGTATTTTCTGCTTCAGGCATTTTTGCCGTAAGCCCTGACATCAATTTGCCTGAATGGCAAAAGACCGAGTTCGGCATTGCCGACTGGTCTCCTGAAAATGGGATACTGGTGGTAAGAGCGACCATTCGGGCGATAAACACTGACCTGCACCAGGTCAGCTGTTCACTTTCACAACAGCTCGATGCTGCGGGGCAAAAAGAAGCCAAGGGTCGAGAACGATTAAAAGCAGGAGAGAGTGCAGTTTTTCTTTTTCGGCTTTCGGTAAAAGGGCCGGCACACGGCTGGCTTGACTTCGATCTTCAGGCCCGCCCGGACGCCGATGGGCTGCTTCAGCAGATAGCGAAAATTTCTGGAAAACCTTTAACTGCCGAGATACTCAGAGATGAAGTAGCTCATCTGAACCAGCCGATAAAAATCGGACAATCGATTCCAATAGTTGTTTCAAATGACATAGCATTGAATCTCACTCCTGAAATGACCTTTTCCCTCACCTCCACCCCAGCAGGAGGATTGTATCTCTGGTTGCCCAAAGAAAGATTTTCAACCGGAATCGTTGCCGAGTCGCTCAAAGCCATGAACAAGGCGGTTGAGACCGGCCAGTTCAAATCCGCCGCCGCGGCTTGTACACTGGTGATCAACCGCTTGAACGCCAGCAAGGAAAACTTGAAGGCAGAAACGCGACCGGGCGAAACCATAGAAATTCCCGGCAAAACCATGATCGAGATGCTGAAAGTTAACCGGGCAACTTTTTCTGACCTGGATAAAAAGGATGCCGGCGAGCTAAAAAGTCTGATTGATTCTTTGAAGCCATCCTATTCCAAGGCTTTTGCCCACTTCAACCTGTCAAGAATCCTGGTTAAAAAAGATAATAGGCAGGCTCAACTGCAAATAGAACAGGCTTTGAAAATTATTCCAACCTGGCCTGAAGCGGCCAGCTTAAAAAAACATTTAAAATAGAGGAGAAGATTAAATGCTCTGGTTTTTCGCCTTCACTGGTGTTGGAATTGCGGTATTCGCTTTTTTTCTTGCCGTGAAAAGCATGGTAAGAATTCCGTTTCTGAAGATAATCAGTGGTTCGGTTCTGCTGGGCCTGACTGGCCTGCTTGCAGCAAGAGTCTCGACCGCTTCAGCCCGCTCCTCCTGAGATTCTCATCAGGCCGGAAATCGCCGACAGGCACGGTGGGCAGGCCTCTACGAAAATTTATAGCATCCATTTTTTTCAATCGAACCTTGCAAAAACGAAAGAGAGCCTGAGTTAACAGGCTCTCTTTTTTTTTATTTAGCTCAATTAATTGTTTGAACTTATCTGAAAACGTATCCCAGTTTTTTGAACAAATTGCCGGTCATTGAGGCAGCGCTTGAAACAACATTTCCAGCAGCCTTACCTACCCAGCCCACGGCTTTTGAGAGACCTCCAGCAACGACCGAAGCGCCCCCAAGAAGCTTGTTGCCAAAACCATCCTGTTTGAAACGCTCTTTGCCGTAATCGGTAAGTTTTTTGCCGAGAGTTGAAAAACCATTTCCACTCAAACCGAGAACGGCGCCGGGAATTCCCAGAATCGACTTGGCAAGACCGCCGGCAAACTGGGTCGGCGAAAGGTTTTTGAAACCAGTTACGATATCATTGATACCAGAGGAGAGGTTATCTTCAGTCGCAGTCCAGAAATTGAAATTGGCGAGATGTGGTGATTTCTGCTTTTCACCGGCTTCACCGATATCGATCATCAGGTTTTTGTAACCGGCAAGATTTCCGGGAAATTTGCTGCCCAGAGGCGCGTTCCACAAATCTTTGAAGCGCTCGACATCCATGTCATAGGGGCCTTTGGTGCCCCAGTAGGAATCGCGGAGAGTGAGAGATTTCACCTGACCGGAACTGTCGGTCTTGTAGCCATAAACCGCTACCCAGTGCGGGGTTCCGCTGCCTGAGTTCATCAGAACAAGAGCCGGTTTTCCCCCATCGATTTTTTTAACGATATCATCGATGCTGCAGTTATGTCTTTCAGTTGCATCGAGCCCCTTCATGCGAAGGGTTTCAACAATGGTCGGAGGTGCTGTGAAAATGCCTGCGGGATTGGTCTGTTTGTATATATCCTGGGCTCCGGTGGGAATGCCCATGCCATTCAGAACCGAAGTCATGGCAAACTGGCCGCAATAGTTGTCGCCATCGATGCTGATAGGCATTGTGGCGAAACCAGGCAGCTCGTGGGGGGTATATCCGGGTTCTGTGGGCGCAGAGGCACTGCCGGTTGAGAAAACGCGGCCAATGGTATCGGCAACATTATCAGCAGTCTGTTTGATTTTGTCTTTGGTGGTCTGCGACATTTTGAACTTGGCCAGAGTTTCATCATACTGTCGCTTGGCAGTCTGAACTTTTTTGGCCAGTTCTGCCGAAGTGGAGTTGACATTCTGTTTCAACGATTCGCTGTATTGCTTGTAGAGATTTTCGTACTCCCAGCGATAGCGGTCGAGGTCTTCCTGTAATGTGGCTTCGGCAGTATTCTGCAGAAGGAATGCCAGCATCATCAGGCAGGCCAGGGACAACAGGGCTGCTTTCAGACTGTAGTTATGTTTCATAGCGACCTCCAGTGGTCGAAAGAGTCGATTTTTCTATAATTATAGGAATCGAACGGCAAAGCGTCAATGTACCCCCGCTTTTTTCTGGGAGATTAATTTCAGCAGTCTGGTTACCGCCATGTTGAAATCGGCGTCGTTGACCGGGTCAACCGGGTCATTTGCGGTGCAGGAGAGACAATAGATATTTTCATCATCTTTCAGCTGCAGAACCCAGGTGTAGTTCAAGACTCCCGGTTCGCTGCCGCCCTTGAAGCCGACCATAGCCCATTCTTTCGGGTCAACCAGTCCGGTTGCCGGGTTAATTCCCAGAATTTTAAGGTGTCTGAGCTGGTAAATCGCCGAGCAAAGCTCGCGGGTCGAAATAAGCCATTCCAGCTGGTCGATCAAAATCGGGCTTTTCCAGTCGTAAATCTGGGCAGCAGAAGCGATCTGGGCTACGGTTACTCCGGCAAGCTCATCAAGAATCGCTAATCTGCCGGCCTTGTCAGCTTTGGCAAACGCCTTGCCCTTTTCCGGATAAAAAATCTTCAACTTGAACATATCGAAGGTATTAAAGGGGGGCTGGCAGGTTTCAGGAAAAAAGCCGGCCAGAGTCTCGCGACCAAGCAGATTGAACAGGTGATCGGTCGCCGTGTTGTCGCTCAATGAAATCATGAGGGCAGCCATACTTTCGAGAGTCATGGTCATTCCAGCAGGCCAATCCTGCAAAATACCAGAGGGAAAAGATTTTGCCGAGTCGTCGATCTTTACCAGATCATTCCAGTTTCTTTTACCATCTTTTACCTGCTGTTCAAGAGCTTTTAGAATGTAGAGCTTGAAGGATGAGCCAATTGCCATAGGAACGCCTGAATCGATGTCAATCAGAATGTCTTTATCATTGCGGATCAGGCAGATAGAAACCTTGCCCTGAATCTTTTTAAAAAGGGCCAGCACAGTTTCGAGATCATCCTGAGTCAGTTCAGGAGCGCCAAACCACAGAGTGTTTATCAACCCATTGCTGTCGAAACCGATGGTCGTCGGAGCCGTGCCTTTTTCAAACTGCAGCTGCATGGGCTTTTTGCTCAAATCGATACCCTGAAAGCTTCCCAGGGTAGTTCGATAAACATCAAGAATTCTGACGATCTCTTTTTCAGGAACGACTTTGAGAAAATCAGGAACAAACATCGCCTTTATCTGATCATTTCCGGTTTTGCCGTCAAAAAGCTTTTTGTATGTCTCTTCAATTGCAGGTGCAGCATTAAGAGTTGCAGCAACCAGTAAAACAAGCAGAAACGAAAGAATTTTTCGCATAAGGCCTCCTGTGATTTTGAGAGAATGTCATCGCTCAGATTAACCTCATAAATATGGATCTTGCAAGCAAAAGCACTCAAAAAGGAATTGATCAGAGTTTTTCCGTTTAAAATCAACGGGTTTAAATCAGATGATGTTTTGAGTATAATGCAGCTTAAATAAATTTCAGGAGTCAAACATGGCAAAGAAAGTCGTAATAATCGGTTCTGGTCCTGCCGGGCTCACAGCAGCGATTTACGCAGCACGTGCCGGATTGCAGCCAGTTGTAATAGAAGGTTTCATGAAAGGCGGGCAGGCCGGCGGCCAGCTGATGACAACAACCGAAGTCGAAAATTTTCCCGGTTTTCCTGAAGGAGTAGACGGGCCAATGTTGATTGCCAACATGCGCAAACAGGCTGAGCGCTTTGGCACAGAATTCATTCTCGAAGACATCGACCGGGTAGATTTTTCTTCAAAGCCTTTTACGATCAGCAATTCTAGCAGAACCCTGGCCACCCACGCCCTCATTCTGGCAACCGGTGCAAGCGCCCGCATTCTTGATCTGCCCAGTGTTAAAACCTTCTGGGGAAAAGGTGTCTCAGCCTGTGCAACCTGCGATGGCGCCCTGCCGATTTTCCGCAATCAGCAGATTGCAGTTATCGGGGGCGGCGATTCGGCTATTGAAGAAGCGACTTTTCTGACCCGATTTGCCTCAAAAGTCCTATTGGTGCACCGCCGCAAAGAATTCAGAGCCAGCAGGGCGATGCAGAACCGGGCTTTTGAAAACCCCAAGATTCAGATGATTCTGGATTCAGTTATCGAAGAAGTTTACGGTTCTCAGCTGATGGAAGGCATCAGAACCAAAAACGTGATCACCGGGGAAATTTCCGATTACCCCTGCCGCGGACTGTTCATGGCTATCGGGCATACTCCCAACACCGCTTTTCTTCAGGGTGCACTCGAGCTCGACGAAAAAGGTTATATCAAGGTCAGACATCCATCCACTGCAACCAGCATAGAAGGGGTTTTTGCCTGTGGCGACGTCATCGACCCCCATTATCGGCAGGCCATTTCAGCCGCCGGAACGGGCTGCAGCGCAGCTCTCGATGCAGAAAGATGGTTGCAGACCAATAATCTGGGCTGATAGAAATCAGGAGAAACAGTTATGGGCGATTTCACTCTGTATATGAATGTTTATCTGGCGATTGC
>JBMOKV010000550.1:0-6683 GCA_049325495.1 Candidatus Rifleibacteriota bacterium | reverse complement strand
ATCGGCTTGTATTCATTAGAACCAGCTTCCGGAATCAATTCGGGCATTGGGGCATACCGGTCGTCAATATCCATTGAAATGCTGTGGGCGGTGGGATCGATTTTTTCTACCTGAGCGTCTTTCCCGATAATCTGTACTTTGCCCATGTCGAAATCATCACCGGCGTAAAGGCTTGAACCCAAGCCCAAGGCTAAAGTAAGGGCTAAAATAGTTTTGTTTTGCATCTGCTTGCCTCCGGCGTTTATTTATTCCGTAATCACCATCGGCAAAACTCGATAAAAAATTGAGCCCAGGCTGTCAGCAGTTCCTGATGAGAAATCTGATTTTTCTTTGACCTTAAACTGGGCTCAGCAAAAAAAACAGGCGGTCAACGACCTTGTCGGACGCGAAGGATTCGCTAATGCAGAGTCGCCTGAGGATTCAGCGCGACTCGTAAAATGCCCGCCTGTTATGAAACTAAAGAGCTATTATATAGTTTCTGGCAACTAAAAATGAGCTATTGCAACAGTTTTGAAACGGTTGCAAATGGCTTCCTCAGAATGTTGAATTCATTTGCCTGGTTGAAGCGCAGCACGTGCTTCTTTTTCAAGGGCCTCTGATGGTTTGTTTTTCAGCACTTCTTCCCACATTTTCAGGGATTTTTTCAGGTTGTCGGTGGTTACATATGCCCTGGCCGCTTCAGCGTAGGCCTCAGCAATAAAGCTCGAGCCGGGGTAAAGAACCGGCACTTTAAGCACTTCAAGAATACCATTTTCCGCATCACCTGATGCAATCAGGCTTTTGCCGAGCCAGAGTCTGCTTTCCGGTATTGCTGCGTCGGTTGAGGGGTAATCTTTCAAAACTGCCCTGAAAGTTTCAATTGCTGCGGCAAAATCTTTTGACAGATAGAGGCTGATGCCTACTGCCCGTCGGGCTCTCGAAGCGAGAGGATGGTTGGGCTCTTCGGCGGTAATAGCTTTGTAATGCTGAATTGCCAGTGGATGATTTCCCAGTTCGCGCGCGATTTCAGCAATTTGAAATCGGGCTTCCTGACGGAAATAGCCCTTGGCATCAAGGAGTTGGGAGAAAGCAGCCAGCGCCTGCCCCTGGTCCTTGAGTTCAAGCCAGCTCAGGCCGGTTTTAAAAATTGCGTCTTCCCGCATTTTTCCTTCAGGGAATTTTTCCAGATACTGGGTGAAACGTGCGATTGCGTCTTCAAAGCGTTGTGCACGCATGAGAACTTCGCCGGCCCTGAAAAGAGCCTGGGCTTTCAATTCAGAAGAAGAGGCTGATATGGCTTCAAAAGCCAGCAGCGCATCGGCGTAACTACCCTGCAGATAAGCAAGTTCGCCAATCTGATAAAGAGCATCATATTTTGCGCTGCCCTGAGGAAACAGTTTAATCACTTTATTGAAACTGTCGCCAGCTTCTTTGATATTGCCAAGATTGAAAAAGCACTCGCCTATTCGGTAAATGGCTTTTTCGCGCAGATCCGGATCGGTCTTTTCACTTTCAAGAATGGCGAAAAGATCAATTGCCTGATTGAAACGGCCAAGGGATATGTTGACCAGCCCGGCCTGGTAAGCTGCTTCTGGGGCCTTGATGTGGTTCGGAAATTCTTTTCGGAAATCGGAAAATGCTGACAGGCTTTTTTCAAATTCACCGGTTCTTGATAAGGCCAGGGCCTTAATGAAAGAGATGTCAGCCTTTTCTTTTCCTGAAAAGACCTTTTCAGCCTTGTCAGACCAATTGACCGTCTCAGGGTAACGATGTAGATTCATCAGTAATTCAATCAAATTTTTTAAAGAATCTTTTTGCACCACCGATTTGCTGTTGCCTGCCTGATGACTGAAAAGGTCAACGGCAGATTCTGGTTTGCCCAGTTTAATCTGGCACCAGGCCATGGAATATGCCGCTTTTTGTCCCAGAGTCGAATCGGGTTCGATGGAAATAAGGCGGGCGTAATCATCGCCTGCTGCCGCAAAATCTTTGGATCTGAATCTGGCCTCGGCAAGATAATAGATAATTGCCGGTTTTTTGTCTTCGGGGGCCAGTTTAAGGGCCTGATCAAAATGTTCTATCGCCGCTGGAAAAACGCTCTGGTTAAATTTTCCTATGCCGATCTGCAGGTTGGCTTCAAATTTCTGGTCATCCTTGAGCAGGGGTTCTTTGAGCAGTTCTTCATAAACTCTGATGGTTTGTTCGGTATCCATGCCGAACTTAACCATCAGAAATCCTCTTTTCATGTTGGCGTCGATCCAGAGATTAATATCATTCTTTCTGACTTTGGCAAAAGCCTCTACTGCCGATTTGGGGTTGTTGTCGCGACTATGTGCCCATGCAAGTCCGTAGGCAGAGCGGTCGCGAAAAATGCTGTTGGGAAAATCCTTCAAAACCTGGTTATAAAACCCAATGGCCTTTTGAAAATTTTTCTGTCGGTATTCGCATTCCGCGAGCCAGAATATTGCCCCATCCGTTTGTGAAAACGGGGCAGGAATTTCCAGCAGACGATTCAAAACTTTGCTGCCTTCTTCGTATAAATGACGCTGAATCAGACCGAGCGCATAGCGATACTGTTCAGTCTGTTCCGGGGTATCAGCCAGTAAAAAGCTGCCTGAAAACAGAATAGCCGCTGTCAGAAATAAAACCTTACAGGTTTTTGCAATCATCTTGTGCCGAATATCCTTCCTGCTGACTGATAAAGAAGTCGAATCAATTCTTGTTTTCATCTTTATCAGAACTGATCTGATTTTTTACTTCTTTTTGTGCGTCTTTGAATTCTCTGATGCCTTTGCCGAGGGCTTTGCCTATTTCAGGCAATTTGCCGGGGCCAAAAAGAATCAGAATGATAACCAGAATTACGATCAATTCGGTGAAGCCGATGCCCATTTGTCTCTCCCGCCGCAATTTTATTTTCGTTGCGATTCTAACACGTTAAAAGGCATTCTTTCAAGTGCCAAGACGATTTGACAACCGGAAGTGCCGCTAAGCCATCACCCTCATGCGCCCCAGCAGGATAGCAGCAGCTGCAGTCCTTCTGACAGTTCATTCTCGCCGAGATTCCCAAATCCAAGTACTATTCCAGGCTGCTGAGCAGTGGTTGCTTCGTGATAAAATCTGCTCAGCCCGCAGATGCGAATACCTTGACGTGCAGCGGCTTCAATAATCGATTCTTCGCAGACCGTCTGAGGAAAATTCAGCAACATGTGCAGTCCGGCGGTTTCCCCGGAACTGTTGAAAGTTCTTTCGGTTTCATTGAGCTTGTTTAGAATAAGTTCGACTTTTCTGCGATAAGAGTTGCGCATTCTGTTGAGATGGCGGGCGAATCCCCCCGATTCCATGAAGCTGGCAAGTATGTTCTGATCAATTCTTGGAACGCATGAAGCGTAATGTGAAAATTCTTTCTGATATCTGCCCAGCAGTTGAGGCGGAAGCACCATATAACCTATTCGCAGCGAAGGCATCAGGGATTTGGAAAAGGTCGAAAGGTATATTACCTTCTGGCCTTCTGACATGCTGTATAAAGAAGGAACCGGGCGCCCAAAATACCGAAATTCGCTGTCGTAATCGTCTTCAATGATGTACCGATCGGCTTTTCTGGCCGCCCAGTTCAAAAGCCTGACCCGGCGGTTAACCGACATGATGCTGCCAATCGGAAACTGGTGTGACGGAGTGACATACATCGTAGAAATGTTTGTGCTCTCAAGGTTGTTTACATCTGCACCTTCATCATCAACATCGATCAGTATGGAAATGCGCTGATAACTGTCGAGAACATGCCTGGTGAGAGGGTAGCCAGGGTTCTCGATGCCAAAGACGGTTTTGGGCCCGAGAAGAATGACCAGCTGGGGAAGAAGCTGTTCGATACCTGCGCCGATTATTATCTGATCTTCATGGCAGACAACCCCACGGGATTCATAAAGGTATTTTCTGATCTGTTCCCGCAGCTCAGGTTCACCGGTTGCGCAGCCCAGCGCCAGCAGGTGCCGGTTGTCAAAATCAACGGCCTGACGATAAAGCTTTCGCCACTGCTTGAATGGAAAGCCGGTAGTATCAATCTGCCCCGGAAAAAAATCAAACGCCCATTTTACCGAATTGGGCTTATGCCTTTTATGGTTGGTAATTGGCTCAACCCTTGCGGGTTCAGTGAGTTCATCTCTCGCCGCAACGAAGAAACCACGACGTTCCACCGATTCAATGTATCCTTCCGCATGAAGCTGTGAATAGGCGGTTTCAATAGTGGTCTGACTAACGTTAAGACTTGTTTCCAGCTGTTTTTTTGATGGCAGCCTGGTACCGAATGAAAGCCGCCCGCTGGTTATTTCAGACTTGAAGTGGTGATAGAGCTGCTGATATAAAGGCAGGTCACCGTTACTCTGCCATTTAACGGTAATTTCTTTCATTGTTCCTCTGACCACCTTGAAAAATTAAAAACTGACACTTTTATGATAGTCAGAAAAAAGGTATATTGCAATCATCAAAATATTATGGAGATGGGTTATGAACGAAAAGAAAACCGGAACTGACAAAGTTAAGCGTGGCATGGCCGAAATGCAGAAGGGTGGGGTGATCATGGATGTGGTCAACGCCCAGCAGGCCAAAATTGCCGAAGCGGCCGGTGCGGTGGCCGTTATGGCCCTTGAGCGGGTTCCTGCTGATATTCGAAAAGCGGGTGGCGTGGCACGCATGGCTGACCCGCGCATAGTCGAAGAAGTAATGGCAGCAGTCAGCATTCCGGTTATGGCAAAAGCAAGAATCGGCCACATTGCCGAGGCACGGGTGCTTGAAGCGATGGGCGTCGATTATATCGACGAAAGCGAAGTTCTGACGCCGGCCGACGAAGAATTTCACCTGCTGAAAAGTTCTTTTACCGTGCCGTTCGTCTGTGGATGCCGCGATCTGGGCGAGGCCTGCCGGCGTATTGGCGAAGGTGCCGCAATGCTGCGCACCAAAGGTGAACCCGGAACCGGAAACATCGTTGAAGCAGTCAGGCACCTGCGTCGGGTAAATGCCCAGATTCGCAAAGTTTGCGGAATGTCAGATGACGAGCTGATGGTTGAAGCCAAAAATCTGGGCGCTCCGTACCAGATTCTTCTTGAAATCAAACGTCTGGGGCGGTTACCGGTGGTCAATTTCGCCGCCGGTGGAGTTGCAACACCAGCCGATGCCGCGTTGATGATGGAACTGGGGGCAGACGGAGTTTTTGTCGGGTCTGGCATTTTCAAGTCAGAAAACCCTGATAAGTTTGCCCGGGCCATTGTTCAAGCGACCACTCATTACCGTGATTACAAATTGATTGCGGAAATTTCAAAGGGAATCGGCACTCCCATGCATGGTCTTGAAATGTCGGGATTGACCGTAGCTGATCGCATGCAGGAGCGCGGTATCTGATGCCTGATGAAAGATTTGTGATTGGTGTTCTCGGATTGCAGGGCGCGGTCCGGGAACACCTTAAATCTCTTGAAAAATGCGATGTGCGGGGCATTGAAGTAAAATCCAGCACCGAACTTGAAATGGTTCAGGGGCTTATTGTGCCTGGGGGTGAGAGCACGGCAATCAGGCGCCTTCTCGATACTTCTGATATGGTTGCCCCGCTGATCAGGTTTTGCCAGTCCGCCAGGCCGATATTTGGAACCTGTGCCGGTCTGATTCTTATGGCCAGGAAGCTGACCGGTGGAGAAAGCCATAATCTTGGCCTGATGAATATTGAAGTTGCGAGAAACTCTTTTGGCAGGCAGGTTGACAGTTTTGAAACCGATTTGAATATTTCAGGGTTTTCAGAACCTTTCCCGGCGGTCTTTATCAGGGCGCCTCATATTGTCAGCGTTGGCAGCGGAGTTGAAATTCTCGCAACCTGTCAGGACCGTATCGTCATGGTCAGAGAGAAGCATCTGCTTGGCTGTTCGTTTCACCCTGAACTTACCAATGACGAAAGGATCACCAGGTATTTTATCAGGATGGTTGAAGAAAGTCTGGGCAATAATGTACAGGCTTAGTCCTGTGTTGCCTGAGGTTTTTTGAGGAAATTCTGCAGACTGTTGAAGGCTCCTTTGAGGTCGGGCAGAGCTGCGGCCTTTTGGCTGAAAAACCGCTGCAGAATCTGGGTGTCATTGTTTTTTTCAGCTTCTGATTGGATAAGCTGCAGATAATCCTCAGGAAGCAACTGAAAAGAAATTACCTGCTGGATATTGTCGAAATGCCCGTCTGATTCAATTTTTCTGAGTTTGTCGAACTCGACGATGAATTGCTCTTTTTCGTCGAGCAGCGCAAGCATTTTGATGTATTCTCTCTGATAGGCAAGGTTTTCTGGGTCCATGGCGAGCAGGGTCTTGATCAATGGCAGGGCAACCGTGTATTTCGCAGCATAAAACGCCTTGTCGTATTCTTTTGCGATGATGCTTTCATCCTGAGCCCGCAGAGGCAGCGCAAGATGGCACAGCAAAATCAGCAGCAGCAGATGGCGCCCGATCAATTTCCGACCCCTCAGATTAAATAGATCTTTGTATGGTGCTGTGACTTCTGATTCTGTTAACCGGTTGTGCTACACAAATATAAAATTTATAAAAAATCATGATTTTGTCAAACAGAGTTGTTGTTTCTTTGAGGCAAATTGAATTGACAAAGTATTGGGTGTCAATTAATCTATACCTTAACGGAGAGAGACGATGAATAAAACCCGACTGAAAGCTTTGTTAGTTCTTTTT
>JBMOKV010000549.1:0-6699 GCA_049325495.1 Candidatus Rifleibacteriota bacterium | reverse complement strand
CGGTTATGTTCGAAACCGAAGGGCCTGCAACCACCGCCCCCGGCAAACAGGAACGCAAAAAATGGACTGTCCTCGTTTATATCTGTGCCGACAATGACCTGGAGCGCTTTGGACTTCAGGACATCAACGAAATGGAAGAAGTCGGCAGCAGCAAGGATGTAAACATCGTAGCCCAGATCGACCGCATGGCCGGTGGTGAAGGTGACACGCTGGCAGAAGGAAACTGGGTAGGAACCCGAAGATATTTCGTTCAACAGGACAACGACCCATCTAAAATCACCAGCCCGCTGGTCATGAATATGGGCGAAACCAACATGGGCAATAAAAAGACCCTTGCCGACTTTCTGAAGTGGGGAGTGAACACCTATCCGGCCGATAACGTCGTAGCAGTTGTCTGGAACCACGGCATGGGATGGACCGGTATCGCCCACGACCAGGAAGCTGATGAATACATGCGGATCGAAGATGTCGCATGGGCACTTCGCGAAGGTCAGAAAGAGCTCTCAAAAATAAACAAAAAAGCTTCAAAATTCTCGATTGTGGATTTTGACGCCTGTCTGATGGGCACCATTGAAGTTGCCTACGAACTGACTGATTGTGTTGATTTCCTGGTTGCCTCTGAAGAAACTGAGCCCGGCCAGGGCATGCCCTATGCAGATTATCTCGGGCCATTGGTCAAGAACCCGGCGTTGACACCAAAAGAACTTACCAAGCGCATGGTTGGCACATATGTTTACTCCTATGCCAAAGGCGGATCTGCTACCAGCAAGGTTATTCAAGGTTCACCGGTAACCAAATCTGCCATTGATTTGAGCAAAGTACCGGCTCTGGTTAAAAAATTCGATGCCCTCGGCAAAGCACTTCTCAACAATCATGATGTGTATGCACAGCTCCTGATTGATGAAGCCGGACGCTTTGGTTCGATTCGCCGGTATTCCGATGAAACCCTGGTAGACCTGACTGATTTTGCCCTGCAGCTGGCCCAGATGCCTGAAGCTCCTTCAGAAATCCGCGGACTCTGCATCGATATCATCAAAACCATAGGCTACCCGGTTGAAAATGACAAACTTTCTGCACCCGTTCTTATAACCAGCGAGCAACCAGGCGTTGTTATCTGGGGTTACAACGGCTGGCGCATGCCCCCACAGGAACTCTGGCCTGCCGGCACCCGCGTTTTCCGTTCAAGAATGGCCATGACCCCGCTGCGGGAACTGGATGGCGGCGGATTCTACTGCAAAATTGGACCTTTCCAGCCTGTTGTAGACGAAGCTCTTGAAAAGAAAGTATTTGTCGATGAAATCAATTACCAGGTCATTACCAAAGACGGTAAAGCCTCTGACAAACGAAAAATCAAACAGGCCAAGGAATATCTGATCGTCTCCAAATTCCCTGAACAGTCCCCGATGGTCATCGAAGGGCACACCCAGGGAATGGGCGACAGCCGCGGTCTTTCAATCTATTATTCCCCATCTTTCAAGTTCATGACCCGCTACAAAGCTTTGAAATTCGCCCGCGACACTTCCTGGGATGAATTCCTCGAAACTACTCCGAAATTTGTTAAAGATGCTGAAGTACTGCTTTGCGGCCAGATGATTGAAGACCCGATGACTCTGCCCTTGATGGCACAGGCTCTTAAAGCCAACAACGTCAAGTTCCAGATCCTCTGGGATCCCTCCGTATTCGGCTTTAATTTCAAAGAAATCCTCAGACAATTCGCCGGCAAGGGTCTGGTAATTACTGACAGTGTCAGCACCAACAGTATCGGCCAGCTTTCGCCCAGTTCTGATGATCTCATTGATTACCTCAACCATGGCGGGAACCTGCTGATTGCTGCCCAGTCTTTTGAACAGTCGAACATTCACCGCAATCTTTTGAATGGATATTTTAAATTCACATTTGTGGATGACGAAAAAGATTTCGATGAACTGACCTGCAAAAGCAGCAAAGGTGACTTCACTTTCACGTTGAATGGCGACGAATCGGCCAAAACCGCTTCTGACGTCACGATCATGAAAGCCGGAAACCCTGGCAAGCTGTTCGTAACCATGCCCGATGGTCGTGGTGCAGCGATTCACATCAACAGTCAGGGCCAGCAGGAAAAGAATTATTCCGCAATTTTCCTAGGCTTCAGGTTTGAAGCAGTGGGCGACACCGAAGCTAGAAACAAGCTGATGAGCGAAATTCTCGATAAGCTTTTACCGGAAAGACACCAGTTAAGTCTTTTCTAAGACCTTAAAAAAGGCTGCCAGTAATGTGGCAGCCTTTTTTTATTGTCTAAAAAACTGATTTAAGTTAAACTAAGCAGCAGAAAACCAACGGAGGTATTATTTTTTGGCTAATTCACAGCTCGAAATAGATTCTTCTGGAGCCATTCCAGTTTTACGCTTTATCGGAAACTGCAATGTTGAAGGCCTAGAAAAACTCCAGGAAGAGATATCATCATTGAATCAGAATGGCCACCGGAAATTTGTTTTCGATTTTTCTGCCTGCCGTCTTCTTAACAGCCCTGCCATGGGAGAACTGCTTGACGCGATATTGATGGTAGATCGTGAATACGAGGGCCATATTGTGGTTTCTGGCCTTGATAAACTGAAAGAAACGCTTTTCACCATTTCAGGAATCATACCCATTGCCCAGGAAGCCAAAACCGCTGAAGAGGGCATTAAAATTCTGGCCAATCTCCAGGCCTGATTTTTTTTGTTACTACAGTTTCTTTTTAACCGTATTAGTTTCAGATTTGAATTTATTTTCAATTATTCAGGGGGAAGCTTATGAATACCTGTAAAAAACTCGCGCTTCTGATGGCTATGGTCGCAAGCATTTTCATGGTTGGCTGCGATGCATCCAAAATTATGGAAACGATAACCAAGGTTGCGGAAGGCATCCAGAAAGCCGCCCCCGCAATTCAAGAGGTTGTCAATACCGTATCACAGGTTACCAACGGTGCGAACAATACCAATAACGATACCACCAACACCAATACCGAGCAGACCAATACTAATGGCGCCGGAACAACCATAAACACAGCAGGAGACGATGAAGATCTTGCGGCAAACAACACCAACACCGGAACTGGCACAGCTACCGCACAGCAGGCTGCCATTGGCCGGGCTATACGCGGTCTGGTTGGCAGCACTTCTTTCCGTGGATCAGATGTTGACGGCGGCAACCTTGCCTGTGCCAAAGTAGTATCAACCGCACTGAAAAATGCCGGCGCACTCGACCGGGTCAGCCTCAACTGCGACCAGGTTGTATCCGATCTCAGAGCCAAAGGCTGGCAGAGAGTTAACGTTCCGCCATATCAGGAAGGCGATGTCGTAACCTGGACCACCAGCCGTGGACCTGGCCGCCACATCGGCATCATTGTTAAAGAAGGCAGCTCTTACGTTGCAATTTCTAACAGCTCATCACAGAGAACCCCCAGAAGACATGACATCAACTACATGCCGATTACTCAGGTTCTTCGCAAGGTCTGACCTAAAGGGGATATTAAGAAAATGAAACTCACCAGCACAATCATAACAATACTGTTCATCACTGCTTCAGTTATCCCGGCCATGGCTTCCTGGGAAATCAAATTCGGCAAGGCTGCCGGCGAAGTAGGTTTCGCTCAGCCAGTTAATGAAGAAGACTTCCCACTTGGCCCCCATTCTTTCAGACTGGTCAGCGGAACACTCTGGATAGCAGATTCGGTCAATGGGAAAATCATCAGCTTCGACCAAGAAGGGAAACTGCTTCAGGAAATTAAGATCCCCGGACTCGACGGCCAGTTTTTTATTGATGACTTTGCCGTTCAGCTGAAAGAGGGAAAAGTTCAAAGCATCTGGGCAGCCGAGCGCTTCAAAACTGAATTGGTCAGATTCTCTGCCGATGGAAAAGAACTCGGGCGCATTAAAGACAGTGGTCTGGTACAGCTTGACCAGTTGGCAGTTTCCAGCGATGGAAAGCTCTACGTGGGTGATTACGGCAAAGCCATGATCACAGTTTTCGATGAAGCCGGCAAAAAACTTCGTGAAATTCCCTGGCAGATGTCTGGCTTCGCTCTCGATCAGGCTGATAGATTGCACATGATTAATTTCATCGAAGGTTCAGGTCACCAGCATGTAGTTCTCGACAGTGAAGGCAAAGAAATAGCCAGAAAAGACATTGGTTTTGCCGAAATGCAGAACCCTCGTCTGTGGCAGGTAAGTGCCCAGGGCGACATTTTTGTATCGTTCATCCCGAAATCCGGTGATCCCACCAAGAATATTCTGGTAACCATTGATGAAAAGGGCACCATCCTGCAGAAACTGAATTTTATCAACCCCTATTACATCAGTCGCTACCTGCTTATTGACGATGCCCAGGCCTGGCTGGTTAAAGCTGATTACCTCAAGGCCCCCGCCTCAACAATAAAGATTGAAAGCGCCGGATCAATCAAGTAAAACAACCGCAATGTCATAATTGAATTTAAACTATTCGCCCGATGAAACTCTGAAAAAAGAATTCATCGGGCGATTTACTTTTCAAACATTCATTTTGAACAAAAATTTATATAATTCATCCCCCGATCTGTTGTAATTATCTGTCGCTTCGACCCCGTAAAACTGTGCTCAGCGACCGTTATCGCTAAAGCACCAGCTTGAATGGGCTTTCCGAGAACCAGGGTTTAAAATAATCTCAATCAGTGGCTGAAGGATCGGTATACCAGTTTCGATTGAGGCCCGGGTTGTTAACAATCGAATTTAGAATAAGCGGGTTGATGGTTTCGCTGAATTCTGCAATGAACATTTTCTCAGGGTCAGGTACCGCCGTTTTGTTCTCGCCTTCATTATCGAAAAGCTGCAGAGAAGCACGGAAAAAGCTGCGTGAAAAACCACAGCTGTCTATTGTTTCCGGCCTTATTTCGAAAAAATTGACCTGCTCGCTCAGAACCCGCCTCTGCCCGCCGGATTTGGCCCCGGCATGGCTCGGGTGAAGATAAACGATACGTTCCAGCTTCTTGAAAATAGAGCCGGATTTCGAGCTGAGTCGATACTCAATTCGATTCAAACGACGATGCGACATGGCTCCGGAAGAGGTCGGAATAACCTGCTGTGCATATTCACCGCCGCTGAATGAATAGAAAGTTATCTTGATATTGCCGTCAGCATCGGTAGTTTCAGTAAAAATATTGTTGATATTGTGAGTTTCACCATCGACAAGGGGAAAAGCAGACGCCGTAAGATCTGATTTAATCTGGCTGAGAATCTGCTGACCATGCATGATTATGTTATTTCGCTGAACCCCTTTAATTGCAGACTTGCTGCCATGTGAAAGAATTTTATAGGTAGGAATCATGACCAGTGTGAGGATTCCCACAACAACCATTAGTTCAACCAGAGTAAAGGCTTTTTTCATCGCTGTGGCTTCTCCATCACTATGGTTGAATAACTGATATAATTGCGGCTGAGCCATGCACTGGCGCGATTTTTTTCCTTAACTCTGACATCGATGCCGATTAAAACGCCATTTCCAGATTTACTGACTTTGCTGAATTTTACTCGACGCTCGAAAGAATCAGCTTCACGAAAATAGCTGGTATCTGAAAAAATCGGCTTGTCCAGAACTCCGTGCCATTCATCCAGGGGAAACAAATCTGGCTTGTCAATGTATTTGACCGCCCATTCATAACCCATTCCCTGTGAAAACTCCACCATTTCCTTGCCAAGTGAATGGGCGAGAAATTCATAATAGGCATCCATACTCTGGGTGTTGGATGATTCGTTGATCAAAAAAAACGATAAGAGCGCGATCTGCATTATTACCAGTCCGATCAGCACTTCTACCAGAGAAAACCCACGACGTTTCAAATTTCTTATTCCTTACTGAATTCTATATTTTCAAAGCGAATCCATGGCGAAATGGTGATCGCAAAAATCTCTTCATTTTTTGACTCAACCTTCAGCCGTGAATCATACTGTATCTCTGAAACCGCAGATGGAAAGCGGTTAAACGCCAGGCGATCGACACCGAATGCTCCAACTACCTTAAATGCTTTGCTCGGAACGACCGAAGCATTGTTTGAGTCGTTGAAAGCCAACAAACTTGCTTCAATCGGGTCGCTGGTGCCAATATTGATGTTTCCTCGCCGGGTAAACAGAACCAGCATGTCTTTATCAGGGTTTTCTCTTTTTATTCCCGACTGAACCGTGATTCCATTAGGAGCGAGAATAGCCCCCTGGCCCTTTATGGTAAGGCTTTGCCCAGCCGGTGCGCTCAGGGTAACCGGGTCGAATTCGACACTGACAATGCCGCGCATATTCAGTACACCGTTTTTTCGATCGTAAACTCCGCTTTTTTCAAGCTCATCAGCCTTCAAAAACCGTGCGGAATAGAGAGTGCAATGCCTGAAGGGCCTAAAACCCTCTCCACCAGTCTGATTAATTGAACTAAGGGCATTTCCATCGCGTCCGAAAAACTTTGGAGGTTCGGGAAATTCTTCAGCAGTCGCCGAATTGTTGAGTGTCTGACCTTTATAATAGAGAGGTTCCTCCACCATTTTAGACAGAAGAGACATGGGCGGATTCTTGCTGTCCATCAGCATCTTGATTTTACCGGCATGAATTTTTCGCTGCTGCTTGGCCGTTGAATCCGGGATACTCGAATCACTGAGATAGGGGCAGTCAGGGGCCAGCGCCAAAAAACCCTTCACAGAATTTTCAATTTTCTGCTTTCCTT
>JBMOKV010000548.1:0-6706 GCA_049325495.1 Candidatus Rifleibacteriota bacterium | reverse complement strand
CAGGCAATAAACAACCAAACCCCGGCAAACATTTATTTGAATTCCGGCATTAAAGCCGCCGCATAATTTATGAAAGGACCCACCTTAAATTTTTCAAAAAAATGTCTTGACCGCGGGGGGCATTATAAACCGCCTGCTCATCGGTCTTGATTTCCTTGGCCAGTTCTTCGTGAGAAGTAAGATTGGGAAAAACCCTGCCGTCAAACATTGCTTTGACGTAATCATACATTTCCGGGGTTGAATACTCGTCTGCTATGGGAATCTCTTCTTCTCTGGCTCCTGAAAATCGTCGATTTTAGTGCTTTTTAGGCATAAGGCCGAAAGGTTGCTAGCGACCATATTTATCTGATTGTTCTTCCATAGTGATTTTTTCTATCTCTTCGTCAAAGACCTGTTGCACTTCTTTGGGAACAGAATTTTGCGGAATCTCTTTGACTTCTGAGACTCTATCATTTTTAATAATCAGTTTATGAATTGAAGTAGAAATGAAAGACATCACCTTTTTGCCAGGATCATTTATTAAAGCTTTAATGTAAAGGTGAGAAAAATCTGTTGGCTTGCGTGAATCATTCTTATACGAAACGTATTCGATTAAATCGATTGATGAGCAATAAATCATCTCTGGTCTGTCTCTTTTGTTGGACGGTAGAGATCTAACGCCGCCATTTGAAGGAGCATTCGGCGATAAAAGTCGCCAATTTTTATTCTTAAATAGCTCACCGTTTTCCGTTGAAATTAAGAAAATAACCCTGGGGCCCCTCTTAAAAAGAGTAATCCACTCGTAGTCAGTTTTGTTTAGCAAATCAAGAGAAAGGTAGTGATAACTAAGCCGAAAGGACAATTCAAAGCCGTTAGCAAAATTTATGGTTGGGTTAAAAAATATTGCAATTGAAATAAAAATGAGAATCAATAAATGCTTTACATTTTTTTCCATGGATAACCATCCTTATTATCATAATATTTATTCCATTTTGGAAAGCCTAATTCAGACGCTTCATTGTTATTAAGAGGAACTTCCTTCACATATTCAATGTTTAAGGATGCAGGTGGAAAAAATGCGCCCGGAATTTCCGACCAAATTTCATCTACTCTTTCTGAATCTGCGCGCCACAACCAATTATAGCGCAGAACGGGGACCCAATAACTATTTGGCAAATCAGGCCGGAAAAAGACAAAGACAGAAAAATTGGATTTTGACTCATACAATATCGGCATTGAAGCTGTCGCAACTTCTTGAAAGGGGTAGTTCGGGACATCTTCAAAAAATTTTTTATCATTTAAGCTTTGACCGGGAAATACCTCGCCCACGATAGGATCTGTTTTGGTATATGGGAAACCATTATCAAGATAATTTGAAAATTCAAAACCTTCTTTTGAGGAGTCGTCAAAGCTCCTTGCAAATTTCAACGAAACCAATTGGGCAGCACAAATTGAAAACATGGTATCTGTAGTATTTTTGAGTGTGATATAATCAACATGATGATTCGGAGGGTAATAGCCGCACCTCATAACAGTACCAGCTCGGTATATTTCAGGTTTTGCCTGTTTGTAACCATATTTTTCAATAACCGGCCCCAGAAAAGAAAATTCACCTGCTTGAGAGTATGTTTGCCCATCATAGCTGTAGGTTAAATGGAATGTTTTTCGTTTATCATTTCTATCATAAGAATAAACTAAAAACTCAACGGGCTGGCCATCAATTACTTTTCCAGGAATTATTTCGCTTGCCGATTGATCATCGCCAATTATTCTAAATTCTGAGGTGAACGGCTGATCGACCTGCCAAGTATAGCTGCCTATTGAAACAGATTCCCCATTAAGAAAAGCTTTAAAAGACAACTTGATTTTTTGCCCAAGGTATATTTTGGGTGAGTCATTGAGAGATACATCATCTACGTAAAACATGATTTCAGGCTTTTCATTTATTACATTTACATTAGCGATAGAAATTGGATTCCAAGGCCAGGAAGGAGAATTACCAAGCTGTGGCAGACGATCTTCTATTATGCTGCAATAAGCATTGCAAGAAAGGCTATAAACACCTGATATAGCCGGGGTAAAATCAAAAACAGAGTCAGCTCTCATGGAAAAAGTTTCGCTTGCTATAACCCATGACCAATCAATTTTATCAACAGTAACCTTATATATATCGTTCAGAACAGAAAATTCTAATGATCGATTGTTCTTAGCAGGACCCGGGGCGGCAATAGGATTAATAAAAAAGCTAAATTGCTTTGTTTCGCCAAGAGTCATTTGATGAATTTCAGGATCAATATAATATCGAACAAGGGTTTCAATGCCCTGGACAGAAACAGGAAACTCTTTTTCAACAAAAGGAATTGCATCGCTGCCATTGAAAATTAGGCTGGATTTTAGTTTAACAACTGCTAAACCTGATTTTTTAAAAGTAGGAACGAAGGTAATAGAATTAGATGGAGAATTGTCAGCACAAGACCATTCGAACTCAATTTTACTACAAGTAGCAGATGTGGATGTTTCATCTTGTAGAGCTGCAGGAATAGATATCTGTTCATTAAAACCTGTTTCAGTTGCCCATGGGTATTCTTTGCCATCAAATTTTACCAAGCCATCTTTTATAGTAAAAGTTCTGCCTGCAGGAGATACTGCCTGACTTGGAAATAACTTATCTGACAAGTCGCTATATAGTTCTTTCCATGTTGCTGGTTCAAAAGCCCACAGATCGGCTCTTGTAACCGGAAATTCAAAGACCTGTTCTTCAAATTTATCTTTGAAACCTTTGTGGGCTTTTTTAAATAAAGCTTCAGCGCCTACAATCCGCAAAGTTACAGTTGCTAAAACAGTAGCGGCACCTGCGGCATTGAATTCGCATTCAGCTTTAAAACTCTGGGGATCGGAATCAAGATCTGCACAGTTTTCAGGAACAGAAACAGCAGCCCACTGAACCGGATCAATAATAGCCTTTGTTTTATCTGCCCAGTAAAATTCCTTGCCCGGTGCTTCAACAATGCTGTTATCAAACTTTGCCACCACTTCAATCGGTAATTTTAGGCCCTGTACAAATTTACTGACCTGTTTTGCCGGAGTTATAGCAATATTGAGAGGTTTAACCTCAAATGTCGCGGAGCTGATCAGCGGAATTAGCTTACCGGTATTTGGGTTGATAGTTTCCAATCTGGCTTCTATAGACCATTTTCCAGCTTTATCAAGCAATAGCGGAAAACCTGGGTCTTCGCCCGGAGGATCAAACTTTTCACCATTAAGTTTCCAGGTGATGTCTTCCCATTCATCCTGTGAATCCATGGTCGTTGTTACTTTTATCGTTTGATCAAGCGGATAGACAAGTTTATTTATAGGAGAAAGGAGCCGCAAACCCGGTATTGCGCTGACTGGAACCTCGTTTTCAATTACCACTTTACTTGAGTCTTTGGTTTCAGATTCTTCAAGCTCAAAGTTAAATCTGCAACGCAGAGTATAGCTGCCAATTCCATGGGTTGGTTTAAAAATATGGGAAAAAGCTGCCGCAACAGGATTTGAGTTCCAATTGGTATTGTCGATCCAGTCCGGGTCTTCAAACCACTCTATATCAGGCAAGGCTTTAACTTTGTAGCCATCAAGAACATTAAATTTTGCGGTGTCTTGCGATTCTTTAGACAATATACCTTCGCCAAGATCAGGGCGGGGTGTCAATGCGGCCTTGAATTCTACTTCCATTCCTTCTGGTATGGTTTGTGGTTGCGATGGTTCAAGTTTCGACTCAAGAACGTCTTCAGCTTTGAAAACCGTCATTGGCGGCAATTGCGATATAAAAGGAATGCCGTATTCGGCTTCAATTGATTTTTCAGAATCATCGGGAAGTGCCCATGACAAAAACATTGCATAACATGAAAGCTGTTTCTGACATGGTTCAGGCCATGGCCTGGTATAGAAATTGAATCGGCTGATGTATTCAAGAATCGGATTGTTTATATCATCCCCATCGTCTTCGTCGTCTTCTGAGTCATCATCTTCATCTTTGCCGGGGTTTTCAGTCGCCATTATAGGAATCACAGCCCTTATTTCAAGTGGCGAGGATGCGGGCCACAAGATAGACTCACAGAGTTTGATCGGAGCCCTCAGGTTGCACTCGGCTTCATTTTGAATGATTCTTTGCTGCCCTTTAATCTTGAAATCTATTCTTTTAAAGGTTAGCGATCTTCTGGTATTCACCAGCTGACCAGGATAGCTTTTCTCAAGTTCGGCTTTGCCTTCTACCGGATAAAATGCATAAAGAGCAGAGCTTTGTGGCGCAAAAGTGCCTTTCAGGTCACGACCATCCTGCGAATAAGTCAAATCAACGTCAAAAACCACTTCCGCAAAACCATGGTCGGAAAAAACGATACTGGTTGCAGTTGCGGTCTCGTCTTCTATTTTTGGGTGACAATCCGTTGTGATGATTTTCCAGCGCAGCCGGTTAACTCTGAGAGTGCCGGGTACCGCATCCGTTTCGTTGCCTGCAGGAAAGTTTGCGCCTTCTGACAGCTCAAATGGGTATTGCCCGGTATAGACACGTCCTTCCAAATCAAAGGTGTGGGGCTTAATCGAGCCGATTATCGATTGTCTGTAAGAATAGATTTCGGTGCGAAGGGTAAGAATTCTGATGATTCTTTGAGACTTTTCCACAAAGCTGTAGTGATCGTTTTCACCAGAGCCAGTTTGAATCTTACCACTGACTGTGCATTTTACTACGGTGTTTCCATGAATGATAATGCTGGGCTCAGTAAAAGCAACTCCGTTAGAATTTATATCCCATGAAACGGATTCGATGGTGCCTGGCCCTGAATAGCCATAATTGAATGTAATGTTGTTTCCAATGAATGCATGACTGATCCTGGGTAAAACAGTTAAACGGTCATTTCTCATTGTATCGTTTGAATTCATTCTGCGGGCGATGAATGCTGGATTTCTGGATGACACAAAGCTGCCGGTTGGGCTGGTTAGTTTGTATTCTGAATACCTTCTGCCCTCTGAATCCTGGTAAATTACAACAGACAGATTGGCGGCAATTTTACAACCTGGCAGAACGACAGAAGGATCGACAGAGATTTCTTTTATGATTCTGCTGCCTGCTGGCAGAGGAGGCGTCGGAACATCTCTGATTCCTACGGTGAATGACCATTGCTTTTCAGCCTTCTCGCCGTCAACGTTTGAAATGCTGATTTTTGCAGTGTGGGTGCCGATAGTCATAATACTGTCGATATTCAGATCTGGTCTGAATATCAGGCCAAGCTCATCAGAATCTTTAAATATGCTGATTTTATTATTTGGAATGGCCTTGCCATCAATGAAAAGGCCGTATTCAGTTAATGCTGATTGTGAAAAAATATTGATCTGAATATCAGGGAATACCGTGCCGGCTTCACCGGTTGGGATTACGCCGGTTATGGCCAGGCTGACTTCGGCAATGTAGTATTCAGGAATGACAAGCTTTTGGCCTGCAATTTCGATTTCTTTTGCTTCGATTTTCTTGCAGCAGGTATCGGTTTTAGAGAATGAAACAACGGAGGATTTTGCCAGTTTAGACTTGATTTGAGATTCAAAAGCATTGATTTTATCAACATTTGCTGAAATTTCTTGGTGTAGGGCTTTGAATTTTAACAATTCGATTACAGCCAAAACTGTAGGAAGATCGGTTTCTTTCAGCTGCGAAGCCGCTGAACTGAAGTCTGAAGATTTGCCCTGCAAAAGCTCCTGTAATTCTGCTGGAATATTAGTTGTGGGCTGCTGTGCAAAGATCAAAAACTGATATGAAAACAGCAGACAAAATGCAATAAAAATAATGCTGGTAAGTGCTTTGGCTCTCGAAAGTTTCATCCTCTATCCCATGATTTTGTTTCATGCTTATTTTAAACGGATGATGAAACGAAAACAAGAAGAAATTTCATTGGGGCAGAAAGCTGCGAATAAGCGCAGACCAGCCCGCAAGTTACCGCATGAACTTGTTATGCGGAAGCCGAGGGAGTGCCGGAGGCGAATGGGTTTGTAGTAACGGTTTTAATGTTCGTTCAAACAGCGGATTATAAAGAAAAAAGCTTAGCGTACGTAAATTCCCGTTTGGTGTCGTTACGTGATTATGCAGCAAGATCATGCACTTCAATCACCACATAGCGACCAATTGCAACAAGGGCGTGATGAATCATTTTCTGTACATAATCCGGTTTGCTGTACATTCTCGTGAAATTTTTCTTGAAATAATTTGTGAGCTTCGTGGCTTCGAGTCTTTGTGTGCAATTCTATGGCACAAGTTGAAACTCCTGATTTTATACCAATCCCATTTAATTCGCTCGAATTACAACAATTTGAGAAGGGCCGACACAGTGGTCGGCCCCTACGAATATATTTTATCCAATCAGTATTACTACGAAAACTGCCACGAAAAGGAAAACAATTTTTTTAAAGCCACGGCAAAGCCCATCAATCCAAGAGGTTTTCCATTCACCAAGAATTGCTGACTGCTTGATGCAACTGCCGTTTAACGCAGGATTGAGCCGGCAGGGGTCTTAATTTTCGTTGGATGGGGTGTCGTTTTCTTCGGGAGGGAGAGCTTTCATTTCGTCGAGGACGTGGTGGCGGTCCTGCAGGGCTTTGTTTGATTCGAACAGAAGAACCCAGACGGTCTGGAAAACTATCTTGATATCGAGGATCAGACTGTAATTATCGAGATAGAAATAGTCGTAGGCAACTTTAT
>JBMOKV010000547.1:0-6707 GCA_049325495.1 Candidatus Rifleibacteriota bacterium | reverse complement strand
AAGCTGATGTGGGTACTGGGGCAGACCGATGACCTGGCTGATGTGGACTCGATGATGCAAAAGCCTTTTGTCGGAGAACTTCACGAGGTCGGATAAATTGAAAAAATGTCCTGAATGCGGCAATAACAGCCCGGTTCACAGCGGATTCTGCGTAGCATGCGGAACTTCGCTGGAGCTCGCTGCCAATACCCGGCGCGAGCGTTTTCTCTTTTTTCTGACTCCGTTGTTTTTGAGTATTCTCGGTATTGCAATCTGTGCTGAATTTTCAATTAAACATCCGCTTGAATCTGGCTTGAGTCTGGGTGGAACTTTCGCCTTCATCTATCTTGGCGCGGGTCTTGCTTTCTGGGTTTTTGCCAGGTTGCTCAGTCTGCCTTCTGCAGCCGACAGTTACTGGCAGGCGGGAATGTTCACTCTGATTCATCTTGTTGCCTGTATTTTTCTGACCTACAATCTTGAAGTTCTGATATTTGATGTTAACAACCCGGGAATGGGGATTCTCGATTATGGCAAGGCCCGATTCTCGGTTCTGATTGCCGTCTATTTGCCCACGCTTCTGGTTGGAATTCTGGCTGTTTCTGCCAGAGCAAAAACTTCTGATCGGGTCGATCTGGCACCGGGTCGCAGGTTTGTGCTTACCCAGGGTTTCTGGTTGATTTCTGTCGCTGCCGTTCTTTTGGGTATGCTGATTCAGCTGGTTCAGCCCAGTGAAGTAGGCAGACTGGTCAAAGCCAGAATGTATTATGAAGCTGATGCGGCTGATCTTGCGATCAAGACTGCAGAGGCGGGGCTTGCAGAGCGCGAAGATTTTGCGCCGCTGCATTATTTGAAAGGCAGTGCGATTCTTGATTCGGCGCCTGCAAGTTACACTCCGGCACAGGCTCTGTATCATTTGCAGCGTGCCATCGTTCTTGTTCCCAATAATGCGTTATATCATTACAAAATCAGTCAGGCCCATGAAATTGAACAGAACGTCGATGAAGCAATGGAAGCAGCTTCAGCGGCGGTTTATCTGCAGCCCGCCGATTCGTTTCTCTGGCTGCATCTGGGCGAAATTTACCTGAAATATCGTCGTTTGAATGAGGCAATTGCAGCCTATCGCTCGGCGCTGAAGCTCGAGCCGGACAATGCAACCCTGTTGAACAATCTTGCGTTTACCTGTCTCGAAGCGAACGTCGATTTGCCGCAGGCCCTTGAAATGGCGCGCCGATCGGTTGAACTGCTGCCAAATTTTGTTTTCAATACCGACACTCTTGCCTGGGCACTTTACAAAAATGGTCGTTATGCTGAAGCTCTTGAAGTCATTGGCCCAATCTATGCTGATCGGGCGGAAATGACCCCAGAGGTCGATTTTCATTATGCCATGATTCTACATGCGAATAAGCTTCTAGCTGAGCCGGTAAAAGCTCTGGAGAAACTTCTTGCCCGGCCTGAAGTGGCAAGCGATCTGCCTTTGCAAAAGCAGATCAATGAAGCGAAAATGAAAATTCTGTTTGAATCCGTGCCCGAAAATACCAATGAGGCGGTGCAGCAAAAGTGATAAAAAGAAACATCTCTCTTTCAAAGTTGCTGTTGCTGTTAACATTGCTGCTGGCATCCGGTCCTGCCAAAGCCGTTCTTCACATCGATACCAGTTACAATGGCCAGTTCCGCAATTCATCGGGATTTGCCAAAATTATCGCCGACCTGCCTTTCGTTTATCAGGAATCATTTCAGAAAATTCAAAAAGCTCTTGGAATTGCGCCGCGTGAGCAGATGTATATCGTCATCATGTTTTCCGATTATCTGACTCACAATGGTATAAGGCTTAGAGGCAAGCGCCAGTCGGTGCGCACTGCCAACCGTCTGGTAGTTCACTACATTTACCTCGACCTGGATTTTCTTATCAACGGGCAGGCTACCCTTCTTGAGGAAATGACCCATGAAATGACCCATGCGATCATGGCAGACATCATGGGCTTGAAAAATTATGATGCTTTGCCAATGTGGTTGAAAGAGGGAACCGCAGTACACGCTGCCGATCAGGGCCTCGCACGAATCAAGGCTTTGACGCGCAAGGGATTTCGTCTTGAAGATATTGGCGGTGAAGATGAAAACCTTGACGGCAACCCGATTTCATTGGAGAGATATGTTGAAAACTACCTGAAAATCAGATTTCTGCTGAAAACTTTCGGCAGTAATGCGCTGCATCGATTCGTAAAACGTCTGATGAAAACAGGCGATGTGGCTCAGGAACTTGCTACCTGCTTCAATGGGCTTACGGAAGAAGTAATGAATCAGTATGCAGACGATTTTATCAAAAGGACTCTTCTTGATAATGCCCGACCGTTGAATGCGAGCGAAAATCTGCAGCGCGGCACGAGATTTTTCGACGAAGGCGAGTATCTCTCTGCCCGTCTGGCTCTCACCGATGCTCTTTACGGCGGACTTAACGACTCTGAATTTCAGAAAGCCGCATATCTTCTGGCTGAATGTTATATTCAGGAGCGCAATCCTCAGGGTGCCCTGCAGATGCTAAAACAATTCAAGCCAGATCCGCGGAATGTCCCTGTCGATCGCTATGAATTTCTCAGTGCTTATTCCGAATATGCTATGGGATTATGCACCAAAGCATATTTTGGTTTCAAAAAAGCATTTGAAACGTCGAAAAACAAAGCGGTTCAGGAAGGCTCGCTGTATTACATCATTAGAATTCTATCCGAACTTGGTAACAAGCAGGAAGCAGCGCGGGTGCTAGGCATTCTGCGCACCAGCTTCCCCGCCAGCCCCTACGCCGACTTTGCGTTGAAAGTTCTGACTCCCTGACTGAAATTTCCGCTAATCGTTTTTTTGCAGACAAGAATTTCAAGATGGAATGAGATTTTATTTTTTTGCGACTTCAAGGGCGGTTTTCGATGTCCGCAAAGATGCAGGTAATGGGGTAAATTGACATCGTGCCGCTGCTCATGATAGCTTGCAGCCTGTAATAAATTCTGTTGCAAGGTGAATCATGAAAGAAAAAATCGCTCAAGCTGCCCGTTTTATCAGTGATAAGGTGAAAACCAGGCCAACTGTGGCTCTGGTGCTCGGTTCCGGTCTTGGCAAATTTGCCGATGAACTGAAAAATCCCGTCGCTATTCCCTATGAAGAAATCCCGCATTTTCCTGTTTCGACCGTGAAGGGCCATGCCGGTCGCATGGTTATCGGCGAAGCCGGGGGCAAACAGGTCATGGCAATGCAGGGGCGCTTTCATTATTATGAAGGCTATTCGATGCAGGAAATCACTTTTCCGATGCGGGTAATGATGGCGGTCGGGGCTAAAGACCTGATCATCACCAACGCTTCCGGTGGCTTGAACCGCAATTTCAAGGTCGGCGATCTGATGATCATGACCGATCACATGAACCACATGGGCGGTAACCCGCTGATTGGCAAGAACGACGATGATGTGGGCCCCCGCTTTCCGCCAATGCAGGGTGTCTATACCCCTGAGCTGGTTGAAGCTGCGATGCAGATCGGTCGTCAGATCGGTGCTCCGGTACAGCGCGGTGTTTATGTTGCAGTCAGCGGGCCGAACTATGAAACTGCAGCAGAATTGCGGGCTTTTCGCATTATGGGTGCCGATGCCGTTGGCATGTCAACGGTTCCGGAAGTTATCGTGGCTGTCCATGGTGGTATCAAGCGCATTCTTGGCATCAGCTGCATTACCGACATGGCTACCGGTGAGGGCCATGAAGACGTGAATCATGAAGAAGTCATTGCTGCCGCCGCCGCCGCTCAGCCTTATTTCCTCGAACTGATCAGGAAAATGCTGGAAAGGCTGTAATCGATGCTGGAAAAGCTCGAAACCATCAGAGAAAATTTCCGTGAGCTGACTGCCAAACTGGCAGATCCGGTCACCATTGCCAACCAGAGTGAATTTCAGAAGCTGGCCCGCCGCCGGGCTGAACTCGAGCCGATTGTCGAAGCCTTTGAGGTTTACCGGCAGAAACTCGACAGCCTGGAAGGTGCCCGGCAGATGCTCAGCAATGAGAATGACCCGGAATTACGGGAAATGGCTGAACTTGAGATCGAGCAGCTCGAACCGGAAATTGAAAAGATGGGAGCAGAGCTGAAAATGCTGCTGATTCCCAAAGATGCCGATGATTTTAAGAATACCATCATCGAAGTGCGTGCCGGAACCGGCGGTGAAGAAGCCGCCCTTTTCGCTGCAGTTCTCTATCGCATGTATTCCCGCTACGCTGAACGACAGGGCTGGAAATGCGAAATGATGAGCATGAACGAAACCGGCCTGGGCGGCATAAAAGAAGTGGTTTTTTCGGTTCAGGGAAATGGCGCTTACGGTCGGCTGAAGTTTGAAAGCGGCGTTCATCGGGTGCAGCGGGTGCCGGAAACCGAGGCCTCAGGCCGGGTTCATACCTCAGCGGCAACTGTAGCCGTGCTTCCTGAAGCTGAAGATGTGGATGTGCGTTTCGACGAGACCGAACTGCGAATCGATGTGTTTCGCTCGTCGGGCCCGGGCGGTCAGAGCGTTAATACAACCGATTCGGCAGTGCGCGTCACCCATATTCCCACCGGAATCGTAATCAGCTGCCAGGATGAAAAGAGCCAGCACAAGAACAAGGCGAAAGCCCTGCGAATTCTCAAAGCCCGTTTGCTCGACAACGCGAAAATGCAGCAGGAACGCGACCGGGCCGAAAACCGCAAGAGTCAGGTCGGCAGCGGCGACCGCTCTGAGCGCATCAGGACCTATAATTTCCCGCAGCAACGACTGACCGACCACCGAATCGGCCTCACTCTTTACCGACTCAGTGAGATAGTCGAGGGTGACCTCGACGAAGTGATCAACAGCCTTACCGAGGCTGACAATCTGAGAAAGCTTTCCGAGCAGGAAATCTCAGGCTGAGTGGCCACTTTAAAAAAGATTTTAAACGAAGCTCGAAAACAGCTTGCCGATGCGGGTATCGACGATGCCGCCATGAATGCTGATCTTATGGCCGCCCTGCTTTTGCAGAGCGATCGCGGGCGACTGCCACTACTGTGGAACGAGCCATGTGACCCCGCTTTTATTGAAAAACTGATGGCGATGGTACAGCGCCGCTGTCAGCATGAGCCGTTGCAATATATACTGGGCAGCTGGTCTTTTCTTGATTTTGTCGTTAAAACCGGGCCCGGTGCCCTGATTCCACGGCCTGAAACAGAAGAGCTTTTTGTCGATCTTGCCGATTCTATTGAAAAGTTCATTTCAAATGAAAATTTTTCATTTGCCGATATCTGCACTGGCACCGGGGTGCTTGGTATCGCGCTGGCACGAAGATTTTCAAAATCTCATGGCTGGCTCAGCGACATTTCAGCTGAGGCTTTGACTCTGGCGAAATCAAATCTGGATCTTCTTGAACAGGGGCAGAAAAGGGTTTCTCTTCTGCAGGCTGACCTTTTGAGTTCATTTTCATCGACGGCTCTCGAAGTAATCGTTGCCAATCCTCCCTATATCTGTTCTGGCGATATGACGGGTCTGCAGCCTGAAGTGCGTGATTTTGAGCCCGCGCTTGCCCTGGATGGGGGGAGCGATGGGCTTGACCTTATTCGCATCATGCTCGAACAAGCTTGTTTCTGTTTGAAAAATGGCGGCCTGCTGGCTTTTGAACATGGTCATGGGCAGAGAAAGATGATAATGAGCTTTTTGCCCCCCGCATTTGAGCTGGTGAAAGCTGCAGATGACCTGTGCGGTCGCGAAAGATACTTTATTCTAAGGGCGGTAAAATGATTCGAATTACTATTGCTGAACTTCTTCAGAGCAAAAAAAAGCTCGACGAATTCAAACAAAGCATTGCAGGTGGCGGGGTGGCAGTCATTCCGACCGATACTCTTTATGGTTTTGCCGTGGCAGCCAATTGTCCGGCTGCCGTCGAAAAAATTTACGCGATAAAAAATCGCGACAGTCGCAAACCCCTGATTCTTTTTCTTGAAAATTTTGAAAATCTCGGTGAAATCGGTATAAAAACCGATCAAAGGCAGACAACGCTGTTGAAGAAATGCTGGCCCGGCGCCCTGACTGCAGTTCTTCCCTGTCCACAACACCCGTCCGTCTCGGCGTTTTCTTTCCCGACTCTCGGTATCAGAGTTCCAGGGCATAAGCTTCTGCTTGAATTGATCAAACACCTGCCATGCCGTTTGCTGACTACCTCGGCAAATCGCTCCGGGCTTCCTTCTGACCCCGATCCTGAAAAATTCGCCGGTGAATTTTCCGACGAAGTTGACTGGCTGGTTGAAGACGGCATTCTGCCCACAGCTCAGGCATCAACGGTAGTTGACCTGAGCTGTGAGCCATGGCGTGTTTTGAGGCAGGGCGTGGTTAACCTCGAAGCGTATTTATCAGAATAAGAAATCGGTAGATAAAAAGCTCGAAAGGTCGTCTTTCAGAATCGTGGTGATCAGCTGCTTGTTTGCATCATTCTCTTTGGCGGCTACCAGGGTTCTTATCGAGAAAACCCGCAGGGCATCGGTAACTGACAGGGTTCCTTCAGCTGAATCCTTGCGTCCGGTGAACGGGAAAGTGTCGGGGCCCCTCTGGCACTGGCTGTTGAGATTTACCCGGCAAACCTGGTTTACCAGAGGATCTACCAGTTTCGCCATCTGGGCCGGGTCTTTGCCGAACAGACTTACCTGCTGGCCGTAATCAGATTCAACCACGTAATTGATCACGTCGTCGACATTATCATATGCCG
>JBMOKV010000546.1:0-6721 GCA_049325495.1 Candidatus Rifleibacteriota bacterium | reverse complement strand
TTTCTGACAAATTATGAAATATTCATTTGATGTTCTGGTTCTTGGTTCAGGGGCAGCCGGACTTTCTCTGGCACTGCGACTTCCGCCGCAATATTCCATAGCCATTATCAGCAAAGATATTCTTCAAGAAAACTCGACGCGATACGCCCAGGGTGGAATAGCAGCAGTTCTGGCCAATGAAGATTCAACCCAGCAGCACATTAATGACACCCTGATTGCCGGAGCCGGGCTTTGCGATGAAAAAGCCGTAGCACTTACCGTTGAAAACGGCCCTGAATGCATATCATGGCTAATCGAAATGGGAATAAACTTCAGTCAAAATGAAACCGGTTATCACCTTACCCGCGAAGGCGGCCATTCACAGAGAAGAATAATTCACGCCAGCGATTCAACCGGCAGAGAGCTTGAAGAAACGCTCCTGGGCGCCGCAAAAAAGAGAGGCAACCTGACCTTCTTCGAACACCAGGTGGCCATCGACCTGATAAAAAAGAATGGAAAATGTATTGGTGCATATATTTATAACGAGTCTGAAGACAGAGTTGACACCTTCATCGCCAATGCGACGGTAATCGCTACGGGCGGTGCAAGCAGGGTTTACCTGTATTCAAGCAATCCCACAGTGGTGAGCGGCGACGGCATCGCCATGGGCTTCCGGGCCGGGTGCGAAGTTGAAAATCTTGAATTTAACCAGTTTCACCCAACCTGCATGTATAACCCCAAAGCCGGGTCTTTTCTCATAACTGAGGCAATGCGGGGCGAAGGCGCCAAACTTCTTCTGCCTGACGGAACCAGATTCATGCCATCTTTTGACGAGCGGGCCGAACTGGCCCCCCGCGACATAGTTGCACGAGCCATCGACTTTGAAATGAAAAGACTGGGTGTCAGACACGTTTTTCTCGATATCTCATTCAAACCACCAGAGTTTATCAAAGAACATTTCCCCAACATTTACCAGAAATGTCTGGAATTTGGCATTGACATCACCAGGGATGCAATTCCAGTCGTTCCTGCAGCTCATTATACCTGCGGTGGCCTCAAGGTCGACCTGAATGGCTGCACCGCAGTGCCTGGCCTGTATGCAATTGGAGAGGCCAGCTGCACTGGCCTGCACGGTGCCAATCGACTTGCCAGCAATTCACTTCTTGAATGCCTTGTTTTTGGAAAATCAGCAGCAGCACATATTGCCGCCGCAATTTCTCCGGGTGATGAAAAACCTCCGGCTCCCGAATGGGATGATTCGCGGGTTGCCAATTCGCGCGAAGAAGTCCTTCTGCTCCACAACTGGGACGAAATTCGCCATGTAATGTGGAACTATGTCGGCATTGTCAGAAGCAATGAACGTCTAATAAGAGCAGAGCGCCGAATCAGGCTGCTCAAGGAAGAAATAAAGGATTATTATTCAAGGCACCGGGTAAATCGCAATTTTATCGAACTTCGCCACCTGGTTGTGGTCGCTGAGCTGATCGTCAAGGCGGCACTGGGCCGCAAACAAAGCGTGGGCCTGCATTACAATATAGACTATGAGCCAGTCAAACCGGCTTAAGGTTTTCTTTTCCAGTTAGACCCGCAATTGTTTCAACCAGCAGTTCGACGATAGCATCTATATCTGCCATCGATGCAACTTCTATTGGTGAATGCATGTATCTGACCGGCAGAGATACCAGTGCTACCGGCACCCCGCGCCCGGAGAAATGGATTTTATCGGCATCGGTACTGGTTTTATCAGGAGTCAGCTCCAGTTGCAGCGGGATTTTTTTCTTTTTCGCCGTCTTTTCAATAATCTCATTAATTCTACTGTTTACTGCGCTTCCCAATGAAAGGGCCGGGCCGCCACCGATTTTCACATCAGCCCGATTCGGCTCTTCCTCGCCAGGAGAATCGGTATTGAAAGTGACGTCGAGGGCAATCGCAAGATTAGGGCTGATTCGCGCACCAGCAAAATATGCCCCTCTCATGTTGGTTTCTTCGCCGGTGGAGCTAACCCCGTAAACCGCAACCTTCAATTTTCTGCGGCTGAGGCGTCGAAGAATTTCTGCGACCATAAATGATCCGGTTTTGTTATCAAGGGCTTTGCTGACTATGCGATCGTTCATCAGAAACTCTGGTTCGCCACGGTAAAGAATGTAATCACCCACCCTGACGGTTTTTTTAATTTCATCCGCACTGGCCGCGCCACAATCAACAAAAAAGTCATCGATGCTCAATTTGGCCTCGGGCTCTTTGCTGCGATCAAGCTTGTAACCCACTACTCCGCTGATTTTACCGCCAAAGCCAAAAATATCGACACGCAGGCCCGCCAGAACTGATGGATTAATGCCACCTGACCGGGTAAACCTGATGAAACCGTTGGCATCGATTCGGGTTACTGTCATGCTTATTTCATCACCATGACCCGCAATTAAAACCTTGTAAGGAGCTTTACCATTGACTATACCGATTGCGTTGCCTGCTTCGTCAGTCTCAACAACGGCGAATCCTTTAACTTCGTTGATCCAGACTTTCTGATACTCTGATTCATTACCAGAGGGAGACGGGGTTTTCAGCAGGTCAAGCAGAAATTTGCGCGAAGACTTTTCCATTGGTGCGGCCCTTTCCTGATTATCTTTTGTTTATTTTACTACGAATTCAGTAATATTTGCCTTTTTTCTTGCATCCATTGACTTTTTTAACGGTGTTAACTAATCTAACACTGTTAGACTATTGATCTTATCTAATTTTCCCGTCGAGGATAAATTTTGCGAAACCCGATACAACAGGACCGGATACGGAACTTTTTCATCGATGCTGCAGTGGCAATTGTAAAAAACGATGGTCCTGAAGGTCTCAGTGCGAGAAGGATAGCCAAAGAAGCGGGCTATTCATATGCCACCCTGTATAATTACTTCCAGGATATCGATGATCTGGTTTTTGAATGCATCTGCATATTCAGTAACGAGTGCCAGAGATTCGTCAGTTCAGAATGCCATGATCTGCAACCGGGCATTGCGGCAATATCTGCGGTATGCCGGGCTTATGTCCGTTTTTTTCTTCGCAACCCGGGGCTCTTCGGGCTTCTCTTTACCCGCAGAATTTCTGATTCAGAACAACGCAAACGCCTTGCAGCTCCCACCACCGGGATGTTTTTCCAATTGACCGGCGAACACTGGCGTTTTCTGATCCGTAATGGGCAGATCGATAAGGATGCAGCCAGACGCATTGACAATCAACTCCTTGTATCAATCAATGGCATGTTGCTTCTCTTCCTGCATCAGGGCTACCCCCGCTCTTTTTCTGAATTCGTGGCCAGCCTGGATGAATCGATTGAGCAGATTCTTTTTTCAGCGCAGCATATTCCAGCTCAGGCCGAAACGCTGAAGGTATTTTCTAAGGCGGTCTGAATCATTATTTGAGTTTTTTCTGGCAAGCGAACCGGCAAACAGGGTTCTACCAGCTGCGGCCAGACTTGGTGATTCTCTGCATACATCGATGACCCCGGCAAGCTGAATTTTATCAAAAAGATCGAGATCGGCAGGAACAATTTCGTCCAAAGATTCATCTGAAAACCCCGAATGATTTCCACTATCAGCCCATTCGCTCTTCAATCTTTCGATTTCTATTTTCACCTCGGTCAGACTGATGCGGTTACCATCTGCCAAAGCCATCATTCTGGCAATCGAACTGTTCAGATCGCGAAAATTTGCGGGCCATCGGGCGTCGGAAGATCTGGCAAATTTTAAAAAAGCCTGCCTGGCCTCAGCCGAAAACCCTGCCGGCTTGCCGATCTTTCTTGAATGCTGCTGCAATTCGAAGTCGATGTTGGGCTCGATGTCTTCAGGCCGCTGTGCCAGTCCAGGCAGGCAGAATTGCCAGAACTTGATGCGAGCCAGAAGATCCTGGCGGAAATTTCCCAGTCTGACTTCTTCATGAAGATTGCGGTTGGTTCCACTGATAAGTTGAAAATTACTGCTCACCTCTCGATCAGATCCCACGGGCAGGTAGCGCTTTTCTTCTATGGCCCTCAACAGCATCGCCTGCTCATCAACCCCCAGTTCTCCAATTTCGTCGAGAAACAGAATGCCATTCTCTGCTGCTTTGAGCAAACCCGGGCGATTTTCTGTTGCCCCGGTGAAAGCTCCTTTTTTGTGACCGAACAATACCGACATTGCCATGTCACCCCGCAAAGTGGCACAATTCACCTCGACGAATTCCCCCGAGACCATATTATGCTGTTGCCGCAAAGCAAAAATCTGTCTGGCCAGTCTCGATTTGCCTGCCCCGGTAGGGCCGGTCAGAAGAATCGGAGCATCGCTTCGCAGCGTCACCTTCTCTACTTCAGCGATCAATCGGTTAAAGTCATGATTACGCGTATTGATGCCGGATTTTAGAAAGGAAATGTCATCTCGCGTCTGCAAGGCAAACCGGCGGGCAATGCTGTCATATTTTGACAGGTCGAGATCGATAATCTCGTAACTGCCGGGCGGTGAATTGTTTCGCCCCGGACCGGTCTGCAGCAGTCGCCCCGGAAAAAAGCCGGCTTCAGCGAGAAGAAACATGCAGATCTGCGAAACATGGGTGCCGGTAGTTATGTGCAGCAGGCATTCTTCATCGTCATGAAAATTGAAATGCTGCGAGTAATCGAGCAATCCCGTAAAAACCTCTTCGAAATCCCAGGGATTTTTAAATTCAAGGTTTTCGACGATCACTTTCGTCTCTGGTGAAACCAGCTCGATATCAGCCTTTACCTGAGCGGCCAGGTTTTCATCGCGGCGGTTACACAGAAGATGAAAGCGCTCAATCAGCAGATCTTCGTGCTGACAGACGGCAATACTTGGTCGCCACTTTTCCCAGCGTTCGTTTTTTCCGCGGCGATCGAGAGTAGAGCCCAGAAAACCAATCACAACTTTTTTCATATATTTTATTATATATTTTTATATAATTTTATACAATTTTTTTTAACAAGATACCGACAAATCTCTTAAAACCTCGATTAATAAACGATTGTGTTCGTATTCAAATTTCTGGCACGATCGTTGCAATTATAAAATTGTCGGTCGATTCAAGCGCAGTGGTGCAGGTCCTGTAGGTAACTGCATTCCACCGGTGCTTTGAAAACGACACCGGCATCTGGATAGCTCATCGGGTAGAGCAATGGCTAATCACCATTGGTAGCAGGTTCGAATCCTGTTCCAGCTTACTGCTTATGGCAGCAGCCTTCGCCTGAGGAACTTCCCGGTCAGATTGTCCGGCACGCGGCCTGAGATCTTTCAGACCCCGGGCAACGCCTCGAACAGCCTGCAGCAGGTTCTCAAAACCAGGCGAAGGCACAGAATTGCGCGATCCTGATTTCCATGGTCCTGAAGTGGAAAAGCCGGGTTGCCAGAAAATGTGCCGCAAGTCTGGAAACGGCCCTGCTCCGCTGTCACAGCGTGGGCATACTTTCCGGGAAGAGCCGATGGCCCTGAAATTAACTGTATCACCAAAGAAAAGGAGTACAGATCATGTTTAAACTGGTAAAAATCAAGAGTTTCGAGAATGGCCTCAAATTCAAGAATGGCAAGCTAATCGGGCTGCTTACCCCGGGCTGGCACCTCATCAAAACGCTGATGGGTGAAAGCATCGAGATTCTCAGGGAAAAAGACCTTTTCGTCGTCACTTCCGAGCTGGATCAATTGATTGTCTCTGGATTACTGGCCGATAAAACAGAACTTATCGACCTGAAAGATGACCAGAGAGCTTTAATATGGGTTGACGACCGTTTCTACTGTCTGCTTTCTAGTGGAAAAACCATGATCTGGAAAACGATTAAAAAGATTCGGATAGAAGTGGTTACGGTAAATCAGGTCAAATTCGAACACCGCCAGCTTTTTAAGATTGCCAATTCTCCGAGTGCAGGCACAGTTATTGAGTCGGTTCAGGTTGATCAGGGTGAGCTTTGCCTGTTCTTCTGCGACGGACATTTTATTGAGAGTCTTTCATCGGGGTTTTACGCCTTCTGGAAAGACTTTGCCACACTCAGATTCATCAAAGTCAGTCTTAAAGAAAAGATTCTCGACCTCAGCGGTCAGGAAATAATCAGCGCCGACAAAGTAAGTTTGCGACTCAATGCAGTAGTAAGCTACAAGGTCATCGATGCATGGAAATTTGCGACGATCAGTGATGCAACTGAAGCGATGCTGTATCGTGAGGCCCAATTGGCAATGCGCACTGCAATCGGCTCGAAGAAAATCGACGATCTGCTTGCCGAAAAAGATCAGACCGCCAGCGAAATTCTCACTCTTCTGCAAAAAAAAGGCAACGAAGCAGGGGTTGAAATTCTCGGTTTTGGTATTCGTGATGTCATTCTGCCAGGCGAAATGCGGGAAATCATGAATCGGGTGGTTTCGGCACAAAAAGAAGCGGAGGCCAATCAGATAATGCGCCGCGAAGAAACCGCCGCAACCAGAAGCCAGTTCAATACCGCGAAGATGATCGAAAATAACCCGACGTTGATGCGCCTGCGTGAACTCGAACTGATTGAAAAGATTGCAGAAAAGTCTGATTTGAAGCTGATTATTGGTGAAAAGGGGCTTACCGGCAGTCTGGTAAATCTTCTGTAACTGGTGCTAAGATACAATGAACAGGGAAAATCGGAGAAAAAAGATGATAATTCTTGATGGTTCATTCGGCGAAGGAGGCGGGCAGATTCTGCGAACTGCCCTGGCACTGTCTGCCTGCACCGGCCAGCCTTTCAGAATTCATAAAA
>JBMOKV010000545.1:0-6727 GCA_049325495.1 Candidatus Rifleibacteriota bacterium | reverse complement strand
AAAGAACTGACCATTGCAGAATGTTCCATTCTCGCAGGTATTCCTAAAAGCCCCGAAGCATTTTCACCAATCAAAAGCCCAAAAAACAACAAAATGAGGCGTGATCTGGTTCTTGGAAAAATGGCAGAGCTGGGTTTTATAACCCCTGCCCAATACGAAGCAGCCAAAACTGAAAACCCTGTTCTACAGCAGTTAAAAACTCAGGAAGTAATCGCCCCGTATTTTGTAACTTACGTTCGTGATCAACTTCTGGAAAAATATGGTTCAAACCTGCTTTACAACGGGGGCTTGAAAATCCACACAACCATCGACATTGATTTTCAGCAATATGCAGAAGCCGCAATGGCTTCTGCTCCAATTTTTAAAGAATACCCCATCGAAAAACACCCGGATCTGAATGGCTCGCTGGTCTGCCTCGATCCCAAAAATGGCTACATTAAGGCAATGTACGGAGGTCGAAGTTTTGAGCAATCACAGTTTAACCGGGTTACTCAAGCCTACCGACAGCCAGGCTCTTCTTTCAAGCCTTTTGTCTATGCCTGCGCCCTTGAGGAAGGCATGTTGCCCGGCGACACGGTAGTCGATGAATATATCGCCTATACAAACCCCTGGACAAGAGTTGTCTGGTCTCCAAAAAATTATGATTTAAAATATCATGGCACCGTAACCTTGATCAAAGCGCTTTGCAAGAGCTATAACGTTCCGGCGGTAAAACTTATTGATCGCCTGACTCCCGCCAAGGTCATCAAGTTTGCAAAGCAACTGGGAATAACTGCACAGATGGAACCCAACCTGTCACTTGCACTTGGGTCGGGCCAGTTTACTCCATTGGAAATGGCTTCCAGCTATGGTGTTTTTGCCAACATGGGAATTTATTGCCGGCCTTTGTCGATTCTCAAAGTAGTTGACCGTGATGGAAACATTCTCGAAGAGAACCTTCCCAAAGCCAGAGAAGTAATGAAAGCCAAAAACGCGGCCATGATCTGCGACATGCTCAGAACCGCAGTAGAGCGGGGAACTGGTGTTCGGGCCAAAGTTCCCGATCATATTGTGGCTGGCAAAACAGGTACCACTAATGATTACGTTGATGCCTGGTTCAATGGAATGTCTTCTGACCTGGTTACGGTTGTTCAATTTGGATTTGATATGCCAAGGACTCTCGGGCCAAAAAAAGCCGGCGGTTCGGTTGCCGGTCCCGTCTGGAAGGCTTTTATGGAAAAAGCTTTGCAGCATTACCCCAAAAAGGATTTCCCGCTTCCTGATGGAATGGTGCGTTGCCGGGTCTGCATGGCCACCGGAAAACTTGCATCCAAGGGCTGCCCTCCAGGTGATACTGTGTCTCAGGCTTTCCCCATTGAATCACAGCCTTTAACGGAATGCAGGCATTATTCAACTCTGGCTCAGTTTGTCCCGGGAGAAGACGACGAAATGACTCAGGCTCCGGCTTCATATTCCAATATGCCGGATCCGGATTTCTTTCGTGGGGATTACAGTTCAGGAAACCGCAACACTGTGCCCGGCGTTGTAACTACTCCCCAGCAGAATGGCTGGATCAATCGGACGGACAAGCCAAGCACTGATATTTTGAAAAAGTGGGGCGCCGACCAGACAATTCCCCGTGATGCTTTTCTCGACGATGATATGGCAGATGCGCCTGCAGTTGAAGGCGAAGATGAGTATAAGCCACGTGAACCGGGAGTTTTGATTCAACCCCCACCAAAAATTGATTTCAGAGAAGATTATCATTAATTTGTTCAGGCGGGTTTTTGCAAAAGCTCGTTGAAAACCCTCTTTTGGTAATCTTGCACCGGGATTTTTTATACTCACCCAGTTTTAAACCCAAATTTTGAATGATTTTTTGATTAAATTCAAGTGCTTGTTTTAATTGGGTTGAAGGGTGCAGAAAACTTTCTGCTTAAGTCTTATTTCGTTCGCTTCACATAAAGCTATGCCGGCGCGATACAGTTCCTCTACGGTTACTGAGTCATTTCCGCCAAATTCGCTGCTGCTTTTTTCCAGTCTGATGCCCAGGCAGTGCAAGGCCTGAGTAGGTATGCTTAAAAAATGGAACCGTGGAATGTCTGAAAAAAGGCAGTTTTCAGTGAAATCGCGATGATTGATACCTAGATAGTCTGTGGCTAAATTGAACAGCAACATTGCTATCCCACTTCGGCTGGGTTGCCCCTTATGGCAAAAGGCCCGTATTTTGGCAACCTGTTCTTCAGAAGTTGCTGATTGCCAAATTCCTGCCGCTTCAACTTCGTTAAGCGATGAAAGGTTCTGAGTAATTACTTCGGTAAAGCTTTTTAAATCTCCAATGCTGACAAATCCCTGGGGATTTCTTGAATTTCTGAATTCGTTGAGCTGCTCAAAAATTGAGGCTTTTGAGATTCTCAGGCTGCTGATGGGGGTGAATGAAGAGTTCGGTCGGTTGGATGATGCAGATTCTGAATTCATTCCCATTGAACCAAAGGCAAAGATTCCGAGAAAAGTCCCAAATGCAATTCCAGCTGCAAATTTCCGCAGCTTGAAACGGCTGGCCAGAGTCACATTCTGGCGAAATTTCTGCTTTAACCATGAATTCAGATTCAATGCTGAACCGCACTTGCCGCAGAACCTGGCAGTGGGTATGCTTCTATTGCCACAGCTGCTGCAGGAAATGCGAAGCGTGTATCCGCAACTTCCACAGTTGCCGGCTGAATCGATGCAGTTTGAATCACATCTGGGACAGTTTAAAAACATCTAATTTCTGCCTTTGGTCTATTTTCTATTATTATCGGCAGAACAAAGAAATTTTCTCAGCTGTTGTGTTGGTTAAAGCTTCTGCTCGAAAAAGACAGGTTGCCAACCACGAGGCTTTTAGCGGACCAGGCAACCTGAAAAAAAGCCTAAACAAAATCGCCCGACTTTGTCAGGCGATGAGATTTCAAACGGGATAAAAAGGTCTTAAACTTTTCGGCGAACCGGCTTCTTGGGTGGCGGTGGATCATTGAGATCGGCATCTTCATCAAAATCCGGGAATGATCTCTTGGGTGGTGCCGGCGGGGCATAGTCCCTTTTGGGTCTTGGCGAATCAGGCCTGGGTGGCGAATCGGGTCGGTGAGAATCGGAAGAAGATGGCCGATACCCGCCACCGGATGAGGTGCGGGGGCCAGAGGGGCGTCTTGTCGGCATTGGGCGTTGTGGCAATACCGAAATATAAATGATTGAAGATTTGTAAACGACTTCAACTTTGTCTTTAAAAGAAAGAGAAATGGAAAACTGGTCGTAAGCCTGCACTTTGCCGCGTAGAACTGTTCCGGTTTCCAGTATTACTTCCACTTTGAGATGCTTTTTTCTGGCAGCTGAAAGGAACTGATTCTGAACTTGTGATTTATATTGAGACATTGAATGCTCCCTGTCAGGGTCTAGTCTAGGTATCTTACCCTTTTTTGCAGGAAAAAACAACCTGCTATTTCATACCGGCAATTGCTTTTGTTTTAGTCTGAAGTTCCTGCAGCAGGGTATCGATTTTTTTAGCTTCCTGAGCTGAGTCTTCGGCCAGCTTTTTCATTTCGGACGCAACTACTGAAAAGGCGCGGCCGGCTTCTCCGACACGAGCTGCTTCGATCGAAGCGTTGAGCGAAAGCAGGTTGCTTTTTCGGGCAATTTTGGTAATTACCCGGATTACGTCTTCCATCTGGTTGGTCGAGACTTCGAGTTCTTTTAAATGATTGTTTGTTGCACGCAGGCGTTCGGTGGTCATCTTAAGAATCTGAAAAGAAATTTCTGGTATTTCGCTGAGCAGGTTGCGAAAATCATCTTTTGTAATAATAAGAAAGGTCGTTTCCTGTAATGTGGCTATTGATGCCGATCTTGGCTGCTCGTCAATGATGGCCATGTCGCCAATGACCGCACCTTTGTTCAAGGAAACCAGCACAGAATCAATGCCTGCGCTGTTGCGTTTTAGAACATTTACCTTGCCTGATTTGATGATGAAAAGAGCATCGCCCTTGTCACCCTCTTTGAAAACCAAGGTTTTTGCAGGAATTGTCTGCTCGATTGTAATTGCCGAAAGATCGAGCAAAGTCTTGTCAGATAGGCTTTTAAAAAGGGCAACCTGCCTGAGAAACTGAATTTTATCAATTTCTGACGACATTATTTCTCCTGCAACGGCTAAAAAGTATCTTGTATTTTAGCATTGTAATTCCGGTGAGTCAATCAATCGGCAGATCCATGAATTTTTTAAACGATTCCTGGAAGAGTTTCATTATAAAAAAGAGCTTTTCCAGTAGCAAAGATTCGATGCGGATCGCGCTCTTCACTGAGTAGATGCCTTGCTCGCGCAGCATTAGCATGCCCTTTCAAGTAGTTAAAAAGATGTACTCTGAATAAAGGAACTGCTTTTGGCCCAATTTCCATCAACATGTCCAGAAGATGGTGGCGAAAAATCATGTATCTGGTGTGGGGGTCAGAGAAAAGATGGTGCCCAAGCAGTTCGGCAAACAGCCATGGTTGGCCCAGACAGCCTCTTCCGATCATATAACCGCTGCAACCGGTAAGCTGATGCAATTCACGAATGTGAGAAGGCTGGCTGATATCACCATTGGCAAAAAAAGGAACTTTGCCGCAGATTTCGCCGATACCATCCAGATGCTGCCATTCTGCGGGGCCTGTGTAGCCGGCCTGCCTGGTTCGAGCATGAACCGTGACGGCATCCGCTCCTGAGTCAACCATTCTTTTTACAAATTCTTTAACATTGATGCTGTTTTTGCTCCAGCCGATTCGGCATTTGATCGTTACTGGAACCTTAACCGCAGCTTTAACTGCCGAAACAATCCGTCCTGCAAGTTCAGGAGTATTCATCAGTGCTGATCCTGCACCAGTTTTTACAACTTTGGGTACAGGACATCCCATGTTGATGTCAATAATGTCGCAAACCTGCAGCTCTTCGATGATTTGAGCAGCAGTAACCAGATTATCGATATCTGCTCCAAAAAGCTGTGCCGCATAAGGTCTGGCCTGTGCCTGGAATCTTACCAGGTTGATGCTCTGCCGGCTGCGCATTGATATGGCTTTCGCACTTGCCAGTTCGGAAACGGTGAATCCGGCACCAAGCCTGGCACAGAGAAGTCTAAATGAACCGTCGGTAACTCCAGCCATGGGAGCAAGGATCAGATTGTTTGGCAGAGTAACTGAACCAATTTTGACGGGATGAATGAATTGGGCGAGTTCATTGTCGATTGCCGGAGTCTGAAGATCTGGTTTAAACGGTAAAGACGGCGAATCGAGCCACTCAAGGCTTTGCAGATTTTGGTCGTTTTTCATTAAACTCAGTGTTCGCCAATACCTGCAATGCTGTCATCATAGATGAAAGAGCAGTTTCTGCCTCGATTTTTGCACTCGTAAAGTGCCATATCGGCCTTCTTTATCAGAACGCTCTTGACGCTGGCGTGATCCGGGAAAGTGGCAACGCCAAGGGAAATGGTGACCTTCAAGGCCTGTTCCTGGCCTGGGAAATCAAAGGCTTCAACGGTTTTGCGAAGTCTTTCAGCGACCAGCAGTGCGCCCTTTGCATCAGTTTCTGGAAGAATAATGGCGAATTCCTCGCCGCCGTATCTGGCTGGAATATCGACAGTGTCGCGAACTGCAAGTTTTATCAGTTTCGCTACCTCGATCAAAACAATGTCACCCTGCTGGTGCCCGTATGTGTCGTTGAATTTCTTGAAGTGATCGATGTCGAAAAGAATCAGTGAGCATGCTGTATGGTAGCGCTTGGCGCGAACCATTTCTTCTTCCAGTCTGGCCTGGAAATAACGATGGATAAACAGTTTGGTTAAGCCATCGGTAATTGCCAGTTCATACAGCCGGGCATGTTCAACGGCCATCGCGGCCTGTTGTGCCAATGCTTCAAGAAGCCTCTGATCTTCTTCAGAGAAAGATTCATTATTGAGCTTATTGGTTCCGTTGATTACTCCGGTAACCCGGTCTTTGATTTTAAGGGGAACCGAAATCAGATTTCTGATGCTTCTCTCATAATCAGATGTGCTGTCAAAGCTTTTGAAAAGGGGATCTCGATGACCATCATTAACAATAAGACTGCTTCCTGTTTTGAGAACGGTTCCCGCAATTCCTTCTCCGGACTTGATTCTGATCGAGGATTTGACGTTTTCCATACTCTGGCCATCTTCAAGGCCAAAGACTATTTTTGTTTCAAGCTCTTCAGCTCCGGCGCCAGTCTGCAGCATTATCGAGCAGCGTTCGGCTCGAATGGCTCTGCCGGCCATTTCCAGAATTTGTCTGATCAGTTTGTCGGTATCACTTTGAAAATTCATGGCCTGACTGGCTTTGAAAAGAGTCTCAATTTCAAAAATTTTGCGGTCAAGTGCCTTGTTGTTCGATTCGAGGGCATCGAGCATTTCATTGAACCTGTAGGCAAGAGTTCCGATTTCATCATTCGAAGAAGTTTTTATTCGGTAGGTCAGGTCACCTTTTTCAATAACCTGAGTTCCCTGAATCAGGTAGTCAAGACCTTTTGTGATGAACTGGGCCAATACAATTGAAAGAATTATCCCGGCAAGTAGAGCAACCATGCCGATGAGAATAATGCGTTTACGGCTGGTGGATTTGGCTTCGATAAGGCGGTCGAAACTGAAACGTAGAATGACTGTTCCAAATTTTGATGTTCCTACCTTGATGGGTGCCACATAATCGACATAATGGTGATCTTCTGCGGGCATTCGGGTGG
>JBMOKV010000544.1:0-6747 GCA_049325495.1 Candidatus Rifleibacteriota bacterium | reverse complement strand
CGGTCGGCGTGGTTGCCAAATCAGAAGATGAAATCTTTATTCTCGACAATAGCCGCAACAAAATTCTTAAATTCAAAAAGAAACCAGAATAATTAATCTTTAAAGACCGCCGCCATGAAAATCATTAAATTCCTGATTCTCATGGCGGCTTTGCTTTTAGTTGGAACTGCCGGGTTCATTGGTGGTGGGTTCATGTGGTTCCAGGAGATGTCCCAGCCACCGGCAGACCGCAAGGACTGCCGTATATTCGTCGAACCCGGTTCAAACACAAGGCAGATAGCCCAGATACTGAAAGAAAATCGGGTTATCAGCAGCGCATTTCTTTTTCGTCTCTACATAAGATTTCTTGCAGTTGATCAACGTCTTCGCCCGGGAAGCTATTTTTTTGCGGCGGGTGAAAGCCTTGAAAATGTAATCTACAAACTGCTTCAGGGCACCTTAAAAACTGTACCGGTCACTATTCCTGAGGGCACGACCAATCGCCAGGTCGCAGCGATTCTTGAAAACGCGGGAATCTGCAACGGTTCTGAGTTTCTGGAAGCCTGTGCCGACCCTCAGCTGTTAGGCAGAGTTTTTTCCACCTGGGATCTGATTCCCGCAAGCGAAGGCCTGCTTTTTCCTGATACCTATTATTTCAACCGGCCCACCCCGGCAGCTAAGGCCGCAGAGAGAATGCTCAGACTGACCAGATTTCAAACCGAAACGATTTTCAAAGAGCTTCAAACAGGCATTTCAATTTATGAAGCCTGCATTCTTGCTTCGATCGTTGAAAAGGAAGCGGCAAAGAAAGAAGAGCGGCCGTTGATCGCTTCAGTTTTTTACAACCGGCTGAGAAAGTCTATCAGGCTTGAATCATGCGCAACTGTTCTTTATGCTCATGGGCAGCACAAAGAAAGACTTTTATATGAAGATTTGAAAATTGAATCCCCATTCAACACCTATATTAACGCGGGACTCCCCCCCACCCCGATTTCCAATTTCGGTGCCGACTCGATGAGAGCAGTTGCGCATCCTGCCGAAACCGATTATCTTTATTTCGTTTCCGATGGCAACCAGGGTCACAGGTTTTCCACCACCCTGCAGGAACATAACCGCAATGCCAGCCAATTTTTCAAGGAACGCCGGAGAAAAACAAATGATTAACAGAATAGCGCTTCTATTATATTTATTTACGTGCATGGCATTTCCGCTGTCGGCCATGGGAATGAGCAGAATCGTTTCTCTCGTTCCTTCGCAGACTGAGCTTTTATTTGCCCTTGGTTACGGTTCTCAGGTGGTGGGCATTTCAGACTACTGCAATTTTCCGGCAAAAACCGCCGAGATCAGCAAAGTAGGTGGACTTGACCTGAATGTGGAAAAAATCATGTCGTTGAAACCAAATCTGGTATTGGATCTCAATTCAATGAACCGAAAATACCAGCTTCTTTTTTCTCAACTCGGGTTGAACTATGTAAATTTTAATGTCAGCCGGTTGGAAGATATTCCGGATATGGCAGGAAAAATCTGCCTGATATTAGAAGGTTCAGCAGATAAGGCTCGGAGTTTTCAACAGGAATGGAAAACCAGGCTCGAAAAGCTCAGCAGCATCAATTCAAGCCCACTGCGGGTTTATCTGGAAATCTGGGACGCACCAATGCAGGCAGCCGGGCCCGCCAGTTTCATTGGCGCCATGATCAAAACCTGTGGCGGAGAGAACGTAATCAAGGAAAACCAGGATTACCCGGTGGTCAATTCAGAGCATGTTATTGCCGCTGACCCCGAAGTGATTTTGATTGTTTACCCACACCCGGATCTTGCTTCGATAAAGAAAAGGCCCGGATGGAGTGGAATAAGTGCGATAAAAAAGAACCGGGTGCACGCCCTGAATCAGGATCTCTTCGTCAGACCAGGTCCCAGAAATCTTGAAGCCCTCGACACCCTGGTCAAACTTTTCTGGCCCGAATCGGGGAAATAAAATGCTGAAATTTCGCCTGATTATCGTTTTATTGTCAATTTTTGCGACAGTCGGCTTACATGGCCAGGCTCCCGACAGCAGTAAAATGTGGGCAAGCCTGGAAATCGCCTCGGGAACTGCCGGCTTTCGCATAAATCTTCCCCACGACGGCTGCGTCGCAATTCTGGCGAATGTTCCGGGTAAAAAGCAGTTTGAGAGAATCTGGGGCCCCAAATACATGCGCCGGGGTACTTACGGGCTCAAGCTGCCCGCCGGAAGAATCGGCAACCGAAGTGGAACCATCGAGCTTTTCAACATCGAATTGACACCCAGAACCACGATTGGCAGCCGGGGAAACGGTGAGCGACAGTTTAACCTGCCGATGGGAATAGATGTTGACAAAGTCAGAAAAGAGCTTTTGATCGCCGATACGGGTAATGATCGGGTCGTCAGGCTGGCGTTCGACGGTCGATTTCTATCTCAACATGGCGGGTTCGGCCTTTCGTTTGGCGACCGCAGTGAAGAGCGCGAAGACAGTCTTGATGAGCCCTATGACGTCACAACCGGCGGTTTTTCTGATTTTTACGTTGCCGACCAGAACAATGACCGGATATGTATTTTTGATTCTTACCAGAGTTACCGGGGCAACCTTTACCCGGTTAAGAATGACAGACGCAGCAGACTCGACCGGCCCCGGGGCATCAAACTCGACAGCGAGAACAATGTGTGGGTGGTTGATGGCAGAGCCGACCGGGTTTACAAAATCACTACCACCGGCGACAAGCTTTTCGAAATCGGTGGATTCGGTTACAGTTCATTGCAACTTAAAGACCCGACCCAGATCGATATCAACCAGCTGGGTGAAATTTATATCGCTGACCGGGGAAAAGGCCGAATTGCAATTTTCGACCGACTCGGATCTTTTCAGAGCGAAATGCGCGACCACCTGAAAACCCCCACGGGCGTAGCAATTGACCCCGACGGCATGATTCTGGTCTGCGATGATTCTACCGACGAACTGGGTCTTTACACACCGGCCGGAGTTCGACTCGCCTGGTTTGGCAAGGCACATGACGGCAGTCGTCTGCGGCGTCCCTCAGACATTGCGATATGCGATAATTTTGTTTTTCTTCTCGATTCTGGCAATCACCGGGTTATCAGTTTCGAACGTCGAAAAACAGGCAGTACGGTGCCTTGGCAAGCAGGCAGCCCTGTGGTAGAATAGCGCGAATAAAATAAACTGCAGGAGCGCAAACTTTTGAATAACAGCAGAATTCGCTTTATTTTTTGCTTTCTGATTGCCGTGACCATGGTTTTTGGCCTGACCGGCTGCAACAAGAAAAGATCAGCCCCCCGGGTTCCTTCGGTTGATTTACCTGAAAACATTCGCAGCATCACGATCGAGCAGTTGATGCCCAAGTCCGACAAAGTTACCGGCAAATTCAAGAACGAAGTTCCGGAAGCGGTAAAAGATGAATATATGTATGGCACCCTTGCCGGACAATATGGAAAAATCGATACGGCACGCAAGCACCTGATGAATGCCCTGAAAAAAGAACCGAAATTCGTTGATGCCCACCACAACCTGGGACTTGCTTATTACAAGCAGGGGCAGATCGAAAAGGCCATCAGTTCATGGAAAACCGCTCTGGAGCTCGCACCAACCTATGCTGAAACTTACTATAACCTGGCAGTATTCATGCTGGATCTGCGCCGGGAAGAGGATGGAATCAAGCTGCTCGAAACCTGTGTCAAATACGAACCCTTTCACCTGAAAGCCAGATATGCGCTTGGAAAAATCGCCCAGCGCAAAGGAAAGAACAAGGAAGCCATCAGGCATTTCAGGTCTTACCAGAGCAAGGATCGGGGAGATGCCAGGGTTCTTGCCGCTCTTGGCGAACTTTACCTGCTGGAAGGACAGCATGAAGCCTCTCTTAAAGAATTTGAAGCAGCTTCACGAATCGACGAGAAGAACCCCAAGATCCACTATCAGCTTGGTGTAGCCTACCATCGACGCAATCTTCTCGATCACGCGATTCTGCAGTATAAGAGAGTTGTTGAGTTAAGCCCAGACAACGTCGATGCGTATATCAACCTCGGCGACGTCTATTATCACCAGAATGAATTTGCCTCGGCACTTGCTTCATACAATGCGGCCCTTTCAATTGCCCCAACGAACAACTATGCGGCAAAGAAAGCCAAAATGGCTGAAACAAAACTACTGGAAGCAAATCCCAAGTGAAAATAGAGCAGAGCCGGAAATCTAAAAAACCATTTGAAAAGGTTCAACTGGCTATTTTAAGTGACCGATTGAAATCTTCTGAAGAAGAAGCAGAAATCATACTCGAAAAAATCAGCGGTAAATTCGCCCGTATTTTAGGAATTACTGAAACCAGCATCGAAAGTGATGTAGAGTTTGCAGGCCGCGAACTTGATCTGATTTTTACCATCAACAAACAGAACACACCCCCGAGAAAATGAACAAAGTTACCGATGCAATCACCCACTGGGAACTACTACAGATTGAAAAACCCGCACGCTATCTGGGCGGCGAAGTCAATCAGGCCGAAATCAAAACCGACCCCGAGCTGAGGGTTTGTCTGGTTTTTCCCGACCTTTATGAGCTTGGCATGTCCAATCTCGCCCTGAAAATTTTTTATGAAACTCTGAATCAGAACCCCAAAATAATGGCCGAGCGGGCCTTTTCTCCGTGGGTTGACATGGAAGACCTGCTGCGACGTAGAAACCTGCCGTTGTTTTCTCTTGAAACGGGCACGCCGCTCAACGAATTTGACCTGATTCTGGTTACGCTCCCCTACGAAATGACTTTTACCAATGTTCTGAACATTCTTGAGCTGAGCCGTATCGACCTGCTCTGGAACGAACGAAAATCGGGCCCGATGATTATCGCAGGCGGGCCATCGGCATCGAACCCTTTGCCGGTTTCATTGTTCATGGATGCAGTTGCCATCGGTGACGGCGAAGAAATGATTGCTGAAATATGTGAAACGGCTCTGGCAGCGAAAAAATCCGGGGCAACCCGCTCAGAAACCAGAAAAGCCTTGACCAGCCTTGAAGGCCTCTGGGTTCCCGAGTTTCCCGGGCCAGTAAAGCGCCGGGTTTTTAAGGGATTTTCCGCTTCCAGACCGCCGCTTAAACCGGTAATTCCCAATGTTCAGGCGATTCACAACCGGGCCGCCCTTGAAATATTCAGGGGCTGCATCAAGGGATGCCGGTTCTGCAATGCGGGCTACTACTATCGGCCGAAACGCGAGCGCCCGGTTGAAGATCTGGTTAAATACAGTCTTGAATTGCTTAACAACACGGGCGAAGAAGCACTGGGACTGCTTTCTCTCTCCACCTCCGATTATTGCAGACTTCCAGAACTGGTCAAGCTTCTTGATCAGCAGAAACTTTATGCTGAGCAGAATATTTCCATTCCATCGATGCGCATGAATGAAAACACTCTGGCATTGCTTGAGAATTCAAAGCATATCCGCAAAGGCGGCCTGACATTCGCTCCCGAAGCCGGAACCCAGAAGCTTCGCGATATCATCAACAAAAATATTTGCGAAGAAGACATTATCAGCGTGGTTAAAGCAACCGGCAGTTCGGATTACCGGACTTTGAAACTATATTTCATGATGGGCCTGCCCTTCGAAACCGATGCAGATGTTGAAGGAATTGCGGAACTGGTTTTGAAAATCGAGGGAATCTGTCGAACTCTCAAGCCCCGCAAACAGATTTCAATCAGCCTGTCGGGATTCGTTCCCAAGCCTTTCACGCCATTCCAGTGGAGCCCGCAGGCCGGCATGGAAGAACTGAAACAGAAACGCATTATCGTGCGCCAGCGCCTGCAAAACAGTAACAGCAAGATTTCGTGGCGTGAAGAATACCTCTGCCTGCTCGAAGCGGTTCTTTCGCGGGGCGATGAAAATGTTTCGCGCCTGATTCTCGCAGCCTTCAAGAATGGCTGCAAATTTGACGGCTGGAATGAGCATTTTAAACAGTCTGCCTGGGAAAAAGCCTTTGCCGATTGTGGGCTCGATCCCGCCGCCTATACCAGAAAAATGTCCATTTCGGAAAAGCTGCCGTGGGATTTCGTGGACTTTCAGGTTCCCCGGGCTTTTCTTGAAAAAGAATATCGTGATGCGGCCAGAATTGCCGGAGTCGAAGACCTATGAACGAAACGGTTGAAATCAAAGCAAGAGTAACCTACGAAAAAACCCGGCAAGCATGTTACATTGCCCATCTCGATACAATCGACATAATCTGCAAAGCGCTGCGCCGATTGCAGCTTCCCTACCAGGTGACGGGCGGCTGTCACGTCAGGCCAAAAATTTCGTTCGGAGCTCCTCTGCCTCTTGGCCATGCAAGTTATTGTGAGCAGTTCGTCCTGTCACTCGACCAGGAAATCGATGCGGAATTTTTAAAAGAACGTTTGAATCAGCAGTTACCCCAGGGTATGAAGGTTCTGGCAGTTGAAATTCCGGCAGGCAAGGAGCCGAAAGGCAACAACGGCGATCTGGTAAAATATCGTTTCGGATTTTCAGATGCCCGCACTGCCAGTCGCACCCTGGAGTTCCTGAAAAATCCCGGGACTGAGTTTTCCATGGTCAGCAAGGGCAAGGTAAAAAATTTCCGACTGGGTAATGCGGTGCAAAGCCTGAAATCTGATGAATTGACTATCGAGGCAGAATTTATTCAGGGGTGCGAAGACGTTCCTTCGGTTTCGAAAATCGTCACTGCTCTTGCGGACTATCTTGGCGATGCAAGAGACCACCTGACACTTATTGAAAGAATTTCATTGAAAA
>JBMOKV010000543.1:0-6782 GCA_049325495.1 Candidatus Rifleibacteriota bacterium | reverse complement strand
GACAAGAGCATCTGAAAGTTTTGGCAGAGCCATTACATTAGCCGAACCGGTCAACAGAAATCTGCCTTTTCCAGCATCTTTGCGCTTTCGATTTTCATCAACCACAACTTTCAAAACACGAAAAAGCTCTGGCACCATCTGTATTTCATCAAGCACAACCGGTCCTGTAAAACTTCTTGCGAAGGTTTCAGGGTCTTTTTGCGCAGCAGATCTTGTCTGCAGATCATCAAAGGTAATATAATCCGCTTTATGACGGGTTCGAGCAATATTCTGCACCAGAGTTGTTTTTCCAGATTGCCGTGGACCGGCAATATAGACGATTGGAAAAGATTGTAAGGATTTAACAATACGATCTTCTGCCAGTCGCCGGATCTCTTTCATACGATTCTCCTGAAACATCTCATTAAACCATAAGATAATCTTATATTATCACATATGATTTTCTTGTAGTTATTTTCTTTGGCTTTTTAAATTCAGCAATCTTTATCTAGTGTAATATCTGGAATGCTATACTATACAAGAATTACCTGACGGAGGTGCGGCGATGGCTGGAGCGGTGAAAAAGAAGAGGGAGCGTTATTCTTATGCCGATTATCTGAGCTGGGGCGATGACCAGCGCTGTGAACTTATTGATGGTGATATCTATGCTATGACTTCACCAAGCGTTGTGCACCAGAGCATTTTAACTCAACTCATTAAGCAATTTGCTGTTTTTTTTGATGAAAAGCCCTGTAAGGTTTTTTGTGCGCCACTCGATTTGGTTCTGGATAAAAAATCAAAAAAGAATGATGAGATATTCACGGTGGTGCAGCCTGATGTCATGGTTGTCTGTGATGAGAAGAAAATTGAAGAACAACGCATTGTTGGCGCACCGGATCTGATTATTGAGATAATCTCACCTTCAACTGCCGCAAGAGACAATATCTCCAAGAAAGCACTTTATGAGAAGGCTGGCGTCAGAGAATTCTGGCTGGTCAGCCCGACAGATCGCCTCATCAGAGTCTACCGACTTGAAAAAGACGGCCTGTTTGGCCGCGATGATGTTTATGACGAAACAGCACAGATTGACATTGCACTGTTTGCAGGTCTAACCATCGACTGCCGCCGGGTTTTTCCTAAACAACCCGAAATTAAACGGGTTAAAGAGCCACCGATGCAGTATTTATAGAATAAAAAAATTTTATTCATTATTTTTTCCCATTTTTGTTTTTCGGGTGATTTAACAGTGAGACCTGCGAAAAACAAATCCGGAGGGAAAAATGCCCAGAATCAAATTCATCTGTCTTTTGACCGCTTTTATTTTTGTCTGCCTTCTTGCTTCATCCGCCGAAGAAAATTCTGAACAACGTTTTCTCCAGCTGATCAGCGGCAAATACCGATTCAGGCTGCAAGTTATCAATGTAAGCACCAAAAAAGAAGTTCATAATGCGACCGCAACCGTCACCATCGAGCGAAATTGCGCGAATATAGAAATAAATGCCCCCGGCTACCGCATGGGGGTCCGCGATTTTGATCTGATAAAAGGGGTCTATTATTATGAAGGCCCTGCCTACGTTCATGAACCGGAAATCAACCCTTTTCTGCGTGATCATAATCTTAAACAGATAAAGGGCGGCATCGCCTGGCCTGAATGGGAACCATGCAACAACTGCTGGTATGACGAATTCTGCATCGCCGGAGAATTTTTCAAAAAAGATTTTGAAAATATTTCCAGCAAAGATTTCCACGTTCATATCAACCGAACTCACGATTACGCCTACCCCCCGCGCGTTTTCATTTTTGACCGCGAAGACAAATGGGGTTTCGAAATCATGGTTGACCGTACCGCACTAAAACCACGCGGGCAAAATTATGTCGATATCATCATCACACGCAACCAGGAACCCCACCAGCCAGAGGCAGAATATTTCAGGCATCTCGCATCATCATACCGGGTCGGCACAGAAAAACTGTATTCCCTTACTCATGAAGATGAATTTCTGCGCCTGCAGGAACGTCTTGAACTGACCGCCATGAGGCTTACCCGCTATTTCGCAGACCTTGACCCGGAAGTAAAAGACGAGATTATCGCCTTGTTGCCTGACGAAGGCACACTTGCCAGAAGCCTGAAAAGCATCACGACTTTTGCCAATCTGCACGAATGAGTCGAATAAAAAAAAGATTGAATCAAAATCGCTGTGGCTTTTACTTGACATTACGAACGTTTTTACGTACGCTTCATATGAGCGGAGGGTGAAAAATGACTGTTTTAAATGCTACTGAGGCACGTTCAAAGCTTTACAGCCTTATTGATGAGACGTTGAAAACCCATAAACCGATAGTAATCACCGGCAAAAGGGGAAACGCGGTGCTGGTTTCGGAAGAAGACTGGAACGCGATCGAAGAAACCCTTTATCTGCTTGCGATTCTTGGAATGAGAGAGTCGATCAAAGAAGGCATGGAAGAAGATGTCAGTGATTGCTCTGAGGATCTTGAATGGTAGCTTTCAAGCTTGTTTTTACCTGGCAGGCTCAGAAAGACGCGAAAAAAATCGCATCTTCCGGGTTGAAAGACAAAGTTGAGGAGCTAATGAAAATTGTTGCTGAAAATCCTTTTGCTGCGCCACCTCCCTTTGAAAAACTGGTTGGCGATTTATCCGGAGCCTGCTCAAGAAGAATAAACATCCAGCACCGCCTGGTTTACCAGGTTTATGAACAGGAGCGCATCGTGAAAATCCTGCGCATGTGGACCCACTACGAATAATTGCCGTTACAGATTTTAATTGCTATACTCTTATCGAATAAAGACAAGGGGTAGGCCATGGTTGCTGCGGCAAAAAAAAAGAAAGTCTGGTCTTATGCCGATTATTGCGAGATAAACGACGGCAAACGCTATGAATTGATCGCTGGAAAAATTTACGCGATGAATGCACCGACGACTGAACACCAAAGGGTCAGTATAAAAGTGCTCAAGCAGTTTCTGGACTATTTTGACGACAAACCTTGCGAGGTTTTTCATGCTCCGGTGGATGTTGCGTTAAGAAAAAAGGGCAAAGCAGACCACGAAATCTTCGACGTAGTCCAGCCCGACCTGCTGGTTGTCTGCGATGAAAAAATAATTGAAAAGCGCGGCATTTTCGGCACACCCGACCTGGTAATCGAAATTTTTTCGCCGTCGACCGCATCCCATGACAATATAAGAAAACGCCGTCTCTACGAAGAGAACGGCGTTAAAGAATACTGGCTGATCGGAACAGAAGATCGGCTGATCAGGGTTTACAAACTTGACAAAGACCGCCATTATCGCTACGAAGAGGTATATGACGCAAGTTCAACCTTCGCAGTAGCTCAATTTCCCGGCCTCGAGATCGACTGCGGCAAAATTTTCCCAAAAAACCAGGAAGAATAAAAGCAATATCAGGCTGTCAAAACTGCCTCACTTTATAGGAATTTTGTAGCCATTTTCGTCGGCGGGGCTCGATTTATCTATTGGCAGCGTCACTTTGAGAACACCATCCTGATAAACTGCACTGGAACCTTCTTCAAGCACCCTGCGTGGCAGCGCGATTACCCGTGAAAAATTGCCGTATGAAATCTCGCGCCGGAAAAACCGGTCTTTATCTTCTTCGCTCTGCTCTGATTTGCGTTCTGAGCTGATCACCAACTCATTGCCGCGCAGACGCAGATCGATGCCATCTTTGGTGTGACCGGGCAGATCTATCTCAACGAGAACTTTATCGCCTTCGACCCGCACATCGGCGCGCCCCTGGTTGAACCCGTGCATATTGCGGGTCAGGTCGGGAATCTGCATGCCCTTGAAACCATGCAATCCCTTGAATGAGTCGAACATCTGCTCCATTTCCTTTTCGAAATTGTCAAAAAATGGGTCAGAGGGAATTTTCATGGCACCAAATGGCCGCAGCAGGTCATTCTTTTCGCTTTCCGTCTGATTCTTCTGGTCACCAAGAACATCTTTAATTTCAGCTCTCAACGAAACGGCAAAACTGGCCAGCACCATCACAATTACCAGCAAACCAAAAATTTTTAAGGGTTTCATGATTTCTTACCTCCTTATCAACTACCTTTATTGACCCGCATGAATAATTTCAGGTTCCAGAATTTTGCAAATATTTCCTGGCATTGAACTTATCGCCTCAGCATCGATAATTTCGCCTCTACTTCCCTGAATTTACGAAGAGTTCAATGGCCCCTTTGAAAAATGTCATCCAGTTTTGTCCCGCGATATTCCGGGTTCTAAGAAATCTTTAAATAGCTTTCGGGTTACGCTATAATATGCAGAGGCTGTAGACTTTCTTATATATAAGCTCAATGACCGCCTCTTACGGTCGCTGAGCCCGTTTAACGGGTCGAAGCGACAGGGAGTATCGAAAAATTTCAGTGAATTTTGTATAGCAGTTAGTAAAATCGGTATTTTAAGCAGGCCGCGCCATGGCATTAGTGCATTCTGCGCGTCACACAGGGGTCTGCTCCTGCGAATATATTTCTGGTGATCCGTATTGGCATTAGAGGGTAAAGATTTTGAAGACATTTAAACTGACAGCGGTTCTGCTTATTTTGATGCTGTTCCTGGCCGAAGCAGGGCTTTTTGCCGGCGGCACGATCAGGGTCGGAGTTCTGCACAAAGAAAGTCTGAGCAGCTGGGACTACGACTGGGAAGCTACGGTAAGCACCCTCAATCGGGATATCAAAGGGTTTCAGTTCGAGCTCATCGAATATACCTGGCTCGATCTCAAAAAGGCAATTGAAAACCGGGAAGTGGAATTCGTCATTGGAAGCCCGATTTTCAGCGTCGAAGCCTCTTACGAAGGAAATCTGACGATCATCGCAACCCTGAAGCGACAAAGCGAAAAATTGCGGGGTTTCGAGGAACTGTACGGGTCGGTAATTTTCTGGCATGCCGATAATCGAGAAATCAAGAACCTTTGGGATATAAAAAATCGCCGGGTTGCCGCCGGGTCACCGCTGTCAATCGGTGGATGGCTTGCTGCCGCCAGAGAATTCAAGGAACGGGGCGTTGATCTTAAAAAATCCTGCTCATCAATTTCCCACTTTTTCGACAGTGAAAAAGTCGTTGAAGAAGTTCTGGCGGGACGTGCTGATTTTGGCATCTGTCGAACATCTGCCCTTGAACAGATGAGTGATGAAGGCAAACTGAATTTGCGGCAGCTCCAGGTAAGTGACGAATTTGTTTCACATCAACTGCCATTTCTCTGTTCGACTCAGCTTTATCCCGAATGGGGTTTCAGCCGAGTCACGGGCACCGATGAAAATCTTGCCGAGAAAGTTACCGTCGCCCTGATAAAAATGACAGATGAAATCGGGCCTCTTGAAACGACCTGGGGAATACCGGCCAACTACTCGCAGGTGCAGCAGCTGATGAAGGATCTCAACATGGAACCATTCGTCTCGGAGGCATCGATTATTGCAGCCAGCCTGCGAACCCTGAAACGATGGTCAAGGCTTTTCATTTCAGCAATTCTGATTCTGGCATTAACCGTATTCTTTCTTGCCAGGCTAAACCTGAGGCTTAGAAGAGTTACCAGCGAACTCGACGAACAGAAAAATTTTCTCAAACATTTGATTGATTCAATTCCAGATTTGATTTTTGTCAAATCACAAAGCGGTCGCATGATCATGGCCAATCAGGCTTTTGCAATAGCATTTGGGAAAAATGCCGATAAGATGGTAGGCAGCAGTGAGTCGGAAATCTTTCCCGATGGCTCTCCTTTTGCCGAAGGCGATGATCGCATCGGAGACAGCATCGATACGCTGAAATTTACCAAGAGGTTCATGCTCGCCGATCAGACGCATATTTACGGCGAAATTATCAAAGTTGCCTGCCGTCTTTCTGACCGTGGAGAAAAGAGAATTGTCGGTATTGTCCGAGATGTTTCGGCCGCACAACGGGCAAGACAGATTCAAAAGCAGCGGGAAAAGTTGATCACCGGCATTGCAGAAGCTGCTCACCGGGTTATCGGAGCCGAGAAATCCCTGGAAGAAGCCTTGCCTGAAGCCCTGAAGGAAATTTCTGCCGCAGTCGAGGCACAACAGGCCGGCATTCTTAAGATACAGCCTGATAGTGAAAATTTCAGATGCTTTGCCTGCCTGTATGCGAATCGCAATCAATGTCTCGATGGGGTGAGGGACATCGTGATCCAGGTTATCAGAACTCATCGGGAAAGGATGATGGCCGGCCAGGTATTCGGCCGATCGATTTACGATTATTCAGCGGAAATTCGCCAGCAGCTCGAAGCTATCGGCACTTATTCGCTTCTTCTGCTGCCAATTTTTGTACATCGCCGTTTCTGGGGTTGCATGGTCATTCACAGTAATGAACATAACCGGGAATGGCAGCAGCATGAAATCGCCGCCCTCGAACTGGCCGCCGAAATGTTCGGTTCGATGATCGAGCGCAGCGAAGACTTCAGCAGACTCGTTGATTACCGCGACCGTCTGCGTCTTGCTCTCGATTCGGCCGGGCTTTTTCTGTGGGAATACGATTTTGCCGCCGGCTTGAATCTTACCCCCGATGACATTTACAAGAATCTCGGGTATGTAATCGTGGAACATATTGAAGAAATACGACGTGAAGGTTTCTCCATCATTCATCCAGACGATCAACTGCTGATACGAAATATCGCCCAGAATGAAACCTGCCAGTTTGAAGTAAGGCTGCGTAGTGCTTCAGGCCGATATCTCTGGCATTTCTTCATCGGCCGCAACTATTTCGATGCCGGACATCGCCATCTTAAGCTGATCGGGTTTTTCCGCAATACCAGCTCG
>JBMOKV010000542.1:0-6794 GCA_049325495.1 Candidatus Rifleibacteriota bacterium | reverse complement strand
CCTTCATTCTGGTCATCGCTTCACTGGTACAATTCGTTGAAATGGTGGTAAGAAAAACTGCGCCGGCTCTTTATCAGGCGCTGGGCGTATTTCTTCCCCTTATCACTACCAACTGCGCCGTTCTTGGGGTTTCTCTTCTTAACATCAAGAAGGGCTACAGCCTGATGGAATCGGCGGTAAATTCACTTGGTGCAGGCATTGGTTTCTTTTTTGCACTGATTCTCATGGCCGGTATCCGCGAACGTCTTGATACTGCAGAGATTCCCGCAACAATGAAGGGTGCTCCAATAGCCTTTATTACCGCGGGCCTTCTGGCAACGGCATTCATGGGTTTTTCGGGCCTGGTCTGATAAGGAGACACAGATATGTTGACACAAATCATTACTGCAGTTCTGGCCCTGGGATGTCTTGGTTTCATCTTTGGAGCCATTCTTTCATACGCCTCGAAAAAATTTGAAGTTTATATCGACCCCAAAATCGAGCAGACCCTTGAACTTCTGCCCGGAGCCAACTGTGGCGGCTGTGGTTACCCTGGCTGTGCAGGTCTCGCCGAAGCCATTGTAAAAAAAGGGGTTCCCGTCACGGCCTGCCCGGTCATTTCTTCAATCAATCGACAAAAAATTGAAGAGCTTCTGGGGCTGGGTGAAAAAACCACCGGTGAAAAAAAACCGGTTTTCAAAGCTGCTCTGGTAAAGTGCAATGGCCTCGATTCAGAAGAATATCAGAAATTTTCATATATGGGCGTAAAAGATTGCCAGGCTGCAGTTCTTCTGCAGAATGGCCCATGGCTGTGCCCTCATCGCTGCATGGGCCTGGGTTCATGTGAAAGAGCCTGCCCATTTGATGCAATCAAAATCGGGCACCATCATCTTCCGATTGTCGATGAAGAAAAATGTGTTGCCTGTGGTAAATGTGTACTCGCCTGTCCCAAGCAATTGATTGAAATGGTTGATAAGGAGCAGAAAGTTCACGTTAAATGCAATTCAACCGAAAAGGGCGCTGATACCAGAAAAGTCTGCAAAGTAGGTTGTATCGGATGCGGACTTTGCAAAAAAGTCTGTGCGTATGACGCGGTTACCATCGAAAACAATCTGGCCAGAATCGATTACCAGAAATGCGTTCAATGTGGTGCCTGCATTGCGAAGTGCCCGCAGCACACCATCATCATGGAAAATCAGCCTTATTTCAAGGGCAGAATTGCAAAAATCGATACCGAAGCCTGCATTGGCTGCACCATCTGTTTCAAGGTCTGCAAATTTGAAGCGGTTAAGGGTGGCACTCCCAAGGAGAAGCATGAAATTATTGCCAATAAATGCGTAGGATGCGGATTATGCGCTACCAAGTGCCCGAAAAAATGCATTGAAATGATCGAAAAGTAAATTCAGAGCAATGCAAACAGTTCTGATCTACCTGATAGCAGCTTATCTGATTGGCAGTCTTCCGTTTGGCGAGATTCTTAGCCGGCTGAAAACCGGTAAAAGCCTGATTCTCCAGGGAAGCCGCACCACTGTAGCTCCGGCAAAAATGTTCGAGCTTCTTGGCATTGCAACCGGCACCCTGATCTGCATGCTTGATTTTTTCAAAGGTTTTCTGGTTGCATACCCGCTTGCTGTAATGGCATTCGGCGAGAACCCTTATTTCAACTGGGGCTGGATCAGTCTTGCCAGTCTTCTAACCGTAATCGGCCATTGCAACTCCATATTTCTGGGTTTCAAGGGTGGAAGAGGACTTTCTCCGACTGTAGGGGTCATGGCGACCCTTCTGCCAATTCCGGCTGCTGTTGCCTTTTTTCTGGGCCTTTTTCTGGCTTTCTGGGGTTTATCAACAAAACCGGGTGCCCTCAGCGCAGCCGGGGCAATGCCTCTTCTGTCGATTATCTGGGTTCTCGCAGTTAAACCGCAGGATCTTTTCTATCTCTATATCGTTGCATTCATGTCATTATGGACATTCTGGGAACACCGAGATGAACTGAAAAGTTACATGGGCATTAAAAGCCAGACAAAAGAAGCGGGCCAGCAGTTAACCAATCAGGAACAGCCTGAAAGTTCAGAAAACAAAGAATGAAATTTACTGGCGTTCCGAGTATTTCAACTCCAGGCGATCGTTGGCAATTACTGCTTTGAATTTCGACAGGTCACCATCTTTCAAAAACAGATCAAAAAAGAATTTTCGGGCATCAGGTGCAATAGCCTGATAAGGTGGCTTGGGTTCGATCGCCACTCCACCAAGTCTGCGTTCCCGGTCGAAATACATGGTTACCAGATAGGCTGAAAGGGTCATTCGACTGTATTTGCCGAAAGCATAAGAATAGTTTTTTGCCCCATATTGGCGTAACACCTGCTCGACGTCTTTAATCTGCATGCCAAATAATCCAAGACCGGCATCGGGAGCCGGGGCACGCATATGGTTATCGAGGTATGGGTCGTATTTATTCATGCCGCCAGCAGCGGGTGGAGCCGGTTCTTCTTTCTTTTCAGTGGCTGCCGCGGCAGGGGTGGTGGTGGTAGCCTCGGCGGCGGTCTGAGCTGCAGGGGTCTGGTTCGCAGCAGGAGTGGTAGTCGGAAAGCCGTTATAGGACGGCACTTGAGCCTGAACCGCAAGCGGCAGAGCGAGCGAAAGAATAAAAAAAATCGTTTGCAATAAAAGTCTTTTTGTCTGCATATTATAATCGTACCACAAATATCGGCAAAATAAACGGAATTTAAAAAAATGAGTCTGCCAGGCCGCGTTTTAAAAATAGAAGGTGATGAAATTCTGGTTGAGGTGACCCCAAAACCTGAATGCAACGGTTGCCATGCCTGCAGTGGACTTCTGGGTGGTGAAAAGAAATCCGCACCACGCCAGATCAAAGCTTTAAAGGGCAATTTTTCACCCGCAATCGGCGACGAAGTAATTCTTGATATCAACCCCGGCGAAGGAAGTGTTGCCGCAGTTCTGGTTTTTGGTTTGCCGATGCTGAGTTTCTTCATCGGTCTGTTCGCTGCCCCTTGGCTTAGCGAGCAACTGGGTTTTGCCCTGACCGACCTGAGTCGTGTTATCTGTGCCTTTATGGGTCTGGTTTCTGGTTTTATGGTTCTCGCGATCCTTGCCAGAACTGACAGCGCCCGCAGATTGAGCCTCAAAATAGTAGACAGAAAAGGTCCTTGAAAGGGATATTGAATAAGCAGAAAAAAAAATTCCCCGGTTTAAAATGCCGGGGACTAAGTGAGAGGATCTTTTGAGAGGATACTTGAAGTCATCTGAGAGACGACTAAATTTATAAAAGAGCTTTCCGGATCATGCGGTAATTATGCTGTGACTGTGGACTGTGTTATGGTTTGTCAGAAGGATGATTTTTGCGGTATCCGGGAGAGTTTCTTAGTTGATGACTGTTGATTGTTAAGTGCGTTGATTATGCTGTGACAATGCTGTGACACAGTTATGACTTTACTGTTAACGATCCGGAAAACACTTTTTACGTTTATCAAAGAGCTGATTATATTAGAGCAATTTGCGTGCCAACTTTTTTAGGGTGTTTTTAGTGCGTTTTTTAACTTTTTAGGCAAAAAAAGGATGTTTTTTTCACACGCGTGTTTTTTTTACACACACCTGTTTTTATAAAGCTCTGAATTAATCAGGTTTTTCAATTTTTAGCCAGCCGATCGAAAGCATTTTTCCGATCTTTGTGATTTTTTTCTCTAACAAAATCATCTTCGTGCTTTTTTTTCACACATTTTCCCTTCAGCCGGAAAAATAATAAACCAGGTTCCGAAATTTTGAATTTTGCCAAAGCTCAGCGTATGCAGTATATTTGCGAGAATGAAAATACTCCTTTCCGCAATAAACAGTCGTCACACCCACCAGGCAATTTCGCTGGCCTATATTGCAGCGTATTGGAACCGCATTGCAGGCCGCCCCGAACCAGATATTCGGGAATTCGACCTGAATCAGACCAACGAAACGATTTATTCTGAAATTATTCTCGAAAAGCCTGACATACTGGCCTTTTCGGCCTATATCTGGTCTCTTGAAAGGGTTTTAACCGTTGCTTCAGCGGTTAAAGCCGCATTTCCCGGAATCAAGATAATACTTGGTGGCCCGGAAGCCAGCTTTATCGATCAGGAAATACTTAACGACAACCCTCATATTGATTTCATAATCAGGGGCGAAGGCGAGAAAACGTTTGAGTCTCTGATTCTGGCATTGCTAAACGGCGATCAGAATTATGAAGAAATTCACGGCATCGCATTCCGTTGCGGTAACGGGGTCTTAGTCAATGAAGATCGTGAGTTGATCAAAAACCTCGATGAGATCCCCTCCCCTTTCCAAGCCGGCTATTTCGGCAAAGGGCACGGTTTTACCTATTACGAGGCATCGCGGGGATGTCCATCTCGATGCAGTTACTGCCTCAGCTCGGTTCAGGGCCCGGTGAGAAACCATTCTCTCGAACGGGTAAAGTCTGATCTTGACTGGTTTTTTGATTCTGGCTTCCGGCAGATTCGTTTTGCTGATCGAACCTTCAATTTTGATTTTCGTCGGGCGGCAGCGATTATCGAATACATTATAGCGGGTAACCGGCATGGAATTAATTTTCACTTTGAATTTCAGGCCGATTTTCTTGACGACAGGGTTTTTAACCTTCTGAAATCAGCTCCGGCTGGAATGTTTCATCTTGAAATCGGGGTTCAGTCAACAAATCCGAAGGCATTAACTGCGGTCAACCGGCGATTCAATCTTAAATCAATGTTTGAAAACATTGAAAAGTTGAGAACGCAAACTGGATGCCATCTTCACCTCGACCTGCTGGGAGGGCTTCCTGAAGACGGCTTCAATGATTTTTTGACCAGTCTCGATCAGGTTTACCATCTAAAGCCTCATAGTATTCAAATCAGTCTGGTAAAAGTTTTACGCGGTACCCCGCTGCGGGTATCGGTTGAAAAAAAAGAAATCAGCTGCATGCAAAAGCCTCCCTATACAGTCCTTGCTTCAAGATGGCTTTTTCCCGGGCAGGCGATTGCAATTCAGGAAATTGGCAAACTGGTTGAAGGCCTTTACAATTGTGATCGATTCAATGATTCTATCTCTTTTATCGTGAAGAATCTGTATCAGGAATCAGCATCGAGTTTTTTTTCGGCCCTGCGGGATTTCTGGCGACAAAAGCAGCATCCATTCTTCAATTTTGGACCGGAAAGTATCCGGCAGAAACTTGATAGTTTTTTAGATGGTGTCAACGCCGATCCTATGGCCATAACTGCGGCGCGAGTTCTTCTTGAACATGAGTTTCATCTTTCGCAGAAAGTTCCTGCTGGCGGTTCGACGGGTCCGGCCATTGAAACCGGTAAAAACAAGAACCCGTTGAGGGTTACTCCAGGCATTAAGGCTTTCTGGTACAAACTCCCCCCAAAAGATATTCTTTTGGAAAAAGCACCTTTTAAACCCGGTGAATTCCCGGTTATTTACCGGTTTGAAAAAGATTTGTCAGCGGTTCCTGATACCAGAGTAATCGATCTCGCACTGGCCGAAAGCTTTGTTCTGGCAATGGTTCAGAACAAGATACCGCTGGCTGATTTTTCAAGAATATGGAACAAATGCGGTTTTTCGGTGCCCGAACCGGTTGATTTTTCTCCAGCTATTGAAAATCTCAAGGTTTTGGGGCTATTATATGATCCCAGTGAAAAAAATTATCAGCAGGTTAAACAGCTGATTGATCAAACCGGTAACCACGATTACCAGGAGTAGAACAAATGCCTATTTATACATACCGGGCCAGAGACCCTGAGCAAAGCTGCTGCAAATGCCGCGATTCATTTGATACAATTCAAAAAATAACCGAAGATGCCTGGACCACCTGCCCAGATTGCGGAAATGAAATTGTAAGAATTATTCACGCCGCAAAGCCTTTCAAGGACAAGTCAGAATACAAAATGCTTTCTGATGACAACCTTAAGAAGCATGGATTTAAGAAGCTTGTCAAAACCGGCAAAGGAACTTACGACGAAGTTGTCTGAAATTTTAAACGGACGCTTGAATTTTCAGGGTGTTCCACTTGATATTTTAATTGAACCATCACCTTTCGGTTTCGGCCGGGTTTTGCTGCAAAACAGGAATTTGCTGGTAAAAACTCCTGCCATGGTTCCGGCCGGCGAAAAGTCCGATTTTTGCCGCAATCAGATAATCAACTGGCTTAAAGCACAGGCCAGAAGTGTTTTGAACGCTGAAGTTCACGCAATGTCGGGCAGGTATGGCTTCAAGGTAAACAATATTGCCATCAAGGACACCCGATCAAGATGGGGCAGCTGTTCGGTAAAAACCAACCTGAATTTCAACTGGCGGCTGATCATGACTCCACCTGACGTTTTGCGCTATGTGGTTATTCACGAAACGGCACATCTTGAAGAAATGAATCATTCACAAAGGTTTTGGGCCCTGGTGGAAAAGCGTTGTCCTGATTACCAGACCCAGCGAAACTGGCTGAAAAACCATGGGCTGGCAATTCTTCAATGGGAACTCAAGATTTGATTTATTTTTCGAGTTCGGCCAGAAGCGGGGCTACCGCCTGATTTCCCTGCAAGGATTCAAATCGCAGTACATCGAGAATTCGATTCTTGAGTGGCATCAGTTTCAATTTTGCATCTTCGTCTGCTTCAGAATACGCTGTAATGAAGGTTTCGACGGTTGAAAAATCGCCTTCAGCTGCGGATGCACGGATTGCCTCAATGAGATTGTCTTCGGTTTCACTGATTTTCTGAAAGGCGAGCTCAAGTTCCACTTCTTCGGCGGTTTTTTCGCTGTCATCCTTCTGGGCGAGAATTTCG
>JBMOKV010000541.1:0-6839 GCA_049325495.1 Candidatus Rifleibacteriota bacterium | reverse complement strand
GGTTACCATCAACGACAATTTCCGCAAATACAACACCTGGATGGAATCTCTGGAAGACCATAGCAGACTTCTTCAGACTTCACGCTATGCCAACTGCATGAGATATAAAAATGATCCTGATCAGTTTGCCCGTGAGCTGCAGAAGGCCGGTTATGCAACCGATCCTTCATATGCTTCGAAGCTGATAAGCATCATGAAAAGCAACAACCTTTACGCTTACAATAACTGATGGAGAGTAATAAAATGAAAAAGTTAACCATAGCCCTTCTGTTTGCTGTTGCTCTTGGTTCTTCTGTTCTCGCTGCCGAAAAAGAAATTCTCAAAAGCGAAAAGCTTAAACTCGATGCGGTCGGTGAACTCACCATCAATAAATTCAAAGCTGACGAAACTGTTGGCGTTGAGATTCTCGATAGCGCCGGCAACAAACTTCTCGATATGCCTTCAATCGGCAGTGCCGAAAAAATGTTCTCTCTCAATGATGCCCCTACCAGCCTTGCGGCGGTTGACCTGACCGGCGATGGTGTTCCTGAAGTCGTAGCCTCTGCATTCTTCGGCCCGGGCAGCGCCCTTTATGTGTTCAAATTTGACCCTGAAAGCAAAAAGTTTGCAGCAATCAAGTTCGACGACAACCCTGACCCCGAAATGCATCGTGAATTCATGGTTTCTGATTTGCCATCCGATGATGGAAAAGATATGGCCATTCTGCCCGACCTGACTTTGAAAGCCCGGGGCAAAATTTACCCCGCTTCAACTGAAGAAACGGTTAAAGAAGGCGAATATTTCTTCAAGTTTGCCGATGGCGCTTTCAAGCTGAACGAAACCCGTTCGGCTGAACCTGCCGGAGAATGAAGCTTAAGGCTGGCTCTGTAAAACTCTGATCAGATTCAGCCAGATTTTCTGTGATAACGTTTGATTAGCGGTCTGTAGCAGTTTGACCTGCTGCAGACCTTTTTCATTATCGGTCAGTTTTGTGGTGATCAATGCCGAAATTGCTGCACAATCGGGCCGGCTGGCCTGACTCTCAGCCTGCTGCCATTGCAGCATTGAGTCAAGAACCGGCTGAATCTGGTGATCGGAAATTTGACCAAAGTAGGGCAGTCCCAGCAAAAGAATGAGGTTCTGGCCGAACGGCACTGAAAGATCGATTTTAAACCGTCGATTAAGATGGATCAGCCGCTGTCGCAGCTCATCGTCTGGCAACTCTGAGGTTATTGCAGTCTGATGGTAATAAAGAGCGGCAATGATCAAAGCTTCGAAAAGTGCAGATGTTACTTTGCCTAAAAAAAGCGGTCTGAAGAAAAAGTCTGATCTCATGTCGTTTTCCTCATCTGCCCAACCGGGTAATAAACGTTGTAACCGTTGCAGATTGACAATCAATCGCCGGTCGAAACGAAGCAGTATTGAAAAAACCGCACCGGCACAAAGGCTGGTGGTAATTTTTCCGTAATCAGGCTGCTCAGGAAAGAAAAAACTGCCGTCCGGGTTTTGCATGGCAGTAAGACTTTCGCCGATTTTTTCGATTTCCTCGAGGGGAACTCCGATTCCTTTTTTGTCTGCCTCATTTATCGTAATTGCAAGGGGCAGCAGGGTGTGACATGAAAAGCATCGGTTTTTTTCCTGAAACTGCAGTATCTCGCGGGACTGTTGGAAAAGTTCCAGTTCCGATCTTCTGATTTCTGCTTTTCTTGCTTCAATTTGGGCAGGGCTGTCGTCGTGTTTATCAGTTGCTTCAAGAAAAACCGGTATCAGATATGCTTCTCGACAGATCTGATGGTCGAGCTTGAAGATGAGAAAAATTTCTCCAGGTTTGGCCGAGGCGATGAAACTCTGGCCGTTTATTTTCAGGGTCGCAGCCCGGCAGGCCAGGTTAGGACCCCAGACAGAAGTTGAAACCACCGGTATTTTTACCCGGCTGAGAGCAATTTCTTCCGAAAACCTGATTTTAATTTTCTCTTCATCATGGCTGAAAGATGCCGGCCATTCTTTTCCCATGGCAGATACAGCAAGAAAAAACATGAAAAACGCTGAAAAAAAAGTTCTATTCTTCTTTGCTGATGCCATATTTTTTCAGTTTATAATGAAGATTTTGCCTGGTAATACCAAGATTTGAGGCCGCTTTGGAATAATTCCATCCCGCAGTATCGAGAGCCTGAAGAATGATATTTTCTTCAATTTTATTGATCGTCTCCTGCAACGGCATATTGGAAAGGTCATCATTGATCAAGGGGCTGTTGTTATTGCTTTCACCGGCTGGAAGATTGAGGTCGGCACTCTCAAGCTGTCCTGAGCGTTTCATGATTACCGCTCTTTCGATGCAGTTTTCCAGCTGACGAATATTGCCCGGCCATTCATAGGCGGTGAGCAGTTCAAAGAATTCTTTGCTGCCCTGGTTGACCAGACGCCCGTGTCGGCGGGAGAATTGGTTGATAAAATGTTCTGCAAGCTCTCTGATATCTTCTTTTCTTTTTCGCAGTGGTGGAATCAGGATTTCAACAATATTGATTCGATAAAGCAAATCTTCTCTGAAATTGCCAGATTTAACCTCTTCTTTTAATTGTTTGTTTGAGGCAGCAATTATTCTCACATCAGATTTAAGGCTGATATTCGCACCTACCGGCTTGAAAATGCCGTCCTGCAGAACTCTTAATAGTTTTGCCTGGTTGGGAAGAGTCAGGTCGCCGATTTCATCGAGAAACAAGGTGCCACCCTCAGCGTCAGCAAAAATTCCCGGTTTGTCTGCAATTGCTCCGGTAAAGCTGCCACGCTTGTGGCCAAACATTTCGCTTTCAAAAAGACTTTCGGGAATAGCGCTGCAATTTACCGGCACGAACGGAAGATTTGCTCTTTTGGAACTGCGGTGAATGGCTCTGGCTACCAGCTCCTTGCCGGTTCCCGATTCGCCGCTGATCAATACTGTGCTGTCAGTGTCAGAAATATTTTCAATTATTCGTTTGACCTCTTTTATGCCTGGGGAACTGCCAATAAGAACCTGAATGTTTTCGGGATTTTCATCCATTTCAAAAGTTCTTTGCAGGGCTTTTTTTATGGCATTTCGGAAATCTTCAAGTTCAAAGGGCTTGAGCAGATAGTCTATCGCACCCAATTTCACAGCGGTTACTGCAGTTTCGACCGAAGAAAAGGCGGTCATAAGAATGCAGGGTGGTGATTTTTGCTTGAGACCTTTAATGTGTTTGAGCAATTCTATGCCGCTCATGCCGCTCATGCGTATGTCAGAAACCACCAGATCTACCGGTCGTTTCTGCAGAAATTCAAGAGCGGAAATCGGGCTGGGAAAATCGAAAACTTCGTATCCGTCATTTTCAAGTGATTTTTTTAGTGCTTTCAGCAGTTTGATTTCGTCATCAACCAGTACTATTTTATGCATTTTCCTGTTCCCCGATGTTTGAATTTTGCTGGATCAGCGGCATCATTATCAAAAACTCTGTAGCGCCATTTTTACGACTGGCAGAAATTTTTCCCGAATGTCCTTCGATTATGGCCTGGCAAATGATCAGACCCAGGCCTGTGCCTTGTGGTTTGGTGGTGAAAAGAGGCTCGAAAACCAGTTCTGGTTCACATTCAAATCCCGACCCGCAGTCAATGAAGCTGATTTCATAGTGATCAGAAATGGCCCGGGCAGAAATTGCCAGATGTGCATCCTTGAGACCGTGCATGGCTTCCGCTGCATTTCTTGTAAGATTGTAGAATACCTGCTGCATTGCCTCGATATCGATGCCAATCAGTCCGTCGCCATCGATGTTTAGTTCGATTTCAACCGGAGAGAATTCCGGGTTTTCACTGATAAAATCAAACAGAGATTTAATTGCAGTTGAGAAATTCATCGTTGTAAGATGTGGCCTGGCCTTGGAAGTATAGGTTCTTAAAGTGCTGATGATGTTTTTACATCGCTTAACTTCGGCAATGATTTCTTCAATTTCTTCGGCACTGACATCCTGACCTTTTTCAACCGCTTCCTTGAGCAGACCCGCATTGGCGAGAATAGTTCCAAGTGGATTGTTGATTTCATGGGCAATGCCTGCAGAAAAGCGGCCAAGAGCTGCAAGCTTGTCTTTCTTGGCAAGCTCTTTCTGCACTTCGATCAGGCGGTTCTGAGCCAGAGAAAGTTCTTTTACCATACGGTTGAAACTTCGGGCAACCGATTCAATTTCTACGCCGCTGTTAAGCATTGGTGGCTGATCGAGAGGTATTTCTTTCCAGTTTCCCTGTGCAACTTTTTCGATGCCCTGTCCCAGGGCCTGTAAGGGTAAAAACAGGCGCCGGCCAAGAAAATACCCAAGAACTAGAAGTCCGATTACCTGTAAAACCGTCAATCTGACCATTAAATTATCGATGTCCAGGCGTGAGATAATTGTGCGCTGTGCCGGATACCCGGTCAGGACCTTCATTTCATCTGAAATATTGAATGCTCGAACCCGGAAAATCTCGCTTCCGCTTCTGATTTCGCCAGACAGGTTTTCTCCCATGAGTTTTTGCAGAAATTGCAGATCATGCGAAAACTCCCGCCGGTCAAATATTCCGAAAGCATCGAAAAAACAGAACATGGGCACGGTCGATCTTGAAAAATCAGGCCGGCGTGCAATAAAAAGCCTGGTGTTGGTCGCAATCTCACTCTCAGAAAGAATGTAACCCTGGTAAGAATATGGGCCCGAACGACTCAATCGGCAAATTGAACCTGGTGACCGGCGAGGCTTAATCAGATTGCCACTGAGTAGAGGCGCATCATTGACGAAAATATCCAGCCAGTCAAGGTTCATGCTGCTTTTGATGCTTTCGCTGATTTTCTGCTGTTCGACCGTGGTTCTGTTTAACATGTCAAGGTTGCGAAAGGTGGCAGCCAGTTCGTCGGCGGTCCGGTCAAGTGATGTCTGTTCAAGTTTGACCAGGTCAGTAAGCTGGTTTTTCAGGGAAACCAGCTTGTCGTAATCCGAGCTGTCGATAGATAAGCCAAGGCTCTGGGCTGTCCAGAAAGAGACCGATGAAATAATTACCACGGTCAATAGAACGAAGCCCATTGTTATTTTTATTCTAATCCCCATTATTGCCAATATTTTAACCCGTTGACACTTTAAATAAAAGCGGCAAATTGTTATATCAACAAGTTTTTTACTCTGTTTTACCTTAGAATAAACGTTTAAATTTGATATACTTATTATAAAGGGGTACATTAACAGTGCAGAAAGAGATCAAGGAGTTCTTCTCTGAACTTGACCTGAGCGATTTCAGGCTGATGTTTGTCGGCCTGTTGCTTTTGCTTTTACCCCTGGCATATCTATACTGGGTCACCGGCTCCTCACAAAACCAGCAGCAGCAAAGAAGATATGCTACCAATGTCAGCAGACAGTCGGCTTTTAACCTGACTCCTGGTAAAAACAGCCTTCTGTCTTCACCTGAAGCAAAAAAGCAATCTTTCAGCGTCAGCCCCCGGGTCGAAAAAATCGATTCAGAGCTTGACCGAGCCTGGGCAAAAATTCAGTCAACTCCCAGGGCCCGCAACATACCTTCCGATGTTCCGCCTGAGACCCGGCAAATGATTGAAGCTGAAGATCACGAAATTCTCACCGAAGGCAATACCCTGCTCGACAGTGGCGATTTTGCCGCCGCTGAAACCGCTTTTGAGAAAGCCATCAAGAGTTCCGGGGGCAATCCTTTTGTCGAACTGTATGCCTGGGGCGGGCTCATGGAAGCCTATGAGAAAACCGGAAACGTCATAAAATTCCGCGAAGCATTTTCCAATTATGTTAAAAAAGCCCAGGAACTCAAGCACGTTTATGGGCCGATGGCAGATAACATTGCACGGGCCCAGCAGATGTTCGAGCAACTGGCTCAGGCTGATCCAGCAAAGATCAGAGAGCATCTGCTCAAACACAATCTCGCGAATCAGACCAATTTTACTTATGATCAGCTGATCAAAAGCCTTGAAGAAACCAGAGAATGGTTTCCTTCAAATCTCGAAGAACCGGAACCAAAACTTCCTGATTATCTGCGCCGTGGATACGGAGGCTGAAAAGGGGTAAAAGCCATGAAAAATATAAAAACAGCTAAGCGTAAAGGTAACATTCTCGCAGCGGTAGTGTGTATTCTCGGGGTAATCTTTGCCGTTGCCGTTTACTACGGCAGCGCAACCGTTGACCGAACCCGTCAGAGTCGTCGCGCCATCGGCGGTGACCAGGCGGCATCATTGGCCGAAGCTGGCGTAATGCGGGGAATTCACATGATGAGCAAGGCGATGAATTCTCAGGAATCTTTCGCCAAAGATGCTAACGGCAAAAGCTTTGCCATACTTCTACGCTATCCCCTGCCGGTTAAATCAGGCAGCGTAAATGAAAACTCACCCGAAGAACTCGGTCGCGACGATATGCTTGATGTAAGCGTAATGGAAGCCGAGGGCTTTTCGCCTAAGGTTGAATTGACTCTGGCTGACCTGAGAATGAAGGCTGAAGGCGAAGACTGGCTCGATGAAATGGTGAAATATGCCTCTGATGAAAAGGTTCAGGATTACGATGTAAAAGTCACCTTTGAACTTGAGCAGGCTTTCAGAATCACCCCCAAGCCGCCTGCTTCCGGAAAATATGAAGTTCCTGGCATCGATTGCGATGTGGCCCTGCGTAAAGATGTGCGTGACTTTCTTGAAAACAAGGGCCGGTTGAATTTTGTTCTTGAGTTTCCTGACTGGCTTTCATTGTTCAATTTCTCAATTCCCATCGATCTCTGGATACCTCTGATCAACAAAAAAATTACTCTGGCAACGATAGACCCCGCCCCAATCATAGATCTGGCGGTTAAACCCCTGACCAAGGGTTCACAGCTGGCCGATGCCA
>JBMOKV010000540.1:0-6842 GCA_049325495.1 Candidatus Rifleibacteriota bacterium | reverse complement strand
CCAAGTTCGATGAAGTTTTCGAGTGGCCAGCGCCGCAACGGCACCAGCTCACTTGAGTTGGCATTGATAATAACCAACCGGGCTGCCTGGCGCACCCGTGGGTTGACTTGAGTCATCAGATCGACAATTTCTTTCTGCTCAGAATCATTGGTCTGCAGCTTCGGCAGCTCAAGCCGGGCAAGTTCGGGAATTACGGTTTTCACCAGGGGAATCTGGCCGGCGGGTTGAATCAGGGCTTCAATCATGCTGTAAAAAGTCTGGGCGGTATGAATATGGGGGTTATACTGAACCGCGTGGGTAAAAAAGCTGCCTTTGTACAGGCCCTCCATGGTGAATCTTGAAAATCCGCAGGTTGACCTGGCACCGCTTAGTTCGGTGAGAATGGCCGAAGCCCGCGAAAAGAATTCGAGATCAATCGCCACATCGAATCTGAAGCTGCGCAGTTTAAGGAGCTGCGCAACACAGTCGGAAGCAAAGGTTTTGAAATCGGAAGTGCGAAGCCGGTGAATATTAGCTTCGGGGACAAGGCCGAGCATTTCTACCGCCGCCGTGTTTTCGGCAAAAACCAGAAAATGAAATTCAACATCGGGCCAGAGCTGCTGTGCCCGCTTCAACATTGAATACATCAGTACCGTGCTGCCCATTTCAGCGGGCTTGACCATGAGAATCTTTTTTACGTTCTGCAGGGGGCCACGACAACGCGGCATGATCAGATCGAGAATACGGCGGCGCAGTGAAAGAACAAAGCAGATCGGCGGGCCGACCAGGGCGTCAATTTTCCGCATGACATCAGGATGCATTTTAAATACCTGTTTATTTGAATTTTAAATTTGAATTTAGATTGGAAAGTCTGGTAAAGTTCAGATTGCGAATATGTCGACCGGCATAATTTACCGGAATTTTAATCGACTCAGAAGCAGTGAAAAACCTGGCAAAATTCATGGCTTCAGAGAACTTGTCGTCATCGACATAGACGACCTCACTGCCGGCCGGCAGCTCACGGTTCTGCCACCAGAATTGAAAGTTGCCACCGCCATGAATTTCGGCAAGCCGTTCAGATGGGATTTTACCGTAAAACCCGACCAAAGTGGCCAGTGGCGCACCCTGCCCGACAAAGACCGCCTTATAGCCGGTATCGGCATCGAGACGCTGCACCATTTCCCCCATTTTGCGCCATCCGTGCAACCGGGTGGAAATATCTGAGTTTGGCGGCAGCGGAATGATGAGAGTAAGGCTTTGAACCACCACGAGAAAAGCAAGAAAAGCCGAAGGGGCGATGACCCAGTTGCGACGTCGTGAACCTTCGCCGGCGCATATCCATTCGGCAACCAGAAGCATGGCGGAAAGATAGGCAATCTGGGGCCAGTTGGCCTCAACTTTTGATTTCATTCCGGTATAGACGAAAAAAGACATTTTCGGCAGCGCCAGCCAGACGAGAAAAAACCTGACCTCATCGAGGCGAGAAAGGGTAGCCCGGGCATATTTAAATGCGGCGAACCACAAGACGGGGAAAAGGGTCAGGCCAATGGTTCCCAATTGGCCGCCAAGGAAATCTCCAAGATTCTTGAACAGCCCGCGGGTGTTTGGTTTTAACCCATGGTCAAATTGAAATTTGAATGAAATCCAATCGTGGGTATGATTCCAGTAAAGGACAGGCAGGGTTCCCAGGCCCGCAAGACCAACCATAAGCCAATATCTTCTGGTAAGCATCAGATGGCGATAGCGGGGAAAAGCTATAACGGTCAATGCCACTGCGGGAACGAAAAAAATCATATTGTATTTGCTCATTGCCCCGAAGCCAAGCGAAATTCCGGTCAGTGCCCACCAGAAATCCGTTTCGCTGTTAATTGCTTTAAGAAATGAATACATGCCGGTTAACCAGAAAAGGGCCAAGGGGGTGTCTGGGGTGGTTATGAAACCGATCGCCATTCCGGCGGGGGTCAGGTTGAAAAGAAAGGCGGCAATGAAGCCAATTCTGGGATTACCAAGAAATTCACGGCCGATCTGGAAAAGAAACAAACTGCCGATGGCGCTGGTGAGAATGGATGGAAGGCGGATTGCCAGGTGGGTATCACCGAGTAGAAGTCTGAAAAAGGCGATTATGTAGGCAACCATTGGCGGATGATCGTAATAGGACCAGTCGAGACGCCGCGACAATTCCCAATAGTAGCCTTCATCAGGGGTAAGATCGAGATACAGGGCCATGAAAAGATGCAAAAGCCCCATTGCCACGATCAGGCGAATAATTGCTGAAAAGTAACGGTTTTCGCTTTCCATGAATCATCCTGAGCTGAATTTTCGCGGTATTATAGCACATTCTCGTAATTATGCAGTTCTTACTTTTTCAACCGGGTGAGAAATGGTATAGTCATTCTGTTAAAAAACGACAAGCATTTTTGAAAGGCAAAAAAATGGAAGCTGCTGATTTTGCGGTTAAAATCGAAGAAGTAATGGCAGAAGAATGCTCGGCATATGAATGCATTTACGAAGACGAAGAAGAAATCGGGCGAATCTGGAAATTTCAGGTTGAGGAATCGATCGACGGTTACCTGGCCCTTGAAGAAAATGAAGAAACCATCGGCATTCAAACGGTGGCAATGGGCCTTTACCTTCTGGATATCACCGATTATGAGCGCGAAGACCTTTTCGGCCTTCTGCAGATGAATGCCGACTTCATAAACTCGTCGCTGAGCGTGGTCAGAATCCCGGCAAAATCAGAATCGGAAGATGAAGAAGTGGTTAATCTCGACGAAGAGGAACCCGACGAAGATGACGAAGAAAACTCGGAAAAATTCATTCTTACCATTCAAACCCGCATTCCGGCGGACGCATTCGAGCCCAACGATTTCAAAACCTATGTAGAAAACATGCTGTTTCAGTATCAGGTAGCCTCAGAGGGTCGCGAATTCGATGAGAACGGTGATGCGACAGATTTCGATGAAGATTTAGAGGACGACGAGGAATAACTATGGTTGATGCTGCCGCAATTCCTGAAAATATCAAGCAGGACATTTCAATTTATCTGGCGCCGGATGAAAGGGTTCTGAAAGCCGTCAATTCAATTTCGGGAAAAAGTTCGGCGGGTGAAGTCTGGCTGATTCTGACAGGGCAGTCAATTTTCTTTCACACCAGAGAACCGTCAAAAGATGCTGTCGTTGCTCTGGTTGCCCGAAACAGGCTCAAAGAAATCGATTATCATCAGAAACCGACTGAGATTGTTCTGACCTTCATACCTTCGAGTAACCCGAACAATACCACCAGGCTTTCATTTCCTATCAGCAAAAAAGCGGAAATCGAAGATATCTGTGAAGACCTGGCGGATCTGATAAATTTTCGCATGGAAACATCGGCAGGGGTAAAGGTTTACCCCAAACCTGAAGAAACCATTGCCAAAAAGACTGAGGTAAAACCTGCTTCGGCAGGCCAGGCTTCAGTCAGGCCGACCGAAAGAGGCAGCGAAAAACCGGCAGAAAAACTGGTAAACCCAGAAATTAAAGCTAGAGCTCCGATTGGTTCCGAGGTCAAAATTGTTTCCAGAACAGACCAGAGTTCAGAAGGAGAGCCGGCCCCGACTCGCTATATAATTCTCGCCACGGTGATTTCGATTCTGGTCGCCTTTATCTGGTACCAATTTTTCAGAACGATTTCGGGCCGAGAGAAAAAATGAAAAACTGGCTGCCGGCAGCGATAACCGCGGTTGCAGACAGTCTGGCTCTTATTCTGGCCGGTTTTATTGCATATTCTATCAGAACGTCTTACTTTTTTCCGGCAACCGAGTATATAAAAAACCCGAGTCAGTATCTTCTTCTGCTTGCTTCGGCATTGATATTATGGCACCTGATAAGCTTTGCCACCGGCGGCTACCGGGTAAAACCGGCAATTTTCAAGATCGATGAACTGCTGTTTCATTTTAAATGCAGTATCATTCTTCTGATAGTATTGATGGCCGGCACTTTTCTTTATAAAAGCTATGACTTTTCGCGATTGATTCTTTTCTTCAGCTGGCTTCTTCTGATCCTGGCGGGCAACCTTTTCAGACAGATTGCCTGCCGGCTGAGGGGTTTTCTGCATCAGAAAGGAATTGCCACCAGACTGGCCTGCATTGAAGGCAGCAATGAAAACTCGGCTTTTCTTCGCAGTCGTATTCAAAACAATCCCGGATGTGGAATGACACTGGTTGAACGACCTGAAGATTTTGATTTAAAATATTTTTTGAAAAATCAGGCGGTTGACGAGCTTTTTCTGGTTGGTAACGATTTCACATACGATTTTATCTGGAATATGCGTGAAGCGGCATTAGAAAAGACGATGCGTGTTCATCTCGTTCCATCGCTGGGAAACCTTTATCTGAGAAACCTGCAGGGCCTTTTCTTTGATGGAACTGTTCTGATCAGCCTTGATTCGCTTCAGGATAAAAATCTGCAGTTAAAATTGAAACGTATTTTTGATTTTTTCTTCAGCCTGTTCTGGCTGATTGTTCTTTCACCATTTTTTCTTCTGTTTGCGGTTCTGATAAAGATAGATTCGGCCGGCCCGATTATTTTCAAACAGAAGAGAGTCGGTATCGACGGGCAATTGTTTGAAATTCTAAAATTTCGCACGATGAGTGCCGATTCGCCCGTTTATGCAGAAACGCCAAGACATGGCAACGACCCACGCATAACCAGAATCGGCAGGTTTCTTCGAGCAACCGGTCTTGACGAGCTGCCGCAGCTGATTAACGTTTTACGTGGTGAAATGAGCATAGTCGGCCCGCGCCCGGAAATGCCATTCATCGTTGAGCAGTACAACGACCTCGAAAAAAAGCGGCTGAAAGCAAAACCGGGCATTACCGGCCTTTGGCAGGTTTACGCCCGGTCAGAGAATCTTCCGATTCATCATCACGTTGAATACGACCTGTATTACATCGAAAATTTCTCGCTTCTGCTCGATTTCATAATAATTTTAGACACGATTCCGACGGCGGTTCTGAAAACCGGCGTATGATTTCAGAGTTTTCCGGTGGTGAACTGGCCCCACAGGTTTTCGAAACCCTCGGCTTTTTTGCCCGAGACCGATACCAGACCACAGCGGTTGAGCCTGATCAGATAAGAATTTTCAGCTACCAGCATGCGATATGGGACGAGTTCGAGAACCGTATCCGCTTCTTTCCAGGTAACCGAGAAGTAGCTTTTAATCGAGACGCCATCAACCACAACCTTTGCATTGCTTTTTAAATTGGTTATTTCAATCTCAAGATTGTTATAAAGGCTGTCTTTCTGCATACTGCGATCGAACCTTATGATGAAAGGACCGGTACGGCCAACTGAAACTGCGCCATTAACCGGCGAAGTCGAAAGAATCTTCGGCGCCACATCGGCATCGGTGGTAAATTCCCCATACATGCCGTTATAGTTTTTCAGCACTCGGCCATCGGCAGCTTTTGCTGTCAATCTGCTGATCAGCAGACTGTATCTGGTAAGACCTTTGAGGGGCTGTATCGGGTAAAGCTGAATGATTGTATTGCCGACCCAGACTACTCTGAATTTTCGGTTGATATCTGGCCCGTTCATCGCCAGGGTGGCCCCGGTTTCTTTGTTCTGAATCATCAGACTGATGTCGTCAAAAAATGAAGTCTTTTCCATTGCCTGGCCAAAGCCAATTTCGAAAGGCCCTGAAACGGGAAAAGCTTTCTGATAATTGAAAGGTCTGGTATAGGAGATAATCGCCTCAGTATCGGGAATACTGCCAGATTTTTCCAGTCGAGCGCGAACGATGGTCAAGCCATCGAGAGAAACGGGAATTTTGTAGCCATCAATTGTCTGATAGCCATTTTTACTGAGACGAAGATTGACATCTGACGAAGAGAGAGAGTTAACCAGAGCAATTCCGGTTCCAGCGGCAGAAACAGATTGAACCGAACCGGCGTCAACAGTGACTTCGGCAATTGGTTTTGTGGTTCCGTATGAATTTTCGACGGCCATGACTTCGATGGCACCGCGTTTGAGATTGAATGAGTCGCCACGACCGACGGCCACGGAAACGCCGTCGAAGCCGGGAGCAAAACTCAGGCTGTCAAGAACAGCGCCTGAGCCCGCAGCAGGCTTTAAAGTGGCATTGTAGCTGAGTTCCCAGTCAAGATATTTTACCATCACCACAGCGCTGGTAGCTACTACTACCGACTGATCGATACTGAATTCAACCGAACCATCAGAACCGGTAACCCCGATCTGGCCCAGAACAGGCAATTCGACCCGGGCACCGGAAACGGGAACATAGAGGTCGCTCGAACCTGAATAAGAGCGGCTGGTCAGCAGAGAAGAGCGATCGGCCATTACTACCAGGCGATAGCTGCCGTCGGCAAGAACTTCGATTTTCACTTCAGCGGAGGTGAAAGCACCTTCAGGGTCGGTAGCCTTGCAGGATATGGTTGCAGAAGTGCCAGTTTTTGGGGCTCTCCAGACTACGCGGTCGTTATCTGTATTGATCAGATTCCCTGAATCGGCATTCCAGAGAATTTCGAGCTGTGAACCCTCGGGGTCCAGAGTTTCGGCCCTGACAATCACTTCATTTTCAGGCCCGACCACAGCTTTATCGGCAAAAAGATTAACCACCGGCGGGTAGTTCTGGCCCTTGGTGGTATTGTCAACGGTATTCAGAACCGATTCGGGGTCGGCATCTGCAGCAGCCGGGTTACTGCTCAGAGAATTGGCCTGAGTGCAGCCGGCAATCGTCATGCCGACCCAAACAAGAATCAATGTATAAACAAGACTTTTGAGAAGCCTGCTGTTTTTCATGAAAACACCTCCGAACGCAACTGGTATCGGAGGTGTTGTGAGATTTCTTAACGAAAAAAATTAAAT
>JBMOKV010000539.1:0-6863 GCA_049325495.1 Candidatus Rifleibacteriota bacterium | reverse complement strand
GGCTGTCTGCTTGTGACTGCTCTGAAAAAGAATGATAAGAGGCAGCAGGCCAAATGAGAACACAACTATCGTCATCAGCAGTTCCGGGGTCGAAAATGCCTTGCGTTTCGCCAGCTTATTCATCGTCATCAGAACCGCCTATCGTTGCCACATGTTGAATTTTTGGGCTCATGTAGAATTCATGAACCATCATTTCGTATTTGTTTCGACCCTGAGGCGAAGCATCGATTTCTTTCTGCACGATTTCATAATTGCCGCCGCTTGGCTGGTTGAAATAAACCGGGCTGTTGATGTTGTGAATTACCCACAGATCGCCAGTCTGCTTGTGTTTGTTCATATAGGTGTTGATGTAATTACCCATAATTATATTTGTTTCAGCATTAAGTTTGCCAAAGAAACCGTTGGATTTCCATTGGGCAAGAGTTTGACTTGGGTTCATGCCAATACTTGTTGGATTGGAAATGATTCCACCATTGGTCTTTACGCCGTAGGCTGAATAAACGCTGGCTTCAACAGTAATTCCAGAGCCCTCGATGCTCAGCATTCTTTCAAAGATATCTGTTGCCCCAGCCTTCCAGGGATGATAGATAATGTTCAGATGCCCCATTGGCGTGCATTTGTCTGCTGCTTTGAGGGCGATGATGCTGCCTTTAATTACCGCTGGTTTGGCAGGATCGAATCTGGTTATAACAATGGTTCCGGTGCCGACATAGGTAACCGGCATTTCAACCTGAAAACTGTCGAGCCAGTAAACTCCTCTAAGAATCCAGCGACCTTCTTCGTCGCGGGGAATGTCTTCCTGGCTGCTGAGGCGCCGGGTGGCAATAGATGCGAAACTGTTGCGGTAATTGGTCGGAAAGAGGTTCTCTGCCTGGTCTTCAACTGAGGCTTCGATGTAGGCATCTTCGCCGGTGCCGAAAAGACTGCCGATCAACGGACTGGCCAGAACACCGATTGCTTCGAATGGAATCGTCATTCTTGTCCAGAGGCGGGAACCCAGGTTGGCAAAGAATCCACCGAATTTCCCAAGGAAGGTATTTGGATCCGGGTCATTGTAATAGCTCAGCGAAAATTCCTGTTCATTGACCAATTTAAAACTTAAATTTGAAGTTACATTATTGAGTTTAACTTCCCAGACCTGCGATCTGACCGAGGTGGCTTTGGCAGTATCCGGGTCATCTTTTTTCCAGCGATGCTCGAGTCTTATATACTCGTCATCCTTCGGAAACTCTTTCTTCTGGGCTTCAGAATAATCTGCAAGACTGTTGGGCAGATATCTGTCTTCGCCGTCGAACAGTGGTGATACATACTTCCATGGAGTGCGGCAGAATGGGCCGGCAGGCAAAAATTTCTGGGTGACTACACTGCCGCGAAAGTAGGTGTCTTGGATGCCGTTCGCATCGATTGATTTCAGTTTATCCCAGAAGCTGGAGTCGCGGGTCGGCAGCATGCCGCCCTTGATGGTGGAGTGGGCGCCAAAGCCAGGATAATTGGCCGCAAGATCTGCGCTGTCGCCCATGTCCGGTTTGGGCTCAGAAAGCCCGAAAATCAGGCCAAGTGAGTGCAAGGTGCTGTCTGGCGGAAAAACTGCACGCCCGATGGTGGGGTAATAAGAAAAACCATAAAAAGTATCAGAATATTGAAAGGCATTGTTGTGCCCCGGCGGGTTGTAGCCGTTGGGGGCATAGGCGCCTTTGCCGGGTGGGTCGCTTTGCATTTCCGGGTTTTCAAGTGCTATAACGCTGGGGCCGTGCAGATAAACCCGCGACTGGAAAGGCTGATTCCATAAGACCAGTCTGCCACCCGGCCCAAGGGGGTAATTCATTTCATTTATCAGGGTATTTTGCAGGGTTGCCGGGTCCGCATTGGGAATTCGGTGGGTCAAAATACTGAAAAGCGTGAAGTTTCGAGCCATGGGCCCAAGATTGAGCAATTTGACGTCGCGGGAAATCGTATAATCAATTTTGAGTTTTCTTCTTTTGTGCAGAGCGATGGTAATTTCGAGCTGCAGGGTCAGATACCAGTCACGGGAATAATTGTTGTTAAACGGATTCTGGCGATCGGGGGATTTGTAATAATTCGCATCGTCATTCAACGGCCCCTGATCGATTGGTCGGCAGTCTTTGATGGTGGGCAGAATCTTTTCGATTTCAAAACCCGCCCGGGTCATATGGTCATCTTTGAGGGTAATGACCTGGCTGACTTTGTCTTTCATGTCGGAGAAATCACCCAGAAGTGTGGGGTTAAGTCCAGGGATGCCGCCATTTTTGGGAACCTGCGACGATGCGGCCTGATGCAGCAGCAGCTGGAACGGTCCGTTCTCTCTTTTATCCTGCAGGCGTTCTTCCAGCATGACGAAAGCTTCTTCGGCTGCTGCTTCTGCCAGCTGCCGGGCCATGGTGCGATATACCGAAATCGCAGTCTGGGAATACTCGGTTGAGCTGCTCTGCTGCAGGAAAAGACCCATGAACGCCAGCAGACCAAGTATCAGAACCGCTACCAGGTAAGCAAACCCTCTTTTATTCATAAAAATCTCCCGCCGGCAGATCAGGTACAGGCAAAATATATTTCTCTAAGTCTAACACAGCCGAAGAAAAAGCGTCAAACCTTATTCTTCGCCGAAAACATCGGCGCTGAAACGCTGCAGATGCGCCTGTGGATTCAAATGTGAACCCGGCGGAAGCCCGGCTTTATGACAAAGGTTTTCGAGAAATTCCTCAACGTCCCAGTTCCATTCCACCGGAACCTGTGGCAGAAGCAGGCCTGAGCGCCCGCCCATCTGCAACAGCAGGCCGTCTCGACCAATTTTTATTTCGCTGATATCTTTTACATCCTGCATTGGTGTCAGAACCGAAATTTCAATTCTTATATCCTTGAGTTCATCGGCGGTTACCGGGTTGAATCTGGGGTCATGAGTCGCTGCTGAAATTGCCATTTGCGGAATCGCGGTTTCAAGCGGTTCGTAGCCAATTATAAAACCGATACAGCCCCGCAGCTCACCATGTTTTTTCAGGGTAACGAAAACCCCGGATTTTTCTTTGAATCGCGGATCGGAAAACTTCAGCGGGCCGCTTTTCTGGCCGCTCAGGTGTGATTCAAGCGTTTTTCTGACTGCATCAAGCGCTTCCTTCTGAAAACCCATGGTATTCTCCCTTGTTGTGTTCTTTTCGAGATTTTTTTTGGTTCCCTGTAAAAGAATTGCTGCATAGCCTACGACCCGATCCCGGTCGCCCGATGCGAATGAAGAATCTGTCTGCGCAAGCAGTTGCGCCGTGCCGGAAGCGCCGGCAAGCAATTTTGTTGCAGCATAAACCCCATTGAAGCCACAAAGCTCGCTTTCGCCTTTACGGCACTTTTCGAGCAACGCTGCGGCATCAAGTCGAATTACCGATTCGATGCCTTTGCTGTCGAGTTCTTTAGCTCTTTCTGCATGGTGATAATGTGACCAGTCGGTTGAAACCACAAGAAGAACGTGACCCGACAGTCGGCCCACAATTTTCTGCAGAATGGTCGCCAGGGCATTGGCCTGCTCGATGCCGCCGCCACAACTGAGGAATGCAGCCGATGATCCGGGAAAGAAATGCTGGAAAAAGGGCAGAAGAACTTCGATGCTGTGTTCATTAACATGCTGGGAAGGACTGTGATTCAAACCTTCTGCCAGAAAAAGACCGGTGAGTGAACTGTCGACGGAAACCGTGCCGAGCGGGGTTTTGAAGCCAGTGTCGGTCCAGAGACCATTGAGTGGAAGGCCGCTGCGGTGGTCAACTCCCAGGAATATGCAATGGTCGAATTTCATTCCGCTGATTGCCTTGAAGCCGCTGACTGCTGTCTGTCCTGAATAAATCCAGCCCGCGTGAGGCACTATCAAGGCGGTTAGATCAGAATCTGAAGCCGCAACCGCTGAGCTTTTCGATGATTCAATGAATTGTTTGATTGAATCATTCATTTTCTCGATGCTATCGGGATAAAAGGCTCCCGCAACTGCCGGTGGCCGCTCGGCGGAACCGGCAATGAACGGCATTGCAAGAACAAACAAAACCAGCAGCCATGTTCTCATATAATCATTTGAAAATCACGAATCTAAAGTGTGCGGATGATTTTAGAGCGCTGCACGGGCCAGGCGATTGAGCAGACTGCCCGACAGGGTGCCGGTTGCAACTTCCTGAATCGGGCCGGTCATGTAAAGCTGACCGTCTTTTTTCTGCTCTATGGTCAGATCCCCGCCCGGCATGCGGATGGTTACCTGTGAATCGAATTTGCCTTTTTCGATTCCCGCTACCGTAACGGCAGTTGCTCCGGTGCCACAGGCCTGGGTCATGCCGCAGCCCCTTTCCCAGACATGAACCCGGGCTTCCTGTCGGGATAAAACTTCGACAAATTCAACGTTTATGCGGCGGGGGTGGTTTGCGTGTGATTCAAGCCAGGCACCCACCGATTTCATTTCGTCGTTAGTCATCGGCATATCGATGAATATTACTGCATGAGGGTTACCCACATTTACGTAAACCGGGGTGAATTCGCGGCCGTTCCAGTCGAGGGGTTTGCGCTTCTCTGCCGCAACCAGCTCACCGGTCGAAACCAGGTCGAGAATCGCTTTTCCCATCTGGGCCTTATAAAAAACTTCGCCGTCTTTAACCCCGACGAAACTGACTTCTTTAATGCCACCGGCCGTTTCAATCAGAATTGGATCGGTGCCGAGATGCAGGTGATCAAAAAGATGGGCCACACCACGAATTGCATTGCCGCACATTTCCGCTTCAGTTCCGTCGGTGTTGAACATCTGCATTCTGCAATGATGTTTCGGATCTTTGGGCGAGCCCACGAAAACCAGCCCATCAGAACCCAGCCCCCGGCTGGTTTCACAAAGAATTTTCACCACTTCTGACTTTTTTAGAAAACCAAGATCAACATTGAACTCTTCAAAAAAAATGAAACAGTTGCCCAGACCGTGAATTTTGTGAAAACCAATCATTGCACGCCTCCAGTTTTAACCTTGATTGAGTTTATATGAAAGAATCGCAAATAATATTAAAATGACAATAACAAAGACTGCAACCTGTTTCAATTCTTCTTTTTTCCATTGCAGGCGTGAAAAATTTCCGACAATGAATAGCACCGCCATGAATGGCAGAACCGGCAGACCGGCACCAGTGAACAACGCACTGACAACCGCGATGATGAAAGAACTTGCCAGCAGAAGAGCATTGCGAAGGGCTCCCAGTTGATAGCGCACTGCGGCCTGAAAGAAAATGGCAAAGAAAAGAAAGTCGGTCAGCCCGATCAAATAGGGAATCTCGTTGTAAGCCGGCAAGGGAAAACGCAGCAGAAAAAAGTTGATGTTCTCAGAAACCACAATTCTTGCAGTTGCGCCCGCAGAAACGCTCCAGATATCAGCAATGGTCGCAACCAGGCCCACCGGAATGAGATGGGTGATGTCATCGATGCCTTCAGCGATCCACAGGCCAATACCGCTCGCCAGCGCCAGCTGGGCAAGACAGAGAAGAATGATCATCATTGTCGGGTCGGGAATGAAAGATTCGGCAGCGTTGCGGATGTCGGTGAAAATTACGTTTCCTGGCTGATCCAGTGCCGATTCGGGAATGGTTGACGCCGCGCCGGAAGAAATAAAAAGCAGTTGCCGGCATGCCTCAGCATTTGAATACACCTGGCGGCTTTTTTCAATCATCGGCTGGGCCGCGAAAAAAACGGCAAAGCCTGCTAAAAATCCGATGAGCAGATAGTGTTGGCGTGGTAAGCCCAGGCATGAAAAGCCATAAACCACGAGAATCGATAAAAAAGTCAGAAGTGTGGCCGCGAAAAAAGTGGCAAAACGCTGGTCGAACTGAGGAATCAGAGACCCCCAATGGTGCAGCAGCAAGAAGATGGCAGCCCAGCAGAAAATGCCGGCGAAAAAAGTTTTCAGCCCCTCAGGGCGCCAGGTCGAGGCGGTCACTTCTTCTCTGAGAGTATTTCCAGGCTTTCAGAGGCGATTTTTACCGCGTCAGGGTCAGAGTTTGCCTTGATTGCCAGGTTGTAAGACTCTTTTGCTTCGTCGTAATCTTTGATCTTTTCATAAATTTTGCCACGGTGCAGATGCACTTCACTTGAAACAAAATCATGGGAAAGCCTTAGAATTCCAAGGGATTTGTCAATCAGGCTCTGAGCCTTTTTAAAATCACCTTTGCGGTAGTGAACCCAGGCCAGTGAGTCGAGATAGGTTGCCCGATTGGTTTTATCTAGCTCGATGGCCTTTTCAATCAGTTGCCGGGCATGGTCGAGATCTTTGTTCTGCTCAGCGAGCAGATAACCAAGGGTGTTGGCCAGACTGCCGTTTTCCGGGTGCAATTTCACCATCTGTCTGAAAACATCGATGGCCAGATCATATTGCTTCTTTTCAAGAAAAGCCGAGCCCATGACCGAGAGAACTCTTGAGTTCTCGGGGTTTTCTGCCAGCAGCTTTTCCCATTCTTCTCTTGCTTTGACAAAATCGCCCTTTTCATAATAAACCACTCCCAGATTGAGTCGGGGGCTGATATCGGAAGAGTCGAGCGAAATTGCACTGCGATAGATTTTTTCTGCTTCAACCAGGTCTTTAGTGCTTAAATAAACATTGCCCAGGTTGATTCTGGCTTTGACGTTCTTTTCATCGATCTTCAAAACCTGGTTGTAGAGATCGACAGCCCGATCTTTTTCGCCAAGAATTGAATAAACCAGACCAAGGTTATTCAAGGCATTAACATGCTGACCATCGACTTTGATGACTTCCTCATACTGCTTGACCGCTTCCAGATACCGGGATGTCTCATGGTAAGCGACTCCGAGATTGTAATGAGCCTCTACCGGCAGCCCGGGCTCCATGGCGA
>JBMOKV010000538.1:0-6879 GCA_049325495.1 Candidatus Rifleibacteriota bacterium | reverse complement strand
TCGTATTCCACAAAAAAAACTCACATTCATGAGTAAATCCTTGCTATTAAATTTTGTATGGTATAGAATACCCTTACAGTAAAGGTTCCACAAGGAAAAAAACAAAAAAGTGCGGAACAGGTTTTTTGCTGGAATCCCGCTCGATTATTAAGATTAGCGAGAATTAATTATGGAGAAAACATTGGAACAGGTTATGGAACAGGTCAAAGCAGACCCGAAAAACCCGGAGTTGCTTAAAGAGCTCGGCAACCATTATTTCAAGGCCGAAAAATTTGAAGATGCGATAAAACAGTATCAGACGGCTCTTGATATTGACCCCAATTTTTACAAGGCTCTTTACAACCTTGGAAACACCTATTACAAAATGGAACAGTTCGAAAAGGCCGTCCATTACTGGCACGAAGCGATCAAGGTGAAGCCTGATTTCGATCATGCCTATTTCAATCTGGGCTATCATCATTATCAGAAGGGCTTCATGCGTGAAGCGATAAGTGCTTTGAAGGAAGCTTCAAGAATCAACCCTGAAGCGGCTGATACTCATCATTATCTTGGGCTTTCATACCACAACACCAATCAGCTTGAAAACGCGGTGCAGGAATTCATCGCAGCCATCGAACTCGATCCCGATGATCCCGATTATCATTACAATCTGGCCAACACCAGCTATGACATGGGAAATTTTCAGCGCGCCGCCGATGAATGGGCCGTGACTCTTGAAATCAGACCTAATGATAACAAGGCCCGCAATAACTATTGCGATGCTTTATTGCAGTTGGGGCGGTTTGAAGAAGGTCTGCGCGAGATTGAAAAGGTTCTGGAAGTTGAGCCCGAATATCCCCCCGCTCTCTGCACCAAGGGCGAACTGCTTGAAAAGATCGGCCAGGGCGAAAAGGCAATGGTATTGTTCAATCAGGTTTTAGAGCTGATCAAAGGCAATGAATCCTGGGAATTGTTGTATAAATATCTGCGCCAGAAGCTTGGATGCTGATTAGCTGAAACAAAAATGGCTGCCCATGCAGGGCAGCCATTTTTTTTTAATTCAGGCCGATTTTTTATCGGGTTTCTTTTTCAGGAACCCTTGCGGATTTACCAGATAGTCATACAGAACTTCTTCTGCGCGATAGTGCTTTCCGGCATCCTGACCGTCGATTATTACTTTGCCATTCGTGAAAATTTCAATAAGCATTTAACCTCCTTACAACTTATGTTCTTATCAGGTCTTTCCTGCGGGTTGGGGATCGGATCTGGTATTCTTATTGATCTGAAGTATCTTCGCCGATTTCGCCTCCGTCTGTATTTGGTTCTTCGGTTACAGTCGATTCATCCACTGTTTCGGGGTTATCAATTTCTTCTTCGTTTGAGGATCCTGAACCGGACTCATCCGGAGATTCATCATCTTCTTCGGAAGGCATCTCGCCAGTCTGGCTCTGGTAACCTCCAGAGCTGTCCGAAGTGTCCGTATCTTCGTTTTCAGTTGAATAGCTTGAACCCACAGAAGTCTGCATTCTGATAACTTCGAGTTTGTTGTTGAGTTGCCGCTTAACCAGGTCGGCAACGTCTTTTTCTTCAAGTCTTTTGAGAATCGCGATTTCCGCTTCGGGGCCTTTTCCCATGGTCGTCATGCAGTCGGTCCAGAGAAGAAAAGCTTTGATCTGTTCCGGCTTTTCATTTAATACAGCTTCAAGAATTTTGGCCGAAGCTTCAGGATTGTTGTTGATGTAATAAATTTCTGCCAGTTTTACCGACAGCCGATGATCGTCGTGAACCTGATTTCTTGCGCTTTCAAGCAGTTCAGAGGCGATTGAAGACCGGTTGATTGAAATCAGGCTGTCAACGGTTTTGAGTAGCAGGTCGACATTCTGTGAATTAAATGGAATTTTGACAGCCTCGCTGCGCGCTTCTTTTACCTTTTCTTCATTTTCAGTCAAGACCGCAAGCCTTATGAGCTTGAGAAGAAGATTAGGCTGCATCTTTACCAGCTTATCGTATTTCAGGCGCTCAAGAACTTCCTGAGCCATTTCATCAAAGCTTTTTCCCGTTTCATCTTTTCCTTCAGGAGTTTTTGAGGTTCGTTCCACAAACCCAAGCCAGGCATCGGTCCAGGCTTCATAAAGTCGCAGATCTTCCGGATAAGCGCTTATCAACTGGCGTGCCGACAACATTGCTTTCTCTTCCTTGCCGGTTAATACAAGCAGACGAACATATAAAACATTATCTTCAATTTGATTGCCTGGTCGGCTGTTAATAAGATTCATCGCTTTTTCATACTGTTTTTGTTCAATCAAAAATTCGATTAATTCGCGTTCAAGCTTGTCCGTATCTGACCCTGAACGACCTTTTTCCTGATTGATGAATTTTTCAAACAGATCGAGTTCTCTTAAAGAAACAATCAGACTTTTTAATTTATTTCGAACCGGTAAGGTGAGAAGACGTCGATCTGAAAGGCTGATTAGTTTCTCAACCGCAGTTTCCGGGGAATAACCAGCGCTGAACATGGCGTCAATAAATGCTTTCAATTCAGCCTTGCTTTCGCCTGAAGCGGTAGTTTTCTGATACTGTTGAACCAGCTTTTCAGCCCTGTCCTGATCGTTGTTCATTGTTGCCGCATAAGCGCCAAGAAACAGAACATCCTGGTTTTCCGGCATTTCTGCAAGAATCTCATCGCATATTGAAAGAGCCTGAGAATAGGCTTCGCCGGTAATTGCAATCTGCAGATTATCCAGATACTTGCGCTGAAACTGACTCTGTCTGATTTCATTCAGCAGCTTGCGGGCTTCCACCCCATATTTCACGTCATTTTCGACTCTGGAAAGGAATTTCTGCGCATTGGTGAAATCCTTCTTTTCAAAAGCAAACGAGCCTGCATAAAATGTTGCGCCCGCATGGCGCGGGTTAAGTTTAAGTACCCGTTTGATATCTTCTTTGCTGTCTTTGAGGCGTCCCTGCTGAACTGCAGCTTCAAGTTTCTTGAAAAGCCGATCTTCAATGCTTTCTTCTCGCGCTTTCACCGTTACATTGCTAAGTGAAAGACCGGCAAGGCAAATCGAGGCCGTTAGAAAAAGCATTTTTACGCTTTTTTTACTCAGCATTTTTTCTCGCCTCCGGAATTTCTACAGCTATGTGGCGGGGCCTCATGTCCTGATGAAAAAGGTCGGTAAGCTCCGCTTCGGCCATCTGAGCCAGTGAGTTTCTTTTTCCGGTTAAAAGAATATGTTCCAGATGTGCTCTTGCTTCGCCAAAACGCTCATGGCGACGGTAAAGCAGGGCAAGATTGTAGCGGGCAGGAAGATGGTCGGCAAGAGAAACTGCTGCCAGGTATTCCTGCTCTGCCAGCATGTCCCAGTCGGTTGCATCACCGGGCAAGCCCTCGAGCCCCCTTTTTTCATAACACCAGGCCAGAAGAAATCTTGCTTCTTCTTCTGCGGGCCGGAGCCGCAGAGCTTTTCTGAATGCCAGAATTGCCTGCTCATATTCGCGCCGGTTAACGTAGTTTTTTCCCCGTCTCAGCCAGGTTGAATAGCTCGTTCCAGAATGGCTGAGCATTCCATTGGCCCGGGCCTCTGTTCTTCGCCCACTAATCGGCGGAACCGGGGCGGTAACAGTTTTTTCAAAACCGTTTCCGGCCATGAATGCATGACCCATTGGCCAGAAAAGGCCGATAGCAGCCAGTGTTAACAGCAGGTTTTTTCTTTTCATAAATATTCTCTTTAATATCAGTCGGCACTTTGCCGGCCATTAATGAAATATTTATGAAAATAATTGAGGTTTCTGCTTTATTCCTCTAAATAATAGACGCCATCAGGCTTGGCGAGGTAAATCGTTTTGTCTGCCTGAGCAATTGAAATAACCGGGGCATCACTGAAATATTTCTGCCAGTGCGGTTCCTGGTAAAGTGCATATCCACCCTGACCACCGGATTCAAAAGCAATACGATAGGTTTCAGGGTTCATGGAATCAAGACAAAGATCGTTTATCTTCCTGATCCCAGGAGAATTGATCAGCTTGTAATGCTGACCGTTGAATTCACTGACCGCTTCATTACCCTGAATAACCATCTCTCCGCCGGGAAGTCTGGCAAAGCTCTTAATCGGACCAAGACTGCCGGTTCCTTTAACTGAAAGCTGCTTGAATGATTCTCCATCAAAAATGAACTGCATGCCAGAATTGGTGCCGATCGTCAGGTAATGCTCGGTATTCATTATTGCGGAAATCATTTCGTTGGCGCTGCTGTCGTATTGCAAAAGAGCCTGGGTGGCATTGCCAAAATCAAATTCGCGCATGAAATCACCAGTAAGCCCCAACTTCTCTGCTTCTGCTTTTCTTTTTTCTGGTGGCAGTTTGACTAATTTGGCTACTTCTTCTACTCCCAATCCAAGAAAGCTGGTTCCATCATAAAAGAATATGTTGTTGGAAATTTTCGGGCCTCTCCTGGTGGCGGCAAAAATGCGATTTTTACTGTCGATATTCAGATAAAAGACCTCATTCTCTGACTGGTTGGCCACGCCTCTGAATGGAATCTGCACCCATTTCTTGCTGTTCCATTGCCAGACCCCGGTGTTGCCGGCCATCCAGAGGTTGCCGTCCTTATCTATGGCAACATCATTTACTCTGCTTGGAAGTCCTTTTGTCGTTTTGTCACTGTGTTCACCCAGAAAGGCCTTGCCTGTATGTCGATAGATATGCAAGCCGCTGTTTTCGGTGCAGATCATGATCAGGTCTGCAAATTGTCTTACCCTCACCGGCTTGCAGGATTCGAGAAGCTTTTCTGTTTGATTGCCTTTCTGATTCTGCTTTGAATAATGCAATAAACCGCCATTTTCAGTGCCGATCCAGACTTCACCTTCTTCGTTGCTGCACATGCAGGTCACGTTATCAGAAGGCAATTTTGAATTTTCCATGGTCATGTGGTAATTCATGCCGGTTTTATCATACATGATCAGCCCGTTTTCTTTGGTGCCAATCCACAGGCCTTTAGCCATGGTATTCTTAACCGTAACCCCAGCCCCGATAAGCTCCTGTTTCTTCGTTTCGAAGCCGGAGAAACGATCCCACATTGCATCTACTTCTGCCTGCGTAGCAAAACGATTACTGGAATTGCGGCTGACGTAATCCTGAAAGTCCTGTTGCAGCTGGTTGTATTCATTAAGCAGGTGCAGATATTCCGGGCTGTCTTCTGCCGAAATTCCGGTTGCATCCTCAATTGCGACTTTTTCGGATGCTGACGCTGGCTTTTCTCCAGGGTCGGCGGTAAAAGTAAAACAGGTTGTCCAGATTCCTGGAAGCATGTTCTCGAAAGCACGGGTCGAATTTACTTTGAATAGCCCGTTTGCCGAGCTTACGTAAAAAAAGTCGCCGCGCGACTGAATATCCGTTACCCAGCCACAGGGGTCATTTTCAACCACAAATGATTCAAGCCGCTGACCGCTGATTTCCAGCAGGCCGTTACTCCATCCCGCAAGCAGCATTTCGCCATGATTGCCAACCGCGTTGAAGCCGCTGGGAATTATATGATCGGGAACAGAAAAACTCGTATAGGTTTCGCTGATAAAATTCCCAACCGAACGGTCACAGGCAACCAATAGCTGCCGGGTCGGCCCGTCTTCTTTTTTTACAATTAAAATATCGGTTACATTGAGGTTTTCAGGGGAGGCTGAGTAAATCTTATCTGCAAAAAAGCAGCCTTTGCTGATTTTAATGCTGATCAAACCAAGCGGGGTGCCTGCGTAAATAAGTTCCGGGCCAGCACTTACCAGACTGGTTACCGTTGTTTCTGGAAATTTAATTTTGCCACTCGGGTCGTTTGAGGCATACCATTGTTGTTGAGCAAATACCATAATTCCACGGTCTTTGCTGCCTGCAATGACATAATTGCCCTGATCGGTCGGATGCTCGATCACCGACATGATTTCATTGCTGGGAAGACCGTTGAGACGGTTATGCACTTGAAAATAGCCCGTGCGAATCCTTGGCTGGGGAATCTCAAGGGTTGGAAAATGCTGCGCCCCTGGCTCGGGTTCACAACAATATGTCGCGTTTGCGATCAGAAAAAGAAAAAGCACCAGGTGCTTTAACTTGACCAGCATTTCAGAAAATCATGTCTTCCATTGCTTCGTCGAGCATGGCGCGGGCTTCTGAATCAACGATGTCTTTTGCAAAAGTGATTTCAGAAACCAGCAACTGACGGGCAGTTTCGAAAAGGGCCTTGTCTTTGGTGCCAAGGGGTTTGATCATGCTGCGTCTGAAAAGCAGCCGGTAAACTCTGGCAACCTGAACCAGATCGCCACTTTGAATCTTCTCAAGATAATCGCGGTAGCGCTGATGAAAACTTTTGCTTTCTTCTTCTTCTTCTTCGGTAAAAGATTCACTCAGTGAAGTAAAAATCGTGTCGATGTTATCGTCGCGGTTGATGGTGCGAAGCCCGACCTTTTCAGCCATATCTATGGGAACCATCACCGAACCCAGATCGCTATAAGGAAAATCGATAACGTAATAGCTCAAGAGTCTTCCCCGCACCTGCCTTTGATCAATTTTTTTAAGAATTCCGGCTCCATGGATTGGGTGTACGATTGGAGAACCGATTTCGAAACTATACATTAATAGACTCCTGAATAAAAAATTTCAGTCAGAGAACGATGAATAAAAAAACCAGATTGACCCATGCATTCATGGATCAATCTGGCTTTTTCAACTATAATCTTTCCAATTCTAGCAATATGGTCAAGCTTACTTGCCTTTGGCTGGAGCAGCAGCGGGAGCAGCGGCAGCGGCGGCGGCTGGAGCAGCGGCGCCGGCAGCAGCAGCGGCAGTTGCACCTTCTTCAGCTTCATCCTTAACCTGAGAAATCTGACACAGAGCGATCTTCTGGTTGGTAACAACCTT